>JAOZVV010000135.1 GCA_025869365.1 Pseudonocardia sp.
TTGACCACAGGCGTCATGGAGCCTTGACGCGCTCACCGAGCCCCAGAACTCGCGGTGTGGAGCCACAACGCGAGTTCTGGGGGTGGGAAGGCGCGTCAGGGCGCCAAGGCGGGGGCCAGGGCGCGGAGGGGGGCGGCGGGGTCGCCGCCTGCCATCGGGGCCAGGACCGGGGTGGTGACCCCGGCCTCGACGTACGCCTCGACCTTCTCCCGGACCTCATCCGCGGGGCCGTGCAGGATCAGCGCGTCCACGACGTGGTCCGGGATCGCGGCGACGGCGGCCTTGCGGTCCCCGGCGGTCCAGGCGTCCCACATGCCCTCGAGCTCGTCGCGGCCCAGCCACTCGTGGAAGGCCCGGTAGACGGGCACGTTCAGGTAGGCGGCGATGGCGCGCCGGCCGATCCCGCGGGCCGTCTCCGCGTCGACGTCCGGGAGCACGAAGATCCGCGCGACGATCTCCTTGCCGGCGCCGACGTGCGGGGCGACGGTCCGGACGTCGTCCGCGGAGAGCCAGTTGACGATCGCGCCGTCGCCCTCCCGCCCCGCGAGCCGCAGCATCCCCGGCCGCAGCGCCGCGACCAGCACCGGTGGCGCCGGGTCCGGCACCTCGGCGAGGGTGAACCCCTGCACGGTGAACGTCTCGTAGGTCTCGCTCACCCGGCCGCCGGTGAACGCCGCCCGCAGGAAGCGCACGGTGTCCCGGGTCTTCTGGTAGGGCTCGGTGAACGGGACCCCGTTCCAGCGCTCCACGATCACGTCCGACGACGTCCCGATGCCCAGGGCGAACCGGCCGGGGGCGAGGTTCGCCAGCGTCGCCGCGGACATCGCCAGGGTGGCCGGGCCGCGCGTGAACGCCGGCGCGATCGCCGTGCCGAGCCGCAGCGACGGCGCCCATTGCGAGGCCAGGACCAGCGGGGAGAACGCGTCCGTCCCCGCCGACTCGGCGGACCAGACGTCCGTGTAGCCGAGATCGGGCAGCGCCTCGATCAGGCCGCGCTGCTCCCGCAACGGGACGCCGGACAGCGGGACGGTGATTCCCCAACGGCTCATGGGCCCACGATAATGCGGTTGCATCGACCGGTCACGGCTGGCCGCGCCCGCACCGACGCGCTGCCGATCCCCCCGTCGCAGCGGTGCACCCCCGACGGTCCACAGTGTTGTCCACAGGTCTGTGCATCAGCCGTCCCGGACCCGGGCGGGCCTGCGGCGGGTGAGCCGGTGCCACCAACGGGAGCGTCCGGGCCCCGGGGGCACCCGGGCCGGGGGAGGCGGCACGGGAGCCCGGCGGGCCTCCCGCCAGCCCGCGACGATCGCCTCCGGATCCGCCTTGCGCAGCGGGACCCGGGGCATCGACGGCATGCGCAGCTCACGCACGACCCGCAGGTTCAGCTCGCGCACCAGGTCCCGCACCGCCTGCTCGGAGCGCAGTCCGCGGACCGTCTCCGGGAGCGCGGCGAGCTCCTTGCGCAGCTGCACCGGCTCGGGGAGCAGGGCGTCCCGGGAGATCCCCTCGCGTTCGAGGTACCCGCGGATCCACCAGTCCTCGCTGGTGTCGTGCAGGTTCGGCAGGGGTTCGCCCCGGCCGGGCAGCCCGTCGAAGTCCCCCCGCTCCTGGGCCTCGCGTATCTGCTTCTCGACGGCCGACTCGTACGGTGTCCTGCGCGGGTCCGGCAGCACGATCCCCTCCCCGGGATGCCTGCCCGCGACGGTACCCGGGTGGCGGGCGGGGCTCAGCCGAGCGCGTCGGCGATCGTCTCCAGGGCCCGTGCGTCGCCGTGCACGAGGATCGTGTCGATCACGGTCTCCTCCCAGGCGGCCAGCTCGGCCCGGATCTTCTCCTTCGGTCCCACCAGCGCGACGTCCTCGACCATCTTCAGCGGGACGGCCGCGATCGCCTCCTTCTTCCGCCCGGCCAGGTAGTGCTCCTGGATGGCGGCGCACTCGGCCTCCCAGCCCATGCGCACGAAGACCTGGTTGTGGAAGTTCGCCTCCTTCGCGCCCATCCCGCCGACGTAGAGCGCGAGCTGCGGGCGGACCCGGTCCGCGGCGCGCTCCACGTCGTCGTCGACGATCACGGTCATCGACGCGGACACGGCGAAGTCGTCGAGGCTCGTGTGCCGGGCGCCGGGCCGGGTGAATCCCTCGGCCAGCGCGGCGCGATAGAAGCCGTCGGTCTTGGGGGAGAAGAACAGCGGGAGCCAGCCGTCCGCGATCTCCGCGGCCAGCGCGACGTTCTTCGGGCCCTCCGCGGCGAGATGGATCGGCAGGTCCGTGCGCAGCGGGTGGACCGTGGACCGCAGCGCCTTGCCCAGGCCGGCCCCGCCCCGGAACGGGAGCTGGTAGTACTCGCCGTCGAACTCGACCGGTCGCTCCCGGGCGATGATCTCCCGGACGATCGCGATGTACTCGCGCGTGCGGGCCAGCGGCTTCGGATAGGGCTGGCCGTACCAGCCCTCGACGACCTGCGGGCCGGACGCGCCCAGGCCCAGGACGAAGCGGCCGCCGGAGAGGTGGTCCAGGGTGAGCGCGGCCATCGCGGTCGCCGCGGGGGTGCGGGCCGCCATCTGCAGGATGTTGGTGCCGAGCAGGATCCTGCTGGTCGCGGCGCCGTACCAGGCGAGCGGGGTGAGGCAGTCCGAACCGTAGGCCTCGGCGCTCCAGACGGACTCGTAGCCCAGCCGCTCCGCGGCGAGGACCGCCTCCTGCGCGCCGGCGGGCGGACCCGACGACCAGTAGCCGACGTGGCATCCGAGCTTCATGAGGCGACCTTCCCAGCGAGCACAGCAGACCGAACGCGGTCATTCTCGCCCATCGGGGGCCGCGGGGCCGTGCTGTGCGGGGTCCCGGGTCTGCCGGGGTGCGGCGGCTGCCGCTCAGCCCGCCAGGGCCGCGATCAGCTGGCCGTCGATCCACGGGTCCAGGGAGCGCGCGTTCCCGTTCCCGTCGACGTAGCCGCACGCCTTGTTCGTGATCGTGTCCGGCTCGGCCGGGTCCTCGAACCGCGGCACCGCGCCGGGCTCGCAGGTGTAGGTGGTCCCGGCCGGGGCGACGGTCCGGACGACGGTGGCCACGGGCTCGTCGATCGTGCGGTCGGCGGCGCCGGCGGCCGCGCCGGTGGTCAGGGCGCAGCCGGTGCCGAGGCTCGCGACGACCATGGCCGGAACGACGGCGGTCAGCAGCCGGCGCGGGCCGTTCGTCCCACGGGTCCGCGTCGTCGTGCTGTGCCGTCCGGCCATGATCCCCACCCTCGCCGCTCCTGCTTCCTGCCTGGTCATCGAGGCGGGACCGGCGACTGTGAACAGATCTCGCCCACGTTCGTCAGTTGTGGTGAACGTGTGTAACGACCGGGCCGTCGCGCGCGAGGGGTGATCGCGTCTCGACGCTGCGTCACGATTCTTGCCGCCCGTGCCCGGAGCGCTAGATTCCGCCCATGAGTCCCGTCGACGAGATCCTCGCCCAGGTTCCGCTGTCCGACCTCGCCGCCCGGTTGGGCGTCGACGAGGCGACGGCCGAGCAGGCCGCCCGGAGCGCGTTGCCCGCGCTGCTCGGCGGCATCCAGGCCAACGCGGACGACCCCGGAGGCGCGGCGTCCTTCGCCTCCGCCGTGCAGCAGCACGACCCCGCCCTGATCGACGGCGGGTTGGACCTGGGCCAGGTCGACACCGCGGACGGCGACAAGATCGTGTCGCACGTCTTCGGCGACCAGCGCGCGGGCGTGGTCAACCAGCTCGGCGGGATCGGCCCGCTCGGCGGCGCCACGGGCGGGGCCCCGGCGGCGGGTGCGCAGGGTGCGCTCGGCGGGGCGGGCGGTTCCGGGCTGATCGCGAAGCTGCTGCCGATCCTCGCCCCGATCGTCATGTCCTACCTGGCGAAGAAGCTCGCCGGCGGCTCCGCGGGCTCCGGTGGCCTGCCGGGTGCGGGCGGCGGCGCCGGTGGCGGCCTCGGGGACCTGCTGGGCGGGATCCTCGGCGGCGCGGGCGGTGCGGGCGGCCAGCAGGGCGGCGTCCTCGGCGGCGGCCTGGGTGACCTGCTCGGCGGCCTGCTGGGCGGCGGCCGCCGGTAGCCCGGATCCCCGCGCCTGATCACCGGGTGCGGTACGAGGCGGCCGGATACGGCCGCGATGTACCGCGGCCGGCGATCAAGGTCGCCCGGCGCGCGTGATCAGCCCTCCCGGACGGCCTGCCGCAGCACCGGCTTGAGCACCTTGCCGGAGGCGTTGCGCGGCAGGGCGTCCAGCACCAGCAGCTGGGTGGGCTTCTTGTACGAGGCCAGCCGGGTGCGGCACCACTCCGCGAGGTCGTCGAGGGTCGGCGGCGCGGCCGGGTCCGCGGCCACCACGACGGCGACCGGCGTCTCGCCCCAGCGTTCGTGCGGCGCGGCGACCACCGCCACGTCCGCGACGGCGGGATGGCTCGCGAGGACGTTCTCCACCTCGGCGCAGTAGATGTTCTCCCCGCCCGAGATGATCATGTCCTTCTTGCGGTCCACGACGTAGAGGAAGCCGTCCTCGTCCTCGCGCACGAGGTCCCCGGAGTGGAACCAGCCGCCCTCGAAAGCCTCCTTCGTGGCCTCGGGCAGGTTCCAGTAGCCGAGCATGAGGTTCGGGCCGCGGTAGACGATCTCGCCGATCTCGCCCCGCGGGACGTCGTTCATCGCGTCGTCGACGATCCGGATGGAGACGGCGGGCACGGCCTTCCCGACGGAACCGATCTTGCGGAGCGCGTCCTCGCCGTCCAGGACCGTCGTGACGGGGGACATCTCGGTCTGTCCGAACGTGCACACGTTCGGCACGCCCGGGAAGGTCGCGGCCATCGCCTCCAGCAGGGTGACCGTGGCCGGCGCGGCCCCCCAGCACATGACGCGCAGGTGGGCGGCCCGGCGGCCCGCATCCGGGATCGCGACCACGGCCTGCCACTGGGCCGGGACCATGAACACGTGCGTGACCCGCTCGCGCTCCAGGACGTCCAGCATCACCTCGGGGTCGAACTGCCCGCTCGGCATGATCACGGTCGTGCCGCCGGTGGCGATCAGTGGCGCGATCGCGCCGATCGCGGCGATGTGGAACATCGGCGAGGCACACAGGTTGATCTCGTCGTCCCGGTAGAGCCGCCAGTAGCGGATCAGGGTCTGCGTCTGCACCGAGAGGTTGAGGTGGGACAGCACCGCGCCCTTGGGCCGTCCCGTCGTGCCCGAGGTGTACATGATCAGCGCGGGGGCGTGCTCGTCGAGGGCGAGGTCCGGGGTGCCGTCCGCGGGAGCGGCGGCCAGCTCGTCGAAGGACAGGGCGCCGGGTCCGGCCGCGGCCGGGCTCGGCCCGGTGACCAGGCAGACGGCGGGGCCGGCCAGGCCGCCGCGCACCTGGGCGGCCAGCGGCGCGAGATCCTGGTCGACGGCCAGGGCGACCGATCCGCTGTCGGCGATGATGAACGCGACCTCGTCTGCGCTGAGCCGGAAGTTCACCGGCACGGCGATCGCGCCGAGCGCGTTGGCCGCGAGTACCGCCTCGAGGAACTCCGGCCGGTTGCTCATCAGCACGGCGACCCGGTCACCCTCGGCCACACCGTTCGCGACGAGCGCCGCGGCGACCGCCCGCACCCGCCGCTGCAGCGTGGCCCAGCTCGTCGGTTGCCCTCGGAACACCAGCGCGGGCCGGTCCGGCATCTGGTGGGCGTGCCGGGCGATCTGGTCGAGCCAGTTCTGGCCACTTCCGGGAAGCCGGGTGCTGACGCTCGGCCGGGACTGCGTGACGGACATCGTTCCCCTGGTTCGGAGTGGGCGTCGGGACGGGTACCGGCAGGCCGCCCTTGAAGAGTACGAGGGTCGGCAGGGAGAGGACGTCGTAACGGCTCGC
>JAOZVV010000136.1:0-12983 GCA_025869365.1 Pseudonocardia sp.
CCGTGACCGGCTCCGTCTGGCCGATGCGGTGGCTGCGGTCGATGGCCTGGGTCTGTTCCGCCGCCGTCCACGACAGTTCCGCGAGGACGATGTTGGAGGCGACCTGGAGGTTGAGGCCGACGCCGGCCGCGGTCAGCGAGCAGACCGCGACGGCGACGTCCGGGTCCGAGACGAAGGCGTCGATGTTCCGCTGCCGCGCCGCGGGCGTCTGGTCCCCGCGGATCGAGGAGTACCGGACACCCTGCTTCGCGAACGTCTCCTCGGCGGTGTCCATCACGTCGACGTGCTTGGCGAAGAAGACGACCTTGCCCGCGCTGCGCGCGAGCTGTGCGGCGTAGTCCGCGGCGAGGCCCGCCTTGGCCTGGCCGATGCGGCGCATCATGGTGAAGACGTTGTCCCCGCCCTTCGCCTCGGCCGCGTCCTTCTGCTCCCATCGGGCCACCTGACGCACGAGGTCGTGGTCGATCCCCTCGACGAGGGCACCGGACCGCCGGGTGGCGAGCGCGTCGGAGTACCGCGCCACCAGCCGGCGGGCGAGGTCCCGCTCGGCTGCCCGGATCGACCGCCCCGCCGCCCCGTCCAGCTCGACGGGGAGGTCGGCGATGCGCCGCGCGGGGATGTCGGCAGCCACGTCGACCTTGCGACGCCGGACGATGCCCTGGTCCACGACGCTCCGCCGGGCCACGCGGTAGAAGCCCGGATCGGCCGGGTTCAGCCCCGACGCGGACAGGGCGTCCATGAGGTCACCGCGCGGCTTCGTCGCGTCGATCCAGCCCAGGAACTGCCAGATGGCCAGGAAGTCCTCGATGTCGTTGATCAGCGGAGTGCCGGTCAGCGCCATCATCAGCGGCCGCGCGGTGAAGGCCCGGATGCGGTCGGCGATCTCCAGCACGTGCTGTGAGCGTTGCGAGGACTTGTTCTTGATGAAGTGCGCCTCGTCGACGACCATCCCGCGGAACCCGAAGTCCCCGAGCCAGCCGACGTGCCGGTCCAGCACCTCGTAGTTCACGACGACGATGTCCGCGAAGCCGTCGATGGTGTCCCCGTTGCCCTGGATCACCGTGGCCGGGCGGCGCGGGGACCACAGGTTCGCCTCGCGCACCCAGTTCGTCTTGACGACGTTCGGCACCACGACGAGCAGGGGATAGGCGTTCGACGCCTCCGCGGCGACGAGGGCCTGGGCGGTCTTCCCCAGGCCCGGCTCGTCCGCGAGCAGGAACGTGCGGTGACCCGCCTCGGCCGCGGCGACCAGGCGCGCCTGGTGCTGCATGAGCTCCAGGCCGGGCGGCACCTTGCGGGAGGACGGGAAGGGCAGGTCCATGCACGCCGACGCACCGCTGCCCGCCCGTTCGAACGAGCGCAGCAGCGGGCCGAGCAACTCCCAACCGGCCAGCGGCGTCGGACGGGGTGTGCTCGGCCGGGCGGCCGAGAAGTCCGGGGCGAGGAAGGGGTTGGCCAGCTGCCGGGAGACGACCGACTGCGGCACCACACGGGGCTTGGCGGGGGCGGCCGGAGCCTCCACGGGCGGGGTCTCGTCGACGACGGCCTCGACGACCGGCTCGATACCCGCCTTCCGCAGCACCTCCCGGGTGAGCGACCTGGCCTCGTCCGAGACGACCGCGTCCTCGGCGAGGAGCGCCAGGAGACCGGGATCACGGACGGCGGTCATCGCCAGGGTCTTCGCGATCTCGTCCAGGCGCTTGAGCTGCTCGCCCCGCCGTGCGTCGCCGAGGTTCGGCGCCGCCCGGACCCGGGCGCGCTCCTCACGCAGCATCAGCGCGACGGCCTGGAACTTCGTGCGCGTCCCCGGCGTCACCCGGCTGCTGCGCAGGGCGGACTCGACCTCCCGGACGGTGCGGGCGAGCACCGCCACGACGTCGGTGGCGTCCTTGCCGCGATCACGGCCACGTCGTCGGTCCGGCGGGGCGCCACGGCGAGCCCTGGTCTGAGGCTGGCCTCGTCGAGCCACGAACTAACTCCTCCTTCGGATACCCGGCAGGGCCCCCGCGGCGGCCCTGCCGCGCATGGTGCTGCGGCCGGTCGGGGCGCCGCCGGGAGGGGCCGAGGTAGGGCCTCTCCGATGTGCGACCTGCCCCATGGAAAACGGGGAGACGCCGCCGGGCCGGGAGGCCTACGCGGGAAGGCGGTAGCCACCGGTCGCAGAACCTACCGCCCACGTGGGCCGTGTCCCGGACGAACGGAGTCCGGCGGTAGTCGGCTTCTTCTCTGCGATGATACCGCCTGGCGACCCGTCTCGTGACCGTGGCGCAGACTCGAGTGCCCGACGCCCGTGTGGCGCCCGGGTGAGCTCGTGGTAGACGATCATGTCGTCGGGGGCGGAATCATGTCCGGTCGGTACCGGAGAAGACGATCAGAGGAGTTCGGGTTCACATGGCAGACAGGGTGAGCGACCTGCCGTCGGCGGCGTTGTCGATCCAGGGCGAGACCCAGGAGAGGGACGCCGGTTGGGTGCGGGCGTCGGACGAGGACGTGGATCTCTACGTCGATCGGGTGTCGGATGAGGTGTTGGCGTGCCGGGAGCGGGGGCGGCACCTGTTCCCGACGATCCGGCAGGCGGGGATCCATTTCACCGAGGTCGACGGGGACGGGTTGTTCCTGCGTCGGCTGACCTGCACGTGCTGCAACCTCGCGGTGAAGGTGGAGAAGTGGGAGGGCGTGCGGGTGCGCGGGCGGACCCGGTTCTCCCGGGTGGCCTCGACGTTGGAGTACCGGGTCGGGAGCAACGGTGAGGTGTATCTGGCTCCGTCGGGTCGGGGTCATATGACGCCGCGCCAGATCGGGGACTCGGTGGCGTCGAAGGCTCTGGAGGGGCAGAGCCTGGCGGCGTTGCGGAAGGCCGTGGCCCGGTCCGCGAAGGCCCAGTCCGCTGCGACGAAGGCACCCGGCGATTCTCCCGCGGCCGCGGGCGAAGGGGCCTGAGCATGGGTGTTCGGCAGATCCGGTACTGCGACATCACCGGGGTGGAGAAGGACGTCGAGGGGCACGTGCTCAACGTCGACCAGATGCGGATCGAGCTCGATCTCGCCGCGCCGGAGTACCAGAAGCTGCTCGCGGTGCTGCGCCCGTACATCGACGCGGGGCGGGTGGAGGCGTCGGTCCCGGAGTCCGTCGTGGCGGCCATGACGAAGTCCGGGAGACGGTCGCCGAGGGTGAGCGCGTCGTCCTCGACGGGGTTGACGCCGGAGGAGCGGGCGCAGGTGCGGACGTGGGCGGAGGCGCGGGGGATCGAGGTCCCGGCGAACAACCGCTTCAAGTCCGCGCTCGTGGAGGAGTGGCGGCGGGAGACGGGGCCCGCCTGATCGATCGTCGTCGCGCGGACGGGGACCCGTCCCCCGACCGATCCGGCACAGCCGATGTCCGGTGGGGGCTCGTTCGGTCCGGAGACCGACCTCGGGGTCCGGACGGGCGGCCGGGTCGGGAACGTGATCACCGGCAAGGCGGTCTGCTTCGCCGTCGTCCCGGCTGACGGCGGACACCGGCCGCCCGGTCAGTGCCTGACCGTGTAGTGCAGGTGCAGCACGCGGTCGCCCCGGACCACCTGGTCGGGATCGTCGAGGAGCACCGTGCCGGTGTGGTTGCCGAAGAAGCGCACCCCTTCGCCGAGCACCACGGGGGCGACGTCCATCGCGATCTCGTCGACCAGCCCCGCCGTGAACGCCTGCCCGCCGACGTCCCCGGCGGTCACGCAGACGAGCCCGTCTCCCGCGAGCTCCTCGGCGAGGGTGATGCCTGCCTCGACCGACCCCGCGGTGTGGAACGGGGCGGCCGGGTGGTCCGCGAGCCACTCCTCGGGCAGCGGCCGGTGGGTGACGACGACGAGCGCCTCCCCGGCGGCCGGGTTGCCGTCCCAACCGTTCGTGGTGTCGAACAGGTGCCGGCCGATCACCGTGACCGTGATCGCGTCCCAGAACGGTTGGACGTGCTCCGCGGAGGCCCGCGAGACGGAGAACGTCCAGCCGCTCGCCGTGGCGGACAGCTCGGTGTCCCCGTTGCCGTACCAGTCGAACAGTGGCTCGACCGTGCCGTCGGGATAGGCGATGAAGCCGTCCACCGACACGACCGCCTGCATGACAACCCTGGCCATCTCCGCTCCTCCGCAGACCGTCGGCCCGGTTCCGCGGCACGCATCGCCGCCGACGCGACCCGCACCAGCCTCACCATGCACGCATCGACGGCGGGCCCGACACCGCGACGCCGCCCCCACGCGTTACCCCGACCGGTCGAAGGTGGGTGCGTGCAGCCCGGGGGTGCGGTCCTGCGCGGGATCGGGGCGACGCGGGATCCTCGCCGGGCCGGCGCGCAGCGGTGGACCGGCTACGGTCACCCTGTGGCGCCGCTCGGCTCGGACTGGATCGACGTGCTCCGTGGCGTCGTCGACCGGTCGCACCTGATCACGGGGGACCAGCTGTCGCCGATGGTCGACTCGCTCGTCCGCGCCGTGGACCTGACGGCGGAGGCGTACCTCGTCGACCTGGGGCAGACGGTACTGACCCCGGTGCGCGCCGAGGGCGCCGAGCCGGTGCCGGTCGAGACCGGTGCCGCGGGACGGTCCTACCAGCTGGGCGAGATCATCGCGGGCACGGACCGGCACGGTGGCCGGGTGCTCTGGGTCCCGATGCTCGACGGCACCGAACGGGCCGGGGTGCTGCGGGTCGGCCTCGGAACCGGGGTGACGGACGACGAGGCGTTGCGGCGCAACGTGTGGTCCCTGTCCGGGCTGATGGGCCACATCCTCATGGCGAAGATCCCCTACAGCGACCGGCTGCGTCGGATGCGGAACGCCGGCCGGCTCTCCCTGGCCTCCGAGCTGATGTGGCACCTCCTCCCGCCCAGGACGATGGCCACCGAGGAGGTGGTGATCACCGCGATCCTCGAGCCGCACGACCAGGTGGCGGGTGACGCGTACGACTACTCCGTCGACAGCCACGTGGCCACGCTGGCGGTGTACGACGGGCTGGGGCACGACCTCCCGGCCACCCAGACCACGGCCCTGGCGTTGACGGCGGTGCGCAACGCCCGCCGGGCGGGCGTCACCGACCTGAGGCTCCTGGCGGCGCGCGCCGACGAACTGCTCCTGGGCCGGCCGGGGCCGATCGGCTTCGTCACCGCCGTCCTGGCGTCGCTGGACACGAGCACCGGGGTGCTGCGGTACCTGCGCGCGGGGCATCCGGCCCCGCTGCTGATCCGGAAGGGGCGGCTGCTCAAGGAGCTGGACCAGCCACCGCGGCCACCGCTGGGCGTCCGGGGTGGCCTGCCCGGTGAGGTCGTCGAGGAACAGCTCGAACCGGGGGACCGGCTGTTGCTGTACTCCGACGGCATCACCGAGGCGCGCGACGACGCCGGGGAGTTCTTCGGCGAGGATCGGCTCGTCGCGTTCACCGAGCGGGCCGAACGCGACGGCCTCGCCGCTCCCGAGACGCTGCGCCGGCTGGGTGCGGCGGTGCTCGCCCACCAGCGGGGCAAGCTGCAGGACGACGCGACCCTGCTGCTCGTGGACTGGTCCGCGGCGAGCCACACCCGGCTCTTCCCCGCGTTTCCCTGAGCCGGGAGGTCAGGCACCTCCGTGCGGGCGCCCGGTCGAGTCGCGGACGTGCAACGGAGTCGGCAGGACCACCCGGCCCGGGGCGCACGTGCCCAGCAGCAGGTCGACGCCGTCCGGTCGTGACGCGCAGTGCGTGGCGCCGCGCGCGCGGTCGACTGCGCGCGTGAGGCCGGACGGCGCGCGTGGAGCGGCGGTCCGGACCCGGCGTTCGGCCGGGCGCTCGCCGTTCGGCACGGCGTTGCCGGCCTCGCCCGACGAGCCGAACGCGGCCGGAACGGGCCCTTCCTAGCGTCCTCCTCGCGCGGCCACGACGTGGCCGGCGTCGTCCACCCGAGGAGCCTGGAATGTCCGTCATCCCGTTCACCCCGCACGACACCGTCACCGATGCCGCCACCATCACCGACGGCACCGCTCTCGGGACCGTCCTCGGCGTCTGGGCCCACCCCGACGACGAGGCGTTCCTGTCCGGCGGGCTGATGGCCGCCGCGCGCGATGCGGGCCACCGCGTCGTCTGCGTCACCGCGACGCTCGGTGAGCACGGCACCCCGGACCCGGACGAGTGGCCACCGGACCGGCTCGGCCGTGTCAGACGCCACGAGCTCGACGCCTCCCTGGCCGTGCTCGGCGTCGACGAGCACCACCTGCTGGGCATCACCGACGGCACCTGCGCCGCGATGCCCCACGACGCGATGGTGCGCCACCTCGGCCGGGTCGTCGAGGCCGTCGAGCCCGACACGATCGTCACCTTCGGCCCCGACGGCCTGACCGGCCACGAGGACCACCAGACGGTCTCGTCCTGGGTCACCGCGGCCCGGGCCGCCGTCGCGCCCCGGACGCGGCTGCTCTACGCGACCACCACCGAGGACTTCGTGGACGGCTGGGAACCCGCCCGGGACGACTTCGACGTGTTCCTCGCCGACGGGCTGCCGGTGCGCACACCCGCGTCGGAGCTCGCGGTCCACCTGCGGCTGGACGCCGCCACGCTGGACCGCAAGGTCGTGGCGCTGCGTGCCCAGGCCAGCCAGATGACGGGCCTGATCGCGGCCGTCGGGGAGCGGCGCGTGCGGCAGTGGTGGGCCGAGGAGGCCTTCGTCTCCGCGGATGCGGTCCCGGCCACCACGCGCACCTGGGGCACCTGGCGGGTGGCGGCATGAGCACCCCCGTGGACCGGGCGCCCGCCGCCCACCTGCATCGCGGGGCGCGGGACACCGTCGCCGTGATCGTCGCCTACGTCCCGTTCGGGCTCACCGTCGGTGCCGCGATGGCCAACTCCGGGGTGTCCCCGCTGGTCGCGTGGGCCTCCTCACCACTGCTGTTCGGCGGCGCCGGCCAGCTGATCTCCGTCCAGCTGCTCGGCGCGGGCGCGGGCTCGGCCGTCACCGTCCTGGCCGCGCTCGTGGTCAACGCGCGGTTCCTGCTCTACAGCGCCGCGCTCGCCCCGCACGTCGCGGACTGGCCCCGGCGCGCCCGGTGGCTGGGGGCCCACCTGCTCGCCGATCCCGTGTACGCGCTGGCCGCCGCCCGGTTCTCGGACCCGGCCGCGGCCGGTCGGCCCCGGGACCGCATGGCCTACTACGCCGGCGCCGGGGTGACCCTGTGGTGCGCGTGGATGCTGCTCACCGGGCTCGGGATGCTGCTCGCCGGGGTGCTGCCGGCCGGGTTCCGGCTCGAGCTCGCCGCACCCCTGACGTTCCTGCTCCTGCTGCTGCCGATGCTCCGCGGCCGCGCCGCGCTGGTCGCGGCCGCGGCCGGGGGCCTCGCCGCCGCTGCCGCGGCCGGGCTCCCGCTCGGCCTGAACGTGCTGGTGGGCGCCGCTGTCGGGGTGGCGGCCGGGACGCTGGCAGGTGGTCGCCATGGGTGAGCCGCTGCTGGTGCTCGTCGTCATCGCCCTGGGCACCTACGCCATGCGGGCGGCGTTCCTCGTCACGGCCCGGGCCCGGCCGCCTGCAGCGCTCGCCCGGATGCTGCCGAACGTCGGCCCCGCGGTGCTGGCCGCGATCACGCTGCCCGCCCTGCTGGCCCCGCGCGGGCACATCACGCCCACCGACACGGTGCCGGCGCTGGTCGCCGCCGCGGTCGCCGCGCTGGTGTGGCGGCGGACGCGGAGCCTGCCGCTGGCGCTGTTCGCCGGTCTCGGCCTGTCCCTCCTCGCCCGGGCGGTGCTGCCGTGAACGCCCGGCTGCGCCAGCTCGGTCCGGGGGAGTACGACGTGCTCGATGCCGTGACGGCCGGGCTCTCCGCGACGAGCCGCTACCTCCGCTTCCACTCCGGCATCCCGCGGCTGACGCCGCAGACCCGGGACCTGCTGGCCGCGGTCGACGGCCGGGACCACCTCGCCGTGGCCGCGTTCGTCGGCGCGGAACCGGTGGGGATCGCCCGGCTGATCGCGATCGGGGATGCGCGGGCCGAGCTCGCCGTCGAGGTCGTCGACGCCTGGCAGCACCGCGGGATCGGCGGGCGGCTGGTGCGTGCCGTGGTGGATCTCGGCCGCGCGGCCGGGTTCCGGGAGATCGTGGCGGACGTGCTCGCGGACAACGTCGCGATGCGGCTGTTGTTCGCCTCCGTCTTCCCGGACCCCGACGTCGTCGAGGACGGTGCGGAGGCCCGGCTCACCGCCGGCGTGCCCGCCGCGCCGGACGACGGGCGGGAGGACCGCCGGTGGGCCGCCTGAGGTTCCCCGGGGGGACTAGGGTCGCCTGCTGTCCCTCCGCGCGGAACCGCGCAGGCTGTCGAGGTCCCGATGCCCAGCTGGCTCTACCCGATCCTGGTCGCCGTCGCGGTGGTGCTCGTGTCCTGGCTGCTGCTGATGGTGCTGGCCCGCCGGCTGCCGGAGGGGGTGGCCAAGGACCTCGCCGCGTTCCTGCCGGACTGCGTGACGGCCGCGCGGGTGCTCCGCCGGGACCCGCGCGTGCCGCCCCGCGCGAAGATCGCGGTCGTCGTCGCGATGCTGTGGGTGCTGTCCCCGATCGACCTGATCCCGGAGTTCCTGCCGGTCATCGGCCCGCTGGACGACGTCATCGTCGTGGCCCTGCTGCTGCGGTACGCGGGCCGCACCGTCCCGCGGGAGGTCCTCCTCGAGGCCTGGCCCGGCAACCCGCGGATCCTCGAGCGCCTGCTCGGCCCGGTGCGGCCGCCACGGCCGCGGGATGAGCCCTCAGTCCACCTCGACGGGCGCCTCGCCGAACACGGTGAAGCTCACGACCCAGTAGGCGACGTAGAGGGCCAGCAGCACGAACCCCTGCCGGCGGCGCAGCCGGCCGGTGTGCAGGAAGTACGCCGCGAGGCCGGTCAGGACGACGAGCACCGGGAGATGCCAGGTCAGCACGTCGTCGGTGACCGCGATGGTGCCGCCGGCGAGCAGGATGATGCCGAGCTTCCCGGTGACGCCGAAGACGACGCTGCCGATGACGTTCCCGACGCCGATCTCCGGCGCCCCCCGGCGGGCGGGCTCGACGGTCAGGAAGAGGTCCTCCAGGGTCAGCACCAGGGTGGCGATCGTCGCGCCGAAGAGCGTGCCCCCGATCGCGTACTCCTCCAGGATGCCCTCGGTCCCGACGCTCATGATCGCGGCGCCCGCGACGAGCCCGACGAGGGCGATGACCGCGAGCCCGATGCCGGCCCACCCCGGTAGCGGTCGTGCCTTGGTGAACGGCACGGTCACCGTGAACGGCGGCTTGTCCGTGGGCCGGTCCGTCCCCGCGGCGAGCGGCGCCCCACCGCCGACCTCGATCCGCTCGAGGATCTCGGCGTTGCGGAAGACCGGGGTGCTGCTCCGGAGCTCCCGGGTGGCCACGTAGCCGATGAACCCGACGAACAGCAGCACCAGGATCACGCCGTGCACCGCGGTCAGCGGCCCGAACAGCACGAAGGGGATCATCGCCAGCGGGGACAGCGCGAACAGCACGATGTAGCTGCGCGGGACGTTCACCCTGGTCGGGGTGAGGATCGCGGCGAGCGCGAGCACGATCCCCGTCATCGCTATCGCCGTCCCGAACACGGTGCCGAGGGCGACCTCGCCGAGATCGTCGGCGTTCAGCGCGATCCCGAACGCGACGTCGTCGAACTCGATCCCGGTGAACACGATGGCCAGCAGGAACACCGAGACGCGCAGCCCGCCGGCCGCCCCGACGAGATAGACGATCAGCTTCTCGGCGCTGTAGATCAGCAGCGCCGCGCCGGCGGCGAAGATCAGTATCGACGTCATGGGGGATGTCGCCTCCTCCGGTCACGGCCGCCCGGCTCGGTGCGGACGGGGCACGAGCAGCGCGTCGGCTGGCCGCGCCTCCTCGTTCGCGGCCCGCACCACCTGGTCCACCACCGCGTGGTCCGGGGAGAGGTGGCAGACCGGGTCGGTGCGGGCGGCGTCGCCGGTGAGCTGGAAGGCCTGGCAGCGGCACCCGCCGAAGTCCAGCTCCCGGCGCTCGCAGCTCCGGCAGGGATCCGGCATCCAGTCCGTCCCCCGGAACGCGGTCATCACCGGGGACTCCGCCCAGATCCAGGACAGCGGGTGCTCGCGCACGCCGGCCCGCGGCAACGGCAGGGACTGGGCGGCCGGACAGGGTAGGACGTCGCCGTTCGGGGTCACCGTCAGCTGCCGCGAGGCCCAGCCGCCCATGCAGGGCTTCGGGTAGCGGCTGTAGTAGTCCGGGATGACGTAGACGACGTCCATGCGGTCCCGCAGGCGCTCCCGGGCTGCCCGGACGACGGTCTCGGCCGCTGCGAGCTGCGCCCGGCTCGGCAGCAGGGCGGCGCGGTTGCGCAGGGCCCAGCCGTAGTACTGGGTGTTGGCCAGCTCCACCCGGTCCGCGCCCACCTCCTCGGCCAGCGCGAGCAGGTCCGCCACGTGGTCGATGTTCTGCCGGTGCAGCACCACGTTGAGGGTGAGCGGCCAGCCCAGCTCCTTGACCACGCCCATCGCCTCGATCTTGCGGTGGAACGACGGGGTCCCGGCGATCGTGTCCGACACGGCGGGCTCGTCCGCCTGGATGCTGACCTGCACGTGGTCCAGGCCGGCGGCCCGCAGCCGATCGGCCCTCCGCCGCGAGAGCCCGAGGGCACTGGTCACGAGGTTGGTGTACATCCCGGCCTCGTGGGCGCCCGCCACGATCTCCTCGAGATCCCTTCGCAGCAGCGGCTCCCCGCCGGACAGGTGGCACTGCAGGACCCCCAGGTCCCGGGCCTCGACGAGCACGCGGCGCCACTCGTCGGTGCCCAGCTCGTCGGTGTAGTCCTCCATGTTCAGCGGGTTCGAGCAGTACGCGCAGGCCAGCGGGCAGCGGTAGGTGAGCTCCGCCAGCAGGCCGAACGGGCTATCCATCGACGTGCTCCCGCCCGTCGGGGAGCTCGGACCCGTCGAGGAGCTCCACACAGCGCCGGGTGACGAGCCGGGCCAGGAACCGCCGCACCTCGCCGTCCAGGACCGGGTCGTCGGGGACCCTGCGGTACCGCGTGCCCAGCTCGGCCGCGATCTCGGCCACCGTGCGCCGCCCGTCGCACAGCGCGAGGATCCCCGCGCCGCTGTCGTTGAGCACCACGACCGTCTCGGGGAGCAGCAGGATGTGCCGCTGCCGGGTCCCGGAGTAGCTCAGCCGCACGTGGCGCGCCAGCCGGGGCCGGTCCGAGTGGCGCACCCGGACCTCGCCCGCCGACCGGTCCGGTGCCGATCCGTCCGGGGCCGGTCGGTCCCGGGTCGATCCGTTCCGTACCGGTCCGTTCCGCGTCGGGTCCATGGCGTCACTCCGGATAGGCCTGGTCGACGGCGTCCATCAGGCTCCACAGGACGTCGCACTTGAACGACAGGGCGTCGAGGGCCCGGGCCCGGGACTCCTCGGACACGCAGTGCTCGGTGACCACCTCGAGGGCGTGCTCGCAGTCCCGCGGGGCCTGCTCGAGCCGGGCCCGGAAGTAGGCGAGGCCCGCGGGGTCGATCCACCGGTACCACCGCTCGAACGCGGCCAGCCGCTCCGCCATCAGGTCCGGCGCGAACAGCTCGGTGAGCGAGGACGCGACCGCCTCCACCCACGGGCGGGTGCGGGTGAAGCTCACGTAGGCGTCGACCGCGAAGCGCACCCCGGGAACCAGGTGGCGGTGGTCCCGGATCTCCTCCCGGCTCAGCCCGGCAGCCTCGCCGAGGCGCAGCCACGCCTCGATGCCACCCTCCCCGGCGGCGGTGCCGTCGTGGTCGACGATCCGGCGGATCCAGCGGCGGCGGACCTCCGGGTCCGGGCAGTTGGACAGGATCGCAGCGTCCTTGCGGGGGATGTTCTCCTGGTAGTAGAAGCGGTTCGCGACCCAGCCCCGCAGCTGCGCGTGGCTCAGCCGGCCGGCGTTCATCCGGACGTGGAACGGGTGCTGGTCGTGGTAGCGCCGTGAGTGGGCCCGCAACGCCTCGACGAAGTCGTCGGTTCCGGGCCGGGGGATCGCGGTCGTCCTGCTCGTCGCGGCCGTCCTGGTCGTCACGGCCGTCACACCTGGACCTCGAGGCCGTCCATGGCCACCTCCATGCCGTTGTCCTCGACGATGCGCCGCTCGGGCGTGTCCGCCAGGAGGATCGGGTTGGTGTTGTTCATGTGCACGTAGATCGTCCGTCCCACCTCGAGCGATGAGAGCTGCGCCAGGCTCCCGTCCGGGCCGCCGACGGGCAGATGACCCATCTCCCGGGACGTCCGGCCGGCCAGGCCGAGGCGCACCAGCTCGTCGTCGTCCCAGCAGGTCCCGTCGACCAGAAGGCAGGCGCACCCCTCGATCTCCGCCCGCAGCTCCGACGTCAGGGCCTGCATCCCCGGCAGGTACACCAGCGCCCCGCCCCCGCGCTCGTCGGTGATCCGGTAGCCCACGACCCGCCCGTGATCGAGCCCCGGCCCGAACCGGGACCACTTGGTGGTGGGCACGTCGAACGCCCGGCAGGACAGCCCCTCGCCCAGCCGGAACCCGACGCCCGGGACGACCTCCCGCCACTCCACCGGGCAGAAACGCTCCAGTGTCCGCAGCACCGCCGACCCGTTGCACAACGTCGCGTGCACGGCCGGCGTGGTGAACAGCCGCAGGGCCCGGGCCTCCCGCAACAGCAGCAGCCCGAGCGTGTGGTCCAGCTCGGCGTCGGTGAGCAGCACCGCCTCCAGCGGCGTCGCCCGCGCACCCTGCGGCCGCAGGGCCGGGAAGGCCTCGATCTGGCCGCGGACGTCCGGCGAGGCGTTGATCAGGAACCAGCGCCGGTGGTCCGCGCTCACCGCCACCGACGACTGGGTCCGGACGGGTCCGGACCGGGACCGGACCTCGGCGCACACCCGGCAGCCGCAGTTCCACTGCGGCGAACCGCCCCCGGCCGCCGCCCCCAGCACCCGCAGCCACATCACGTCCCCCGTTCCCCCCGGACGAGCCCGGCTCGCCCCCGAGCCGTCGACGGGCGCCGGACCGCGGT
>JAOZVV010000136.1:12993-33689 GCA_025869365.1 Pseudonocardia sp.
CCCGCCGCCCCCCCCCGCCCCCCGGGCCCCCCGCCGGCCCCCGCCGCCCCCCCGCCCCGCGCCCGGGCCCGGGCCCGGGGCCCGCCCCCCGCCGAGGCGTCCTTCTCAGTCGTCCATCCGGGCGATGTACATCGTCACCTCGGGTGCGACGCCGATCTCCTCGAAGTCCGGCGTCTCCCACTCGGCGAGCTGTGACTCCACGGGTTCACCTCCTCTCGGCCTCGAACGGCCGGGTCTCCCGGTCACGCGCCGGAACGATCCGGACTACGACTCCGGGAGGGCGAAGACGAGCAGGGCACTCCCGTGCCCGGCCCCGAGCATCCCGGGGAGGAACCCCTCGGCCCAGCCGCCCCAGCCGACCGGCACGGCGATGTACTGCCGCCCGTCCACGCTGTAGGTCGTCGGGCTGCTGTGGTGGCCGCTCCCGCACTGGAACTGCCACAGCAGCTCACCGGTGCGGGCGTCGAGCGCGTTGAACTCGCCGGAGGGTTCCCCGGCGAACACCAGGTCGCCGCCCGTGGCCAGCACCGACGCGCACATCGGCAGTTCGTTGCGCCAGCGCCACTTCTCCTCGCCGTTGGCGTCGAACGCGCTGACGGAGCCCGTCATGTCGTCGAGGTCCACCTGAACGCCCGCGCCCCAGTAGGGGATGCTCTCCTTGAACTCCCGGCGCCGCCGCGTGGCCGTGGCGCCGACGTCCTGGACCGGGACGTAGAACAGCTCGGTCTTCGGGCTGTAGGCCGCGTGGGTCCACTCCTTGGCACCGGCCGGGCCCGGGTAGAAGTGGACGGGTTCCCCCTCCTTCTCCGGGTACTTCTTGGGCGTGACCTTGCCGTCCCGGGTGATCGCGCCCCAGTCGATCCGGTCCACGAAGGGGGTGACCTGGACCAGTGCACCGTCGGTGCGGTCCAGGACGAAGAAGTAGCCGTTCTTGTCGAAGTGCCCGAGCAGCTTGCGCCCCTCGGACTCGAACAGGATGCACTCCCCGATGCTGTCGTAGTCCCACAGGTCGTGCGGGGTGCACTGGTAGTGCCAGCGGATCTGGCCGCTGTCCACGTCGACCGCGATGATGCTGTCCGTGTAGAGGTTGTCGCCCTCCCGGACCTCGCCGTCGAAGTCCGGGGCCGGGTTGCCGGTACCCACGTAGAGCAGGTTCGTCTCCGCGTCGAACGTGCCGGTGACCCAGCAGTTCGCCCCGCCCCGCGCCCAGGCCTCCCCGTCCGACGGCCACGTCTCGGAGCCGGGCTCGCCGGGCTTCGGGACCGTGTAGCAGCGCCAGGCGTGCTCGCCGGTCTCCAGGTCGAAGGCGTCGAGGTGCCCCCGCACCCCGAACTCCCCGCCGGAGCTCCCGACGATGACCATGTTCTTCACGACCAGCGGCGCGACCGTGGCGCTCTCGCCGGCCCGCACGTCCCCGTAGGTCTTGTCCCAGACGCGCTTGCCGTTGGTGGCGTCGATCGCGAGCACGTGGGCGTTCGCGGTGACGAAGAAGACCTTCCCCTGGGCCACCGCGACGCCGCGGTTCACGTTCCCGCAGCACAGGGACACGTCGTAGGGGATCGCGTGCTTGTAGCGCCAGATCTCCGTGCCCGTCTTCGCGTCGAGGGCCCAGAGCCAGCCGTCCCAGCCGGAGAGGAACATGACCCCGTCGACGACGACGGGGGCGGCCTCGAACGAGTAGGTCGACGCACCCGCGATGATGCCGGTCATGCCGGCCTGGAAGACCCACGCGGGGCCGATCCGCTTGACGTTCTCGGTGTTGATCTGGTCCAGCGGGCTGTACCGCTGCCCGTCGTAGGCGCCGTAGTAGGTGAGCCAGTTCTGCGGCTCGGAGCGCGCGTTGAGAATGCGCTCGTAGGTCAGGTCCCGGAGCACCGGCGGCGCGATGTCCGCGCCCGGGGTCTTGTAGTTCAGCGTCGCCTGGTTGACGGCTTCGCCCGCGTCCACGTATTCGACGGTCATTGCCTCCTCCTCTCTACGGCCGGGGCTGGTCCGGGCGGTCCAGGCGAGCCTCGGGCGGGACGTCCCCCAGCGCGACGATGGCCCCGGTCAGCCCGCGGCCCTCGTCGTTGCCGGTGGGCGAGCTGAACCAGTAGTAACCCGGGCCGTCGAGATTCAGGGTCGCCCTTCCGCGCGAATGGTTCACCAACCAGATGAACTTCCTGTCCCCGTTGCTCGGCAGCAGTGCGCAATGTGTGTTCTGATCGTCATTGATCAGTTCGATCTCGATGTCGCCCCCATGCGGCATCACCAGGATCTGGGGGTCGAAGCAGAGCTCGTCCGGATTGATCCGGATCGTCGCCTGCATTCGACCGTCGTCCTTCTCGGTGGCCTGTGCGATGTTCCCGGTGCCCAGCACCCGGCCCAGCGCCGCCTTGTTCTGCGTGCCCAACCCGATCTTCTCCAGCAGGTCGGAGCGCTCCTGCGCGGTCGTCATCGGGTTTCACCTCCCCCTCCGGAGATCCCTCGTCGACCGTTGCCGACGATATTCACCTCGGTCGCGGAAAACCCGGTCCACCGAATGGCCTCGCGCGGCGACTTCCGGGACGCGACGACACACGCATTTGTCCGGCACGGCTGAAATGATCGCCGGCCGACAACCTGGTGAGAATGGTGATCGGATCGGACCCTACGCCCGAGGCAATGGCACCGACAAGGACGAGCCCGCATCGACCGTGGGGCCCACCGTTCGCCCGCCGCGGGCTACCGCTCACGCCCGATATACCGCCGGGCGGCCGGCCACCGGCCGGGCCAGGTCGTACCGGTCGAGGTTCATGACCTTGTCCCACGCGGCGACGAAGTCCCGCACGAACCTCTCCCTCGCGTCGTCGCTCGCGTAGACCTCCGCGAGGCCACGCAGCTCGGAGTTCGAGCCGAAGACGAGGTCGACGCGGCTGCAGGTCCACCGCAGCGCGCCGGTGACCCGGTCGCGGCCCTCGAACGTCTCCGGGGTCCCGCGGCCGGTCCCGGGCGTGGCGGACCACTCGGTCCCCATGTCCAGCAGGTTCACGAAGAAGTCGTTGGTCAGCGTCCCGGGCGCACGGGTGAGCACGCCGAGCGGGGACCGCCCGGTGTTCGCGCCGAGGACACGCAGGCCACCCACCAGGACGGTCATCTCGGGTGCGCTGAGCCCCAGCAGGTTGGCGCGGTCGATGAGGAGGTACTCCGAGGGCAGCACGCCGCCCTTGCCGCGGTGGTTGCGGAACCCGTCCGCGGCCGGCTCGAGTGCGGCGAAGGACTCCGGGTCGGTCTGTTCCTGCGAGGCGTCCGTGCGGCCCGGGGCGAAGGGGACCTGCACCTCGACGCCGGCGTCGCCCGCGGCCCGCTCGACGGCCGCGCAGCCGCCCAGCACGACGAGGTCCGCCAGCGAGATCGTCCTGGCCCCGGTCCGGGCGCCGTTCCAGGACTCCCGCACCTCCTCGAGGGTGCGCAGCACCCGCGCCAGCGTCTCGGGGTCGTTGACCTCCCAGTCCCGCTGGGGTTCGAGGCGGATGCGTGCCCCGTTCGCGCCGCCGCGCCGGTCGCTCCCGCGGAACGTCGACGCGGACGCCCAGGCGGTGGAGACGAGCTCGGGGACGCTCAGCCCGGACCCGAGGATCCGGGTCTTGAGCGCGGCGACGTCGTCGGCGTCGACCAGTGCGTGGTCCACCCCGGGGACCCGGTCCTGCCAGAGCAGCTCCTCCTGCGGGACGAGCGGCCCGAGGTAGCGCTGGATCGGGCCCATGTCCAGGTGGGTGAGCTTGAACCAGGCGCGGGCGAAGGCGTCCGCGAGCCGATCCGGGTCCTCGTGGAAGCGCCGGGCGATCGGCTCGTAGACCGGGTCGAGCCGCAGCGCGAGGTCCGTGGTGAGGATCGTCGGGGAGTGGGTCCTCGACGGATCGTGGGCGTCCGGCACGGTGCCCGCGCCGGCACCGCCGCGCGGGACCCACTGCCACAGGTCCGCGGGGCTCAGCGCCAGGTCCCACTCGTAGCCGAACAGGGTCTCGAAGAAGCTGCCGTCCCACGTCGTCGGCGTCGGGGTCCACGTGCCCTCGAGCCCGCTGGAGATGGTGTCCGCGCCCTTGCCCGTGCCGTAGCCGCTCCGCCAGCCCAGACCCTGCTCCTGCAGCGGGGCGCCCTCGGGTTCGCGGCCGAGGTGGCGGTCCGGGTCCGCCGCGCCGTGGGTCTTGCCGAACGTGTGCCCGCCCGCGATCAGCGCGACGGTCTCCTCGTCGTCCATCCCCATCCGGCGAAACGTCTCGCGCATGTCCCTGGCCGAGGTGAGCGGGTCCGGCACCGTGTTCGGACCCTCCGGGTTGACGTAGATCAGCCCCATCTGGTCCGCCGCGAGCGGGCCCTCCAGTTCCCGGACGCCGCTGTGCCGGGCGTCGCCGAGCCAGCTGCGCTCGGGGCCCCAGTAGACGTCCTCGTCCGCTTCGTAGACGTCCCGGCGGCCGCCGGCGAAGCCGAAGGTCCGCAGCCCCATGCTCTCCAGGGCGCGGTTGCCCGCGAAGATCATCAGGTCGGCCCAGGAGAGCGCGCGGCCGTACCTGCGCTTCACCGGCCAGAGCAGCCGGCGCGCCTTGTCGAGGTTGCGGTTGTCCGGCCAGCTGTTCAGCGGCGCGAACCGCTGCATCCCGGCGGCCGCGCCGCCCCGGCCGTCGTGGATGCGGTAGGTGCCGGCGCAGTGCCACACCATCCGGATCACCAGCGGCCCGTAGTGGCCGAAGTCCGCCGGCCACCAGTCCTGCGACGTCGTCAGCACCGCGTCGACGTCCCGGGCCAGGGCGTCGAGGTCGACCGTCCGGAACTCCGCGGCGTAGTCGAAGTCCGCACCCGTGGGGTCCGCCTCGACAGGGTGCTTGCGCAGGATCGCCAGGTTGAGCCGGCCGGGCCACCAGTCCCGGTTGCCCGGGCCCCCGGCCCGGCGGTGGGTGCGGGGCCGGGCCGGGACGCCGAGACCACCGGCGCCCTCGTCGTTCGTCGCGCCGGGAACGGCGTCCGGGCTGCGAGACATTGGCACAACTCCTTCGAAGACCGGTCCTGCCGGCACCTCGGATGTCCGGCCTCAGATGTCCAGGGCCCGGCGCACGGCCGGGGTGTTGCGCCGGGAGACCGGCACCAGCTCGTCCGCCCGGTCGTCCATGACGAGGAACAGCTCGCCCTTGAGCCCGCGCTCGATCTCCCGGACCCGGCTGAGGTTGACCATGTACCGGCGGTGCACCCGCAGGAAGCCGACGTCCGTCAGCTCGCCGTCGAGCTTGTCGAGGCTCGGCGAGGCCGCCCGTAGCCGCCCCTGGTCCGTGGACAGCCACACGTCGCTGCCCTCCGACTCGGCCACGGAGACCTCCGGCAGCGGGAGCAGCACCATCCTGGTGCCGCGCAGCGCGACCAGCCGGCGCGGCAGCGTCCGGGGCCGGGTGGTGCTGTCGGGCTGGGGCAGCTGGGCCCCTTCGGAGGCGCCGAAGGAGACGAGGTTCCCGATCAGCCGGCCGGTGAGGAAGACGGGCCGGATGCTGATCGACGTCGGCTCGTCCGAGAGGTGGGTGAAGATCTGCGTCGTGCCGACCCAGCCCGGGTTGTGGGCCGCCTGCCTGCTGGCGTACCGGACCGCCCCGATCAGCTCCGGCCGCCCGGGGTTCCAGCGCACCGTGGGGTCGATCGCCGGGGTGGAGGCCGGGACGCCCAGGAGCACGCTCGCCGTGTCGTCCGCGATCACCACCTTGCCCGCCGTGTCCACCGCGGCCAGCGCCGCACCGGAACGCGCCCTGGCCTGGGTGTAGGCCGCCAGCAGCTCGGCACCGCTGTCCCGGGCACGCCCCTTGAGCCTGCACTGGGTCTTGGTGACCGCGTTCGCCAGCCAGCTCCCCGCGGGCGCGGGGAGCTGGCTGCGCCAGCAGGAGATGTTCAGGACCGCGATCGGCTCCCGGGAGACGACGTCACGCACCGCGATGCCCGCGCACACCCAGTTGTGGAACGCCTGGCACCAGTGCTCGGCGCCCCTGATGGCGACCGGGCCGTGCGCCTCGAGCGCGGTGCCCATGCCGTTCGTGCCGGCCGCGTACTCCGACCAGCAGAACCAGGGCGCGAGGTTGGAGTCCCTGGCCCTGGCGAGGGTGGCCGGGTCCCCCCACTCGCCCAGGATCCGGCCCGTGGCGTCGGTGATGGTGACGACGCCGCCGGCGTTGCCCACCTCGTGCGCCACGGACGCGGCGTGGAAGCCCAGCTCGGAGAAGACGACGTCGTGCTCGGGCAGGTGCTCGATCTCCGCGACGGCCAGCGGCGCCTCGGTGAGGCTCGGATCGACGCGGTACTGCTCCCGGCAGCGATGCCAGGAGATCGCCACCACGGGACGGACGCCCGGGACCTGGTCCTCGCCCTGTACGAACCGTTCCCACGCGTCGAGCACGGTGCCCCTGCCGGGGTTCGCCGTCGCGGACTCGAGCCGATGTACGTCCTTCATGTGGAGAACCGCCTTTGGTCCATCCCGGCGTGTCACTCGTCGCGGGCCGTGTCCCCGGGCCCGCACGGCCACCCTAGGTACGCCCACCCGGCCGCGTCACGCCCTCTCCCGGCTGCGTGCGCGACGGTGAGGCCTGATGCCGCTCCGGTGGGCCGCATGACGTCGTCCGGACGGCGGTGCGGATGCTCCACCCGGACCTGTCGCGCCGGGAGGGGGGCCGGGACGCTGGTGGGGATGGTCCAGCCGCGGGGGAGGGGGCGGCGACGATGCATGTCACCCTGCTCGGCGAGCAGTTGCTCGCCGGCCCGGACGGCACGATCGCGGCGCGGTCGTCGAGGACGATCGCGCTGATCGCGTTCCTCGCCGCGCACGGTGACGCGCCGCAGACCCGCCAGCGGATCGCCGCCACGTTCTGGCCGGACTCCTCGGACGAACAGGCCCTGACGAACCTCCGCCGCGAGCTGCACAACCTGCGCGGCGTCCTGGGCGACGAGCCCGCGCTCGTCGTCACCTCGCGGGACCTCGCCTGGCGGGACAGCCCGACCTGCGTCGTCGACGTCCGGGCGTTCCGCGCCGACCGCGCGGCCGCGCTGGCCGCCGCCGCCGACGAGCGGGCCGACGACGGGGCCGTCTTCCGGGCCCGGGCGGCGGCCGCCGTCGCCCGCTACGGCGGCGAGTTCCTCCCCGGCAACGACGACGAGTGGGCCCGGGACACGCGGACCGAGCTGGAGCAGCAGTGCGTCGACCTGCTGGACCGCGCCATCACGGCGTACCGGGGGATCGGCGACCTGGCGCGGGCGGCCGACTTCGCCCGGCGCCGCATCCAGCTGCGCCCGCTGGAGGAGGCCGGCTACCGCATGCTGATCGAGCTGCAGGGCGAGCTGGGGGACCGCGCGGGCGCGGTGAGCACGTACCACCACTGCGCGTCGGTGCTGGAGCGGGAGCTGGGCGTCGAGCCGGACCCGCTGACCCGCACCACGCTGAACCGGCTGCTGGCGCGGCCCGGTCCCGCCGTCGACGCGGCCGCCGAACCACCCGCCCCCCGGACGGTCCGCGGGGGCGGGGGCATCGTCGGCCGGGCGGCCGAGCTGCACGCCCTGCGCGAGCGCTGGCACGCCGCGGCCGGCGGACGGGCCGGGCTCGTCGTGCTGCGCGGGGACCCCGGCGTCGGGAAGTCCCGGCTGATGGCCGAGCTGGCCGACGAGGTCCGCCGCGACGGGGCGGTGGTGGCGGACGCCCAGTGCTTCGGCACCTCCGGGCGCCTCGCGCTCGCCCCGGCGGCGGACTGGCTGCGCACCCCCGCCGTCCGCGCCGTCCTGCCGTCGGTCGACCCGGTGTGGCGGGGCGAGGTGGAGCGCCTGCTGCCCCCGAGCCGTGCCCGCACGCAACAGGCGGTGCCCGGGCCGCGGGCGATGATCGACGCGTGGCAGCGCCACCGCTTCTTCGAGGGCCTGAGCCGGGCGCTGCTCGCGGTCGACCGGCCCGTCCTGCTGACACTCGACAACCTGCAGTGGTGTGACCAGGAGACGTTGGCGTTCATGACGTTCTACCTCGGCCTCGCCGCGCAGGACCCCGTGCTCGTGGTCGCGACGATGCGGGAGGACCACGGCGACCAGGACCCGGCCCTCGGCGCCTGGATCGTCCGGATGCGCGCGACGGGCCAGCTCTCCGAGGTGGTCCTGGACCCCTTCGAGGTGGACGACACGGCCGCGCTCGCCGAGACCGTCACCGGGAACGCGCTCACCGCGGCCGAGGCGGGCGTGCTGCAGGCGACGACGGGCGGGTTCCCGCTCTACATCGTCGAGGCCGGCCGCGCGGACATGGACTCGCCGGCGGGGAAGGCGCTGGTGTCGGTGCTGCAGAGCAGGCTGGCCCAGGTGAGCCAGGAGGCCCGTGACGTCGCCGGGCTCGCCGCCGCCGTCGGCCGCGACGTCACCCTCGACCTGCTCACCGAGGCCGCGGACCTGCCGGCGGACACCGTCGTCCGCGCGGTGGACGAGCTCTGGCGCAGCCGCATCCTGCGCGAGGTCGGCGGCAGCTACGACTTCTCCCACGACCTGCTCCGCGACGCCGCCTACGCCGGCGTCAGCCCTCCACGTCGCTGGCTGCTGCACCGGCGCGTCGCGCAGGGCCTGGAGCTGCTGCACACCGACGACCCGGACTCCGTCTCCGCGCAGCTCGCCGAGCAGTACGCCCACGCCGGGCGCGCGGACCGCGCGGTCGAGTACTACCGCCGGGCCGCGGCCGTCGCCTCGTCCATGTTCGCCCACGACGAGGCGATCAGGCTGCACGAGTCCGCGCTGGAGATCGTGCGCACGCTCCCGGCCGGGCGGGACCGGACGAACCGGGAGCTCGATCTCGTGGAGTCCCTGGCCAAGCCCCTGACCGCCCGCTACGGCTACGCGTCGCCGCTGGTCCGGGAGACGCTGCAGCGCTCGATCACCCTGGCGGACACGGTGGGGCGGCGGGACTCGGTCCTCGACGCGCTCGTCGGGCTCTGGTCCTCGCAGTTCGTGCACGGGGACACCGCGGACGCCCACCGCACGGCGACGCGGGCGCTGGAGATGGTCACGCCGGACTCCCCGCTGCGCGGGCCGGCGCACTTCGGTTTCGCGGGCTCGGCCGCCAGCCTGGGCAGGCTCGCCGAGTCCGTCGAGCACTTCGCGCTGGCCGCCGAGTACGGCGGCGCGCACGCGCTGAGCGTCGGCACCGACTCCGACGTGCACGGGCCGGCCTGGGCCGCGCACGTGCACTGGCTGCTCGGCGACGCCGAACGGGCCGCCGAGAGTGCCGCGGGCGCCATCGCCCGCGCCCGCGCGGGGGACAGGCTCTACAGCCTCGTCGTCGCGCTGGCCTACGGCGCCGTCACCCACCAGCTCCTCGGCGAGGTGTCCGAGGTGCGCCGCGTCGTCGACGAGCTGAGCGAGCTGTGCGAGCGCTACTCCTTCGCCTACTACCGCGAGTGGGCGCTGGTGCTCGGCGGATGGAGCCGGGACGACGGGTCCGGCACCGACCTCGCCCGGCGCGGCGTGGACGCCCTCACCGCGGACGGCGCGTTCGCGCGCATGCCCTACTGGCTCTCCCTCTGCGCCGACATCGCGCGCCGTGAGGGCCGCCCGGACGTGGCCCGCGCGACGCTGGACGCCGCGCTGGCCGGCGGCCGGGCCCGCGACGACGTCTGGTGGCTGCCGGAGGTGATGCGCCTGCGGGCCGCCCACGACGACGACGGCGAGGCCGTCGCCCGGCTGCAGGACGCGGCCCGGCTCGCCGCGGAGCACGGCAGCGCGGCGCTGCTCACCCGGTGCCTGGACGATCTCACCGCCCGCGGGGTCCCGGTGACCGCGCTCGCCGTTCCCCCGCCCCGGGGCCGTCCCCGGACCGAGGCGAACGGCTCGCGAACGCTGCGTTCCTAGCGTTCGGAGGCGAGGCACCCGCGCCGTGCGGGTGCACCGTCGGAAGAGGGCACCTCCCATGACCACCACCACCTCCGTCCCGTTCCCCGAGCTCGAGTCCACGTTGCGCGGGGACCTGATCACCCCGGGCGACGAGGGGTACGACGCCGCCCGCGCCGTCTACAACGGGATGATCGACAAGCGGCCGGCGGCCGTCGTCCGGTGCCGGGACACCGCGGACGTCATCAGCTCGGTCATGTTCGCCCGCGCACACGGGTTGGAGATCGCCGTCCGCGGCGGCGGCCACCACGCCGCCGGGTTCGGCACCTGGGACGACGCGCTCGTCATCGACCTGTCGCTGATGCGCAGCACCACCGTCGATCCCGAGCAGCGCACCGTCCGGGTCGACGCCGGCGCCACCTGGGGCGACGTCGACCACGCCACCGTCGCGTTCGGGCTG
This sequence comes from Pseudonocardia sp., assembly GCA_025869365.1. Taxonomy (GTDB): domain Bacteria; phylum Actinomycetota; class Actinomycetes; order Mycobacteriales; family Pseudonocardiaceae; genus Pseudonocardia. The sequence continues at coordinate 23,288 of JAOZVV010000136.1, forward strand.
GCCACGCCGTCGGGGTTCCTGGCCTCGACCGGGGTCGCCGGGCTCGCGCTGGGCGGCGGCATCGGCTACCTGTCGCGCCGCTTCGGCCTCACCGTGGACAACCTGCTCTCCGCCGACGTCGTGCTCGCCGACGGCCGGTTCGTCACCGCGAACGCCACGTCGCACCCGGACCTGTACTGGGCGCTGCGGGGCGGCGGGGGCAACTTCGGCGTCGTCACGTCCTTCACCTTCCGCTGCCACCCGATCGGCGAGAACGGCACGATCATCGGCGGCCCGGTGCTCTACGACATCGCCGACGCACCGGAGGTGATGCGCTGGTACCGCGAGCTGATCCCGGCGCTGCCCGAGGAGCTCTCCGGCTGGATCGGCCTGATCACGATCCCGCCCGCGCCACCGTTCCCCGAGGAGCTGTGGGGACGCAAGGCCTGCGCCATCGTGTGGTGCTACACCGGCCCGCACGACCGGGCCGACGACATCCTCGCCCCGGTCCGCGAGTTCGGGTCGCCGCTGATCGTCGGGCTGCACGACATGCCGTTCAGCGCATTGCAGTCCGCGTTCGACCCGCTCTACCCGGCCGGGCTGCAGTGGTACTGGCGGGCCGACTTCTTCCGCGACATCTCCGACGCCGCCATCGACGTGCACCGGGAGTTCGGCGACAAGCTCCCGACCGGGCACTCCACGATGCACCTCTACCCGATCGACGGTGCCGCGGCGCGGGTCGCCCCGGGCGACACCGCCTTCGCCTACCGCGACGGCGGGTGGGCGGGCGTCATCGTCGGGGTCGACCCCGATCCCGCCCAGGCCACGGCGATCTCGAACTGGGCCAAGGAGTACTGGGAGCGGCTGCATCCCACGTCGGCGGGCACCGCCTACCTGAACATGGTGATGGACGAGGGGACGGACCGGGTGCGCGCGTTCTACCAGGACAACTACGAGCGGTTGACCCGGATCAAGCACCGCTACGACCCGGACAACACCTTCCACGTCAACCAGAACATCCCGCCCGCGGGGCGGGCCTGACCCACAGGGGCGGGCGGGCCTGCGCGGGCCCGCCCCCCGCCGGCCTCGCGGTCAGGCGAGCAGGCCGCGGGCCTGGTCCCACATCCGCGCGACGATCTCGCCCGCGGGTTCCGCGCGGGCCAGCCCCGCGGACTGGCCGGCCCAGTGGTTGGCGCGGTCCAGCCCGTCCGGGGCGCCGCGGCGCCAGCGGCCGACGAGGGCGCGCTGGTCCGGATAGGGGGCGGGTGCCGGCGCGTCCGGGCCCTGCCAGGCGGTGACGTACGGGGTGGCGACGGCACGGCCCAGCCGTCCGGAGTAGGCGCGGGTGGGGACGGTCCGCTCCGGGGGCAGCTCCTGCAGCGAGGCGGACCACTCGGGGGCGATCGCCGCCTCGGGCGAGCGCAGGAACGCGGTACCGACCTGCACCGCCGAGGCACCGAGGGCGAGGGCGGCGGCGACGCCGCGGCCGTCCGCGATCCCGCCGGCCGCGATCACCGGGATCCGCAGCGCGTCCGCGAGCCGCGGGACCAGTGCGATCAGCCCGACGGTGGTGCCCTCGGCCGCGGCGGGATCGAAGGTGCCGCGGTGCCCGCCCGCCTCCATCCCCTGCCCGATGACCGCGTCGGCCCCGGCCTCCTGCGCCGCGAGCGCCTCGTCGAGGGTGGTGGCGGTGGCGAACCAGGCGATCCCGCGCTCGTGCAGGCGGCGGACGTAGTCCGGCTCGAACAGACCCATGATCGTGGAGACGGCGGTCGGCGCGGCGGCCAGCATCGCCTCGCACTGCTCGGCGTAGACGGGTCCGGGGCCGGCCGCCGCACCCGGGGTGCCGAAGCGGTGCAGGAACGCCGTCGCGGCCTCGACCCGCGCCGGATCGTCGACCGGCTCGTCGGGGACCCAGACGTTGAGCTGGAACGCGCCCGCGGACCCGGCCCGGAACCGCCCGACCCAGCCCGCGATCGCGTCCGGCCGGTCCAGCACGACGCCGTTCGCGCCCATCCCGCCGGCCTCGGCCACCGCGATCGCCAGCTCCGGGGGACAGGCGCCCGCCATCGGGGCCTCCAGGATCGGCACGGTGAGCCCGTAGCGCGCGCAGAACTCCGTCACCCGCTGCAGCACGGGGCACTCCCCTCGTCGGCCGGATCGCTCCCGCGACGGTACCGAGGGGTCCTCACCAGGCGCCGCGATGGTCCGGCAGGGCGAAGACGATCGGCAGTATCGCCAGCAGGAGCACCGCGTACGCGACGAACATCCAGGCCTGGGCGATCCCCGGGACGGCCGAGGCGGACACGACCGCGGTGGTCAGCGAGATCCCCAGGATCCCGCCGGACTGCCGGAACATCGCCCGGAGCCCGGCGATCGCCGAGATCTCGTTCTTGGCCAGGTGCATCGAGGCGTTGTTGCTCGACGGCGCGGCCATCCCCATGCCGAGCCCGGTGACGCCGGCGGTGATCGAGAGCCAGACCTCGGGCGAGAGCGTGCCCGGTGGCGGGACGGCGAGCAGCCCGGTGCCGACGGCCATGAGCGCGTAGCCGCCCAGCATCAGCCGGCGGGTGCCGACGGTGCGCAACAGGGCCACCGAACCGGACGACGTCGCGATCATGGCGATCGCGCGCACGGACAGCAGGCTCCCGGCGACGAGCGGACCCAGGCCGTAGCGGTGCTCGGCGTAGAGCGGGACGAGCGCGGAGAAGCCCAGCGCCGCCATGCCGAACAGCACGTTGATCACGTTCAGCGGCCCGAAGGTGCGTCCGGCCAGGAGTCGGATCGGCACGACGGCGTTCGGGGCCGTCCGGGAGTGCCGCACGAACCGCACCGCGGCGGCCACGGTGACCAGCGTCGACACGACGGCGAGCACGATCCGCAGCGCGGGGTGCCCGCCGCTGCCGAGCACGGTCATCGCGGTCATGCCGGCCAGCAGCACCAGGGTGAGCAGGGCGATCCCCGGAACGTCGACGGCCGTCGCCCGGCCCTCCTGCGCCGGGCGCCGGACACCGATCAGCAGCAGCCCGCCCAGCACGATGATCACGCCGAGGGGGATGTTGACGAAGAAGATCGCCCGCCAGGACGTGTAGCTGACCAGCACCCCGCCGACGATCGGCCCGATGATCGCGCCGATCGGGAAGATGCTGGTGAACAGGCCGACCGCGCGGTCCCGGTTGCGGCCGAAGCGTTCGGCGACCAGGCCCGTCGCGGCCGGCATGATCGCCCCGGCCGCGATGCCCTGCAGCGCGCGGACGGCGATCAGGAACGCGATGTTTCCCGCGAACCCCGCGGCCAGGGACATCAGCGTGAACAGCGCGACGGCGACGAGGAAGACCCGGTTGCGGCCGAACTGGTCGCTCAGCCGTCCGGCGATGGGCAGGGCGATGATCTGGCCGAGGGAGTAGATCGTGATCGTCCAGCCGGTCCAGCCCAGCGATCCGCCGAGGTCGGACTGCATGGTCGGCAGCGCCGTGGCCACCGAGGTCTGGTCGATCGAGCCGAGGAGCAGGGCCAGCCCGACGAGACCGAACACGAGCCGGCGTCCCGGGAGCGGCTCGTCGGAGTCCATGGAGCCCGGTCCGGCGGCGGGCCGGGATTCCGCGGAGCGCAGCGACATGGACTCCAGCTTAGTTGTTTGCCGCTAAGCAATAGAATGCGGTGTGCCCTGACTCTCCGGGCGCGGGCCCTCGTCGACACGGACTGAGCGACTGTTCGGTCGGCGCCGCGTCCGTCTAGGGTCGGTGCGTGCGAGCTGTGCGCAGTACCGAGGCCGGGATCGTCTCCGAGCGGGTCCCGGACCCCGTTCCCGACGAGCACGGCGTCGTCGTGCGCGTCACGTCGGCGGGCATCTGCGGGAGCGACCTGCACGCGATCGCCGCCGGCCCGGTCCCGGTGGTCCTCGGCCACGAGTTCGGCGGCCTCCTCGCCGACGGGTCCCTGGTCGCGGTCCGCCCGATCCGCTCGTGCGGGACGTGCGCCCACTGCACCGGTGGCGCCGAGTACCTCTGCAGCGGCATCTACGCCCACTTCCACGGGGCGAGCATCGACGGCGGGCTCGCCGAGCAGGTGCTCGTGCACCCGGACTGCCTGGTCCCGGTCCCGGCGGGCGTCGATCCCGTCCTGGTCGCGCTCGTGGAGCCCGTCGCCGTGGCCGTGCACACGGTCAACCGCGCAGGCCTCCGGCCGGGGGAGCGGGCGCTGGTGATCGGCGGCGGGACGATCGGCCTGGTCTGCGCCGCGGTGCTGCGGGACCGGGGCGTGCCCGTCGACGTCGTGACCCGGCACGCCGCGCAGACGCGGGCCGCCGTCGCGCTCGGGGTCGGGACGGCCCCCGAGGGGCGCTACGCGGTGGTCGTCGAGGCGGCCGGCTCGGCGAGCTCGTTCGCCGAGGCGATCCGGCTCGTGCAGCGGGGCGGGCGCATCGTGCTCGTCGCGCTGCCCTGGGACCCGGTGGCGCTGACGCCCGCGGTGGTGATGAAGGAGGTCTCGATCGTCCCGGCGATCTACTACGGCCACCACGAGGGCCGGGACGAGTTCGCCGAGGCCGCCGAGGTCCTCGCCCGGCACCCGGAGCTGGGTGACGCCCTGGTCACCCACCGGTTCGACCTCGACGACGCGGCCGAGGCGTTCCGGGTCGCGGGGGAGCGCTCCGCGGGCGCGATCAAGGTCCACCTCGTTCCCTGAGCAACGGCGTCGGTGTCCCGTCAGGACGGCGGGACGCTGACCCGGGTCGCGGTGCGCAATGCCTCGGCGAGCCACCGCCGGTGGCCCTCCACCCGGGACGGGGTGATCCCCTCGGCGGCGGACCGGGCGAAGTCGTCCGTGGCGACCCGCAGGGCCGCGTTCATCGTCGCCGCGAGCACGAGCACCTCGGGGGAGTCCGCGGGCAGGCCGGTCCGGGGCCCGAGGACCTCGGCGAAGGTCGGCTCGGCGCGTTCCTGCAGGACCAGCCAGACCGCGCGCAGCGCGGGATCGTCCCGGGACATCCGCACCACCGCGAGCACGGCGTCGGTGTCCGTGCGGGAGTCCTCGGGCAGGAACGTGTAGGCGGCCTGGAGGTGCTCCGCCAGCTCCACGCCGCGGGGCCAGGAGCGCAGGACCGCGCGGAACCCGTCGAGCGCCTCGGTGAGCAGCGGCTCCACGCAGCTCTCCTTGGTCCGGAACAGCCGCCAGAGCGTCCGCTCGGACACCCCGGCGGCCAGCGCGATCTGTGCCCCGGACGTGCCGGTGACCCCGTGCGCCCGGAAGAGCCGGACCGCCTCCCGCGAGATCGCGAGCCGCTGCCGGCGGCGCTGCTGGTCGGTGGCGGGGGGCCGGCCGCGCCGGGCGGCGAGCTGGTCCTGCTCCACGGGGGCCCCCGATCCGGGTGTTCGTGACGGGACCACCCTATTCGGTCATCATTTCTGGCAGAGGCTGCCACTAAATCGTACGGTGACGGGACAAACGACAGGAGGAGACCGATGACCCTCGCCGATCGTCCGGCGTTGCCGTTCGCCCGTCCCAACCTGCTGGACCTGGCGCCGCTCTACGAGGTACTGCGCCGGGAGGCCCCGATCACGCCGGTCACCACGCCGGCGGGGGACCCCGCCTGGCTGGCGACCCGGTACGCCGAGGTCCGGGAACTGCTCGGGGACAAGCGGTTCGGCCGCTCGCACCCGGAACCCGAGCGGGCCTCGCGGATCAGCACGGCCGCCGTCCAGGACGGGCCGACCGGGGACTACGCCTCGGAGGCCACCGACCACGCCCGCATGCGCCGGTTGCTGACCCCCGCGTTCTCCGCGAAGCGGATGCGGCGGCTGTCCGAGCACGTCCAGGAGCTGGTCGACACCTACGTCGACGCCATGGTCGCCGACCACGACCGGGCTCCGGACGGCGTCGTCGACCTGCACGCGCACCTGGCGTTCCCGCTGCCGGTCGCGGTGATCTGCCAGCTGCTCGGCGTGCCCGAGACGGACGGCGAGCACTTCCGCGCGCTGTCGGACCGGATGGCCACCTTCTCCGGGGAGGACGCGCAGGTCGCCCGCGAGGAGTTCGGCCGCTACATGGCCGGGCTGGCCGCGGCCAAGCGCGCCGAGCCCGGGGAGGACGTGATCTCCGACCTGGTGCGCGCCCAGGCCGAGGACGAGAGCTTCGGCTACCCGGAGATGGTCCGGCTGTGCGTCGGGCTGCTCTTCGCCGGCCACGAGACGACGGTGAACCGCATCGGGCTCGGCACGCTGTTCCTGCTGAGCAACCCGGAGCAGTGGCAGGCTCTCGTCGCGGACCCGGAGGGCCGGGTCGACGCGGTGATCGAGGAGATCATGCGCCTCGGCGCGCCCGGTGACCTCGGCCTGCTCCGCTACGCCCACTCCGACGTCGAGATCGGCGGGGTGAGGATCGAACGCGGCGACGCCGTGATCCTCTCGGTGAACTCGGTGAACTCGGTGAACTCGGCGAACCGGGATGCCGACGTGTTCGCCGACGCCGAGGCGTTCGACCCGGACCGCGCCGAGCGCGGGCACGTCGGGTTCGGGCACGGTCCGCACTTCTGCATCGGGGCGAGCCTGGCCCGCACCGAGCTGCGGGCGGTGTTCGCGACCCTGGCCCGGCGCCTGCCGGACCTGCGGCCGGCCGTAGGGCTGGACGAGCTCGACGTCCGGACCGACCACATCACCGGCGGCGTGCGGAGCCTGCCGGTCCGCTGGTGACCCCGCCCCCTCGGCCGAAGGAGAGACGATGACGATCGAGGTCGACCAGGACGCCTGCGTCGGGTCCGGACAGTGCGTGCTCACCGCCCCGGACGTGTTCGACCAGCGGGACGAGGACGCGATCGTCGAGCTGCTGGACGCGGCGCCGGCCGCCGGGCAGTGGCCGGCCGTCCGCAACGCCGCGGCGGGCTGTCCCGCGGCGGCGATCCGGGTGGGGGCCTGACCCGGGGGGCACCGCCCGGGGGGGCCCCGACCTGGCACCCCCCCGCGGGGCGGGCGGGGTGGGCCCACCCCCACCCCGGCGCGCCGCGGGGGGCGACCGGCGAACCGCGGCGCCGCGTGCGGCGCGGTGCCAGGATGCGGGGATGCCGGAGGATCCCTGGGCGACGATGGCGGACGCGTTCGTCGACGGCGCGTACGCCACGGTGAAGGGCCGGGTGCGGACCCACGTGCTGCACCACCAGCTGCTCCGGCACCTCCCGCCGCTGCCGGCGACGGTCCTGGACGTGGGCGGCGGCGCGGCCCACCAGTCGTTGCCGCTGGCCCGGCTCGGTTACGACGTCACCGTGGTGGACTCCTCGGCGGAGATGCTCGACAGGGCCGAGCAGCGCGTGCTCGCCGAACCGGAGCAGGTGCGTCGTCGCATCCACCTGATCGAGGGCCCGGGCGAGCGGGCGGACGTCGTGACCGGTGGGTGGCGGTTCGCCGCGGTCCTCTGCCACGGGGTGCTGATGTACCTGGATGATCCCCGGCCGATGGTGGCTGCGCTGTGCCGGTGCGTCGCGCCGGGCGGCGTGCTGTCGGTGATGGCGCTGAACGCGCGGACGCTGGCGGTGCGGCCGGCGCTCGAGCGGCGCTGGGCCGACGCCCTGGCCGCCTTCGACGCCGGGTCCGAGACCGGCGTGCTCGGGGCCGAGACCCGCGGCGACACCGTCGAGGGGCTGTCCGCGCTGCTGCGCGACGGCGGGATCGGGTTCGAGGACTGGTACGGCGTGTGGCTGTTCACGGACTGGACGGATCTCCCCGTCGCCACCACCGACGTCGCGGCCGTCGCGGAGGTGGAGCTCCGTGCGGCGTCGCGCGATCCGTACCGGCAGCTCAGCCGGGTGTTCCACCTGGTCGGACGCAGGCCTGCAGGAACGAGGGGGGCCCCATGACCGGGTTGGCGGGCAGGGTCGCACTGATCACCGGAGGGGCGCGGGGCCAGGGGCGGGCGCACGCCGTGACCCTCGCCCGGGCGGGCGCGGACGTCGTCGTCTGCGACCTCGCCGCGCCGGTGGAGGGGGTGGACTACCCGCCGGCGACCCCGGCCGATCTCGACGAGACGGTGCGGGCGGTCGAGGCGCTGGACCGGCGGTGTCTCGCCGTGCGGGCCGACGTCCGGGACCTGGCTGCGATGCAGGACGTCGTGGACCGGGCGCTCACCGGGTTCGGCCGGCTCGACATCGCCGTCGCCAACGCCGGGATCGCGAGCGGGGCCCCGATCGTCGAGATGTCCGCGCAGATGTGGCAGACCATGATCGACGTCAACCTGACCGGCGTCTTCCACACCTTCCGCGCCGTGCTGCCGCCGATGATCGAGGCGGGCGCGGGGCGCGTGGTGGCGACCTCGTCGATCGTCGCGACCACCGGCGCGCGGAGCTCCGGGCACTACGCCGCGGCGAAGGCGGGCGTGGTGGCGCTGGTGCGGTCGGTGGCCCACGAGGTCGCCGAGCACGGGATCACGGTCAACGCCGTGCTGCCCGCCGGCGTGAGCACCACGATGATCCACAATCCCGCGATCTACCGGATGATCCGCCCCGACCTCGAGAACCCGGGCCGCGCGGACGCCGAGGAGGTGTTCGCGCGCGGGCGTCCGCGGCCGGGGCTGCTGGAGCCCGAGGACGTGGCGAACGCCGTGCTCTACCTGGTGTCGGACCAGGGGCGGCTGCGCACCGGGGAGTCCATGACGCTGGCCAACGGGGTGGACTGAGCGGTGGTCCGGATCGTGGGGCCCCCGGGTTCGCCGCCCTGTCCACCGAGCAGGAATCGAGAAGCCCGGGCCGGTGGGCCGCGCCTGGCGTCGCCGGCATGACCTCCCTGGACTCCGTCACCATCGAAGCGACCGATCCCACCGCCGCCGAGCAGTTCACCAGATCCGCGTTCGGCCTGGGCGCCGAGGTACGGGCGCGGGCCACGACGGCCCCGGCCACCGGATTCCGCGGATGCACGCTCTCGCTCACGGTCTCCCGGCCGGCCACTGCCACGGCCCTCCTCGACGCCGCCCTCGACGCCGGCGCCACGGCGCTGAAACCGGCCGCGAAGTCGTTCTGGGGCTACGGCGGTGTCGTGCGCGCCCCGGACGGGACGATCTGGAAGGTCGCCACCTCGGCGAAGAAGGACACCGGGCCGGCCACCCGGGAGATCGACCGGATCGTCCTCCTGCTGGGGGTCGCGGACGTCGCCGCGAGCAAGCGGTTCTACGTCGACCGGGGTCTCGCCGTGGCGAAGAGCTTCGGCCGCAGGTACGTCGAGTTCGACACGGCGGGTCCGGTGAGGCCGGCGCTCTACGGGCGCCGGGCCCTGGCCGAGGACGCCGGTACCGGCGCCGACGGCACCGGCTCGCACCGGCTCGTCATCACCGGCGACGCCGGCACCTTCACGGACCCGGACGGCTTCGCGGGGGAGACCGCCGCAGCGCGCTGAACGCCGGCGCCGGGCGCGGCACGCGTCGGGGTGCCGGCCGCCTGATCCGGCCCCACGGCATCTGGCAACCGGCTTCGGCCGTTCGTCCCACCCGGTAGACCGAACGGCCGACAGGTAGGGTCCCGGCGGACGTCACCACAATGGTTTCTGTCGAGACGAACGAGGGAATCGCCTATGCCGCCGATCGAGCCGACCAGCCGGAATCCGGAGAAGGGTTACGTCGCCGTCCTGGGATGGAGCCTGAACGCGATCGAGGCACTGGACCGATTCGACAGGCGCTACGTGGTGGTCGCTCCGGACTGGGCCGAGGAATACTGCGCGAAGAACGACATCCCGTACATCCCCTGGAACTTCGAACGGCTCAACGACCGTTCCATGGAGATCGCCGAGAGCCTGCGCGACGAGGGCGTCGACGTCGCCATTCCGCTGTTCGAGGAGACCGTCGAATGGGCGGGTGCCATCAACTCGGTGCTGCTGGGCAACCCGCGTCTGTTCGGGCAGGCGATGCTGCTCCGGGACAAGGCGCTGATGAAGCGCCGCGCCCAGCTCGGCGGCATCCGCGTCGGGATCTTCGAGGAGGCCCACGACAAGGGTGACGTGATCCGTTTCCTCAAGCGCGTCAACCAGACGCTGCTCAAGCTCGACGGTGACCCGAACGACCCGATCCACCTCAAGGCCTTCGACAAGGCGGGTTCCCTCGGGCACCGCGTGATCCGCACCCCGGACGAGGTCGACACGATTCCCGAGGAGGAGTTCCCGGTCCTCATGGAATCCCATCTCGACGGCTGGGAGTTCGCCGTGGAGGCGTGGATCTTCAACGGGAGGATCCGGTTCCTGAACATCTCCGAGTACGTCCGGCTGGGCTACTCGGTGTTCGTCCCGGCCACCCCGGAACTGGAGAGGTACCGGGCCCGGATCACCCAGGAGATCGAGAAGCTGATCAAGGCGTTCGAGATCGACTTCGGGTTCATCCACCCCGAGTACTTCGTGACCAGCGACGGCGAGATGTACTTCGGCGAGGTCGCCTACCGGCCGCCGGGCTTCAAGGT
>JAOZVV010000137.1 GCA_025869365.1 Pseudonocardia sp.
TCTACTGACGACCACATAGGCCATCAGGTGTTGCGAGGACCCCGAGAATCCGCCGGAGGCTCCGGGGCCGTCGTCTCGAGCCGGCGTGATCAGCTCTTGGTGCTGTCGGCGGCACCGTTCGTGCTGGTCCGGCGCGTGGCCGGCTTGCGGGTCGCCGTCTTCGGCGTGGTCTTCGGGGCGGTGCGGTTCGCGGCCTTGCGCGTGGTGCTGCGCGTGCCGGTGGCGGCCTCGTCACCCGCCTCGTCGATCTTCGCGGCGGTGCCCTCGCCCACCGAGGTGAGCGTGGCGCCGGCATCGGCGGTCACCTCGGTGACCTCCTCCGCCACCTCCGCCGCGAACTTCTGGGTCCGCTGCGCGGTCCTCTCGCCGACCGAGCGGGTCTGGCGGGTCACGGTGGACAGCGCCTTCTCCGCCACGTCGTGCGCGTCGTCGACGAAGCCGTCGACGCGGGCGTCGAGGGTCTCGGTGAAGGACTCGACGGTGCTGAAGGCCTGCTTGACCTGCGGCTGCTTGCGGATCTTGCCCCAGGTGGTCTCGCCGTGCTTCGCGAGGCCGGAGTAGTACCTCTCGGCCTGCGCGCGGAGGTCGTCGACCAGCTTGCGCAGCTCGTCGGTGGTGAGCTTGCCGCGGAGCTCGTTGAGCTCGTTGGGCAGGTCGGCGGCGCGCGCCTGGGCGGCCTCGACCTGCTCGGTGGTCCGCGCGCGGGCGGTGCTGTACGCACCGAGCACCGTGCTGACGGCGTAGTCGGTGGCGCCGAGGGCGGCGAGCAACGGCGTCTTCACGACACCCGCCTGCTCGGAGACGTTCTTGGCAGCCTGCTCACGGACCTTGCGGACATCCGCGGCGGTCGGCAGCGACACAGCCATGATGATCACTTCTCCTTGTCGTGGGTCGTGGTTACGCCGGGATCGGCCTGCTGGGCGTTCTCCCGCCGGAAGGACTGGTAGATGTCGAGCAGAACCTGCTTCTGCCGCTCGGTGAGCGTGTCGTCGGACAGGACCGCGTCCGTGACCACGCTCAGGGGCCTCTCCTCGAGGATCCCGGCCTTGACGTAGAGCGCCTCGGCGGAGATCCGGAGTCCCTTGGCGATCTGCTGCAGGATCTCGGCCGACGGTTTGCGCAGCCCCCGCTCGATCTGGCTGAGATAGGGGTTGCTGACGCCGGCGGTCCGGGCGAGCTGACGCAGGCTGACCTGTGCGGTCTCCCGCTGGGAACGGATGTAGGAGCCGATGTCGTCCACCGCCTGGCCGACGGCCTGACCGACGTGTTCGACGGCCTGACCGACGCGCTCGGTGGCGACGTCGACCTTCGGCTCGCTCTTCGGGTCTTCCGGCATCCGCACTCATCTCCCTCGGACACCTATGACCGTACGGACATGTGCTAGCTCCTGCAAGCGCAGTGCTTGCGCAGGTCACGTGGCCTTCACCACGTCATGACCACGACATCGCTAGGGTTCTGCGCATGATGGCCAACCTCCCGTCGAGCGGTGAGGACCGGGTCTTCGCCCCGCCGCGGCGGCTGTTCGACCCCCTGGCCGGCCAGGGGCCCGCGATCGCCGCCGTCTCCGTCGGAGGGGTGCTGGGCGCGCTCGCCCGGTGGGCGGTGGGCCTGACCCTGCCCGCGGCACCCGGCACCTTCCCGCTCGGCACGTTCGGCATCAACGTGCTCGGCGGGTTCCTGATCGGCGCGCTGCTGGTGACCCTGACGGAGCTCCGGACGCCGCATCCCCTGCTCCGGCCGTTCCTGGCCACGGGGATCCTCGGCGGGTTCACCACGTTCTCGACCTACTCCGTCGACGCCCAGCACCTGATCGCGGCCGGGCACGTCGGCACGGCGTTCGGCTACCTGGCCGGGACGCTCGCCGCGGCCGTCGCGGCGACGTGGGCCGGGATCGGCCTGGCCCGCGCGATCGGGCGGTCCCGGTGATCCCGCTGATGGTGGTGCTGGGGGCCGCGGTCGGGGCGCCCCTGCGGTTCGTGACGGACCGGGTGGTGCAGTCCCGGCACGACACCGGTTTCCCGTGGGGGACGCTCGTCGTCAACGTGGCGGGCTCGTTCGTGCTCGGGACGGTCCTCGGCTCCACGGCGTCCCCGACGGTGGTCGCCCTCGTCGGGACCGGCTTCTGTGGTGCGCTCACCACCTACTCGACCTTCGGCTACGAGACCGTCCAGCTGGCCGCGGGGGGCTCGCGCCTCTTCGCCGCCCTGAACGCCGTCGTCTCCGTGTCGGCCGGCCTCGGCGCCGCCGCCCTGGGCCTCGCCACAGGAACCCTCCTCTGACGACCGGCCCCGCGACCGCGTCATGGCTCCACAACGCGCCAGGGCGGCCCCGAAAGCGCGCTATGGCTCCACAACGCGGCTGAGCGGGCCGGAGAAGCACGTTATGGCTCCATGACGCGGGTGGGTGGGTGGGTCAGCGGCTGGCCACGTGGCGGTAGCGGGCCACCGCCAGCGGCAGGAAGATCGCAATGATCGCCAGGGACGCGAGCACCGCGTAGAGGACGGCGTTCTGTGCCGGCCAGGCGCTCGACTCCGGGAACCCCGGGAGCTGGGTCGGGTTGCCGAACAGCTCCCGCGACGCCCGGGCGACCGCGCTCACCGGGTTCCACTCCCCGACCGGCTGCAGCCAGCCGGGGAAGCCCTGCACCGAGACGAACGCGCTGGACAGGAACGTGAACGGGAAGAGCCAGAGCAGCCCCACGCTCTGCGCCACCTCGACGTTGCGCGCCACCAGACCCACGAACACCCCGATCCAGGACATCGCGAAGGAGAACAGCAGGAGCAACCCGAACCCGGCGAGCGCGTCCAGCCAGCTCCCGCGGATCCGCCATCCGACGACGAGGCCGGTCAGCGCCATCACGATCAAGGTGATCACGCCGACGCCCAGGTCCGCGGTGGTCCGGCCGAGCACGACCGCGACCCGCGACATCGGCAGCGACCGGAACCGGTCGATGACGCCCTTGCCCAGGTCGTTGGCCATGCCGATCGTGGTGAAGAAGACGTTGAACGCGACGGTCTGGGCGAAGATCCCGGCGATCAGGAACTCCCGGTAGGTGTCCCCGCCGAGGCTGCCGGCGAAGACGAGCGCGAAGAGCAGCACGAACATGATCGGCTGCACGGTCAGGCCGATCAGCGCGTCCGGGACCCGCTTCATCCCGACGAGGTTCCGCCAGGTGACGATGCTGCCGTCCCGCACGGCCTGGGACACGGCGTTCACTTCTTCTCCTCCGTCTGCGCAGGGTCGTCGTCCGCGGCGTGCCCGGTCAGGCTGAGGAACACGTCGTCCAGCGTCGGGCGCTGCAGCGCGACGTCCTGCACCTCGATGCCCTCGACGTCGAACCGGCGCAGCACCTCCACCAGCGCCTTCGTCCCGCCGTCGACCGGGACGGACAGCCGCCGGAGGCTGTCGTCGACGACCGGTTCGCCCGCACCGACCTCGGCGAGCACGGCCCGTGCGTCCGCCACCTTCTCCGGCTCGGTGACGACGAACTGCAACCGCTCCCCGCCGACCCGGTTCTTCAGCTCGTCCGCGGTGCCCCACGCGATCGCCCTGCCCTTGTCGATCACGACGATGCTGTCCGCGAGCTGGTCCGCCTCCTCCAGGTACTGCGTGGTGAGCAGCACCGTGGCCCCGTCCGCGACGAGCTCGGAGATCATCGACCAGGTGTCCAGCCGGCCGCGCGGGTCCAGCCCCGTGGTGGGCTCGTCCAGCATGACGACCGGGGGCCGGGCGACGAGCGCACCGGCCAGGTCCAGCCGGCGCCGCATCCCGCCCGAGTACGTCTTGGACGGCCGCTCGGCCGCTTCCTGCAGGCTGAACCGCTCGAGCAGCTCGCGGGCCCGCTCGCGGGCCGGCTTGCGCCGCATCCCGTAGAGCCGGCCCACGAGGTAGAGGTTCTCGAAGCCGGTGAGGTTCTCGTCCACCGCGGCGTACTGGCCGGACAGGCCGATCGAGCGGCGGACCGCGTCCGGCTCGGCCACCACGTCGTGCCCGGCGACCCAGGCCCGGCCCGCGTCCGGCCGCAGGAGCGTGGTGAGCACGCGGACCGTCGTGGTCTTCCCCGCGCCGTTGGGCCCGAGCAGGCCGAGGATCGTGCCGGCGGGGATCTCGAGATCCACGCCGTCGAGCGCGCGCGTGGAACCGAAGGTCCTCACCAGACCTTCGGCGCGTACGGCCACGGTCGTCGTCATGGGCCGGACACTAGAGCGAACCCCCGACAGTTTCGCCCGATTTGCGTGCGGCCCGGGCCCGGGGTCAGAAGAGCAGCTCGGAGAACGAGTAGATCGCCAGCCCCGCCAGCGCGCCGACGACCGTGCCGTTGATCCGGATGAACTGCAGGTCCCGGCCGACCTGTAGCTCGATCTTCTTCGAGGTCTCCTCCGCGTCCCACTTCGCGACGGTGTCCGTGATCAGCGTGGTGATCTCGTGACGGTAGTGCCGCACGACGTAGCCCGCGGCGTCCGCCAGCCAGCCGTCGAGCTTGCCGCGCAGCTCGGCGTCCTCGGAGAGCCGGGCGCCGAAGCTCATCAGCCCGTCCCGGACCCGGGTCCGCAGCGCGCTCGACGGGTCCCCGGCGGCGTCGAGGATCATGCCCTTGACGACGCCCCAGGCCTGCCCGATGAACTTCTGCACCTCGGGGTGCTCGACGACCTGCTGCTTGATCTGCTCGGCACGGGCGATCGTGGCGGGGTCCTTCTGCAGGTCCCCGGCGAACTCGGTGAGGAAGCGGTCCACGGCGTGCCGCAGCGGGTGCTCCGGATCCGTCTTCACCGCCCACGCGTAGGAGCGGACCTCGTTGAACAGCTTGTCCGCGACCATGTCGTCGACGAAGCGCGGCGTCCACATCGGCGCCCGCTCGTGGACGACGCGGAGCACCATCTCCTGGTTGGCGGTCACCCAGTCGTAGGCCCGGTCGCACACGAGATCGACCAGCCGGCGGTGCGCCCCGTCCTCCAGGATCCCCGCGAGGATCTTGCCCAGCGGCGGACCGACCTCCTTCTCCAGGATCTTGCGGACCAGGATCTGCTCGATGATCTCCTGGACGTCGTCGTCCCGCAGGACGGTGACGATGCCCCGCGCGGCCTGCGCGAGCTCCGCGGTGATGCGGTCCGCGTTGGCCTCCTGGCCGATCCACGCACCGACCCGGGACGTCACCTCGACGCGGGCGAGCTTGTCCCGCACGACGTCCTCGGACAGGAAGTTCTCGCCGACGAAGTCCCCGAGGCTGTCGCCGATGGTGTCCTTCTTCTTCGGGATGATCGCCGTGTGCGGGATCGGGATCCCCAGCGGATGCCGGAACAGCGCGGTGACCGCGAACCAGTCCGCGAGCGCACCCACCATGCCCGCCTCGGCCGCCGCCCGGACGTAGCCGGCCCACGCCTGGCCCTGGATCTGCTCCAGGTAGCGCATGACCAGGAAGATCCCGGTCGCGCCCAGGAGGAAACCCGTGGCGATCAGCTTCATCTTCCGCAGGTCGCGGCGCTTGATCTCCTCGTCGACGGGCCCGAAGGCACCGAGCGGGACGGACGGCCGCGCCCCCGAGCCCGGCCCGGGCGGTGCAGCGGCGGGAACGAGATCGGCGCGGTCGGAGACAGACACGAACCCATAGTGCCCTCACCGACGAACACTCGTCGTCCGGGCCGGTGCGGACGGGGCGACGTTTCCGACGCGCGTGCGGGACGACCACCCGGGCGCAGGTCCGTCGTACGGGGTCCGCCCCGCGGCGAGCGACCGGGATGTGCTGCCCCCACACCCCGGTCGGGACGCCGTCGCTCCGGGCACGGCGCCGGGCGGTCGCCCGG
>JAOZVV010000138.1 GCA_025869365.1 Pseudonocardia sp.
ACGCGTCCTCAACCAAGATCAACCGGCTGCGGCTTGACACAGGGCAACTCATCCCTGCTCCTCCGGGATCAGCGCGAGCACCTTCTCCGGTGTCCATGGTCCGTCGGAGGTGAGGGTGACGCCGAACGGGACGAGCGCGTCCTGCAGTGCGTTGACCAGCGCGCCGGGTGCCCCCGTGGCGCCGCCCTCGCCGGCCCCCTTCATCCCGTACGGGTTGAGCGGGGTCGGCGACTCGGTGTGGTCGGTGCGGATCCACGGCACGTCGCCGACGGTGGGCAGGAGGTAGTCCTGCAGCGTCGGGGTGAGGGGCTGGCCGTTCGCGTCGTAGGCGAACTCCTCGAAGAAGGTGCCGCCGATTCCCTGCACGACCCCGCCGTGCACCTGCCCCTCGACGATCGTCGGGTTGATCACCGTGCCGCAGTCGTGCACGACGACGTAGTCGACGACCTCGACCTGCCCCGTCGCGACGTCCACCTCCACCTTGGCGGCATGGGTGGCGTGCGAGAACGCGATCCCGGCGGCCTGGTGCTGGTAGGTGGCCTCCAGGTTCCAGTCCATCCCGCCGGGCAGCGGGGCGTTCCACGCGGTGGCGGCCACGGCGATCCGGCCGAGCGCCACGGAGCGGGACGTCCCGCGGACGACCGCCGCCCCGTCGCGCCACTCGAGGTCGGCGCGGTCGACCTCGAGCAGGTGCGCGGCGAGGGTGAGCGCCTTGTCCTTGACCTCGCCCGCGGCCCGGCGAGCGGCGGCACCGCCGATCGCGGCGGAGCGGGAGGCGAAGGTGCCGACGCCGTCGGCGACGACGTCGGTGTCGCCGTGGAGCACCGTGATGTCGTCGAGGTCGATCTCCAGCTCGTCCGCGACGAGCTGGCTGAAGGTCGTGACGTGGCCCTGCCCGTGCGGGCTGGAGCCGGTCAGGACGGTGACCTTGCCCGCGCCGTCCACCCGGACGACGGCCGACTCGTACGGGCCGATGGCCGTCTCCTCCACCAGCGAGGCCACCCCGATACCGAGGTACCGACCCGCGTCGCGGGCGGCCTCCTGCTCGACGCCCCATCCCGGGCCCAGACCGATCATCTCGGCGGCCCGGCGCAGTGTCGCGCCGTAGTCGCCGGTGTCGTACACGACCGGTCCGGCGAGGACGATCGCCGTGCCGCGGTCGCTCGGCAGCTCCTCGGGAGTGATCATGTTCTGCAGTCGGAGCTCGACCCGGTCGCGACCGAGGTCGGCGGCGATGGTGTCCATCATCCGCTCCATGACCAGCACCGCCTGGGGGTGTCCGGCGCCCCGGTAGACCGCCAGCGGCGTCTTGTTGGTGACCACGCAGTGCGCCCGGGCGCGGTAGGCGGGGATCCGGTACGGCCCCCGCAGCATGGCCGAGCTGATCGACGCCGGAGTGGTCGCCAGGGTGCAGCAGGCGGCGCCGTTGCTCGTCCACGACTGCGCGTCCACGGCGGTGACGGTGCCGTCGGCGCGGACGGCGACCCGCACCGTGTGCTTCTGCTCCCGGGCGTGCGAGCTCGCCATCAGGTGCTCGCGGCGGTCCTCCACCCACTTCACCGGGCGGCGCAGCCGCAGCGCGAACAGCGGCGCGAGGATCTCCTCGCAGTAGAACTCGCACTTGGCCCCGAACCCGCCCCCGACGTCGGGGGCGATCACCCGGATGCGGCTCTCCGGCAGGCCCAGCACCCCGGACAGGAAGCCGCGCACGAGGTGGGGGAACTGGGTGGACGTGGTGAGCGTGAGCCGCTCGGTGATCGGGTCGACCTCCGCCACCACGCCCCGGGTCTCCATCGGCACCGGGCCGTACCGGTGGATGGTGAAGGTCTCCTCGTAGACGTGGTCGGCCTCGGCGAAGGCCCGGTCGACCTCGCCGACGTCCTGGGCGATCGTGGTGACGACGTTCGTCCCGTGCTCCGGGTAGAGCAGCGTCGGTCCGGTCACCGCCTCGTCGAGATCGACGACCGCGGGCAGCGGCGCGTACTCCACGTCGATCAGCTCGAGGGCGTCCTCGGCCCCGTACTCGCTGGTCGCGACGAGCGCCACCACCGGCTGCCCGACGTAGCGGACGATGCCGTCGGCGAGCGCGGTCTGCAGCAGCGGCAGCGAGTCGGGGTAGAGGTCGATGCACGGGATCGTCCCGGCCTCGCCCTCGATGTCCGCCCACGTCAGGACGGACAGCACGCCGGGTGCGGCCAGGGCCCGCGAGGTGTCGATCCCGACGATGCGGGCGTGGGCGTGCGGGGAGCGGACGATCGCCATGAACACGGTGCCCGCCGGCTGGACGTCGGCGACGAAGCGGCCGCGTCCGAGCAGCAGGCGGGGGTCCTCCCGGCGCTTGACCGAGCCGCCGACGTACTGGGGCCGGGCCGGGACCGGTCCCGTTCGGGTGGTGGTCATCGGCTGTCCTCCGGCGCGACCGGACGGCCGGCGGCCTGCCTGGCCGCCTTGACGATGTTCTGGTAGCCGGTGCAGCGGCACAGATGGCCGTCGAGGGTGTCGGTGATGGCCTCGTCCGAGGGCTCGGGGTCAGCGGCGAGCAGCGCGGTCAGCGAGCAGACGAAACCCGGGGTGCAGAAGCCGCACTGCATCCCGTGGTTGTCCTGGAAGGCCTGCTGCACGGGCGTCAGCTCGCCGTCGGGCGAGAGGCCCTCCACGGTGGTGACGGTGCACTCGTCGACCTGGGCGGCCAACGTCAGGCAGGAACGCACCGGCTCGCCGTCGAGGATCACGGTGCAGGCGCCGCAGGTGCCGTGGCCGCAGCCGACGTGGGTGCCGGTGAGCCCGAGCTCGTCGCGCAGGAAGTCCGAGAGCAGCAGCCGGGGCGCGACGGCGGCCTCGTGCGACACGCCGTTCACGCGGACGGCGATCGGGACCGGGGGGATGCGCGTCCCGGCGGCCCGGCCAGGGGCGAGGGTCATGCGGCGACCTCCGGATCGACGGCGGTGGAGGCGGGTGGTGTGCGGGGCAGGGCGAGCGCCGTGGCCAGCGCGCGCCGCACGACGGTCGGGAGCACCCGGCGTCGGTAGTCCGCGCTCGCGCGGGCGGGGAGCGCGGTGTCGACCTCGGCCACGGCTGCTCGCGCCGCGACGGCGAGCGTGGTGTCGGTGGGGACGGTGCCGAGCAACGCGTCCTCGCTGGCCGTCATCCGCTGCGGCCGTGCCGACAGACCGGACACCGCGATGCGCGCCGCACTGACGCGGTCGTCGGTGACGGTGACCTGCGCCCCGACCGCGAGGATCGGGATGTCCTTGGCCTTGCGGGCGATCTCGGCGAACCCCGCCCGCGTGCCGGGCGCGGCGACCGGGAACGTCACGGCGGTGACCAGCGCGCCGGCCGGGATCGTGGTCTCGAACGGAGCGCCGAAGAAGTCGGACGCGGGGATGCGGCGGGTCGTGCCGTCGGCCGTGACGACGACGAACTCCGCGTCCAGGGCGACGGCGACGGCCGGGAGCTCGGCGGCCGGGTCGTGGTGGCAGAGGCTGCCGACCACGGTGCCCCTGCTGCGGACCTGGGGATGGGCGACCCAGGCGAGGGCCGCCGGCAGGAGAGGTGCGGCCGTCGCGGCGAGCGAGGACGTGAGGACGGTGCCCTGCCGGGCCGTGGCCCCGACGTGGAGCCGCTCGTCGCGGACCTCGATCTCGTCCAGACCGGGGATCCGGTTGATGTCCACCAGGAGGGGCGGCTGCTCCAGACGCAGGTTGAGCAGGGGCACCAGGCTCTGGCCGCCGGCCAGCACCCGAGCGCCCGGAACCGATCCGAGGTCGGCGAGTGCGGCAGCGACGGTCGTCGGGCGGCGGTAGTCGAAGGCGGCGGGTTTCATCGAGGCTCCGCTCGGTCACGGGGCGTGCGGTCGCTGGGGAGCGTGGGTCTCATCCTGGGCCCGGGGCCGCCCCGCCACCACGGTCAGAATGGTGCGATCCGTCGCAACCTACCGGACGTTGTGTCCGGTCGATGGTCCGCTCCTCCGGTGACGCTGACGCTGGCCGAGGTCCTCGACATCGATGCCGTGGCGCAGGCCGCGCCCGAGGTCCTGGTGGGCGCGGACCACCTCGACCGGCCTGTCCGCTGGGTGCACACCAGCGAGCTCGCCGAGGCGGCCCAGCTGCTCAAAGGCGGTGAGCTCCTGCTGACCTGCGGACTCGGCATCGCCGGTCGCGGTTCGGTCGGGGAGGCGGCCTACATCGCCGCGCTGGCCGAGCGCGGGGCCACCGCGTTGGCGCTCGAGCTCGGCTGGACCTTCCCCGAGGCGACCCGAGCCATGATCGACGCGGCCCGCGAGCACGATCTCCCCCTGCTGGTGCTGCGGAAGATCGTGCCGTTCGTCGAGATCGCCGAGCAGGTCCAGCGCGCGCTGTTGGAGCGGACGGCCGAGGGCGTCGAGCGCGAGCGCGACGTGCGACAGACCCTGACCGACGCGTTGCTCGGCGGGGCCGGGCCGCAGGAGCTGACGGGCGTCCTCGCCGAGTTGACGGGGGCGCCGGTCGTGGTGACCACGACCGACGGGGAACTGGTGTCCGCGGCCGGACAGCCACCCGGCACGCGACGGCGGGCGCGGCCTGCCTTCCGCCGCGACGTCGTCCTGCTCGATCGCCTCTGGGGAGAAGTCGCCGTCCTGCCGCCCGCGCGCGCGGACGACCCGGTCGTGGTGGCCGCCTGCGTGGCCGGGGCCGAGGCGCTGGAGCTCGCCCTGCTGCGCTCCGCGGCCACCGGGGACCTCAGCGACCGCCGCCGGCTGCTCACCGACGACCTCGTCGCGGGCCGCCACCAGGGGGTGGGCGAGCTGGTCGGTCGAGCCCGCGTGCTGGGACTGTCCTTCCCGGCGGAGAGCCGGTACGCGGCGCTCGTCGTGGGTGGGGTGGGCGCGGCGGACGTGGAGGCGGCGGCCCGGGCCGCGACCGGGGCGCTGCCTGCCGGGACCGCACTCGTGACGGCAGGCGGGGACGAGGTGGTCGTCGTCGCGCGCACCTCGGCCGAGACCTCTGCCGCGCGGGCCGTGCTCGCCGCCGTCGACGCCGTGGTGGGCACCGGGGCCCCCCGTGTGGTCGCGGGCCCGGTGGTCACCCGCCTCGACCTCGCCGGGCGCTCGCTCGAGACGGCGCGCCAGGCGCTCGAGCTGGCGATGACCCTCGAACCGGACCGTCGTTGGCTCGCCTCCGCCGAGCTGACCACGCCCCTGCTCCTCGCCAGGCTCCGCGGGGACGCGCTCGCCCGGCAACTCGTTCGCGAGGAGCTCCGGGCGCTGCAGGCCCACGACGAGACGACGGGCTCGGATCTCGTCGGGACGCTGCGCGCCTACCTCGCGCACTCGTCGTCGAAGGTCCGGACCGCGGCGGCGCTGCGGGTGCGCCGCCAGACCCTGCACGCCCGCCTGGCGCGGATCGAGGAGCTGATCGGCGACGTGCACGCTGCGCCTCGGCACACGGCCCTGGTCCTCGCCCTCGCGCTGCACGAACTGGGTCCGGGCACATCGACCCGCTCGGAGGGGTGACGGTGTTCCGCGAGATCCGGTCGTCACCGCGGGATGCCTGCTCGGCGGTCCGAAGCCCGATCCGCCGGTCTCCGGGGCCGGCTACCGGCCGGCGAGGAGATCGCGGACGGAGCGCGGATCGCGGCCCAGCAGTCCGCCGAGCAGGGGATCGATGCCGGCGAAGCCGCCCTGCGCCGCGGCCCGGTAGATGCCGAGGGTGAAGCGGGTGAGGAACTCCGGGGTGCCCGCGGCGATCCGGGTCGCGACCCACTCGTCCTCGTCCACGACCCTGTGCTCGATCGTGCGGCCGGTGAGGTCCGACGCGATGGCGGCGATGTCGGCGAAGGTGGGGGCTGCGCTCGCGGTGATGGTGGTCGGGCCGTCGTGGGCGCCGTCCGAGGCGAGGATGACGGCCGCGGCTTCCGCGGAGTCCTCCCGCGCGGTCCAGGACACCGGGCCGTCGCCGGGTACGGCGATCACGCCGGTCTCGCGCCAGGGGCCGAGCAGCATGTCGAGGGTGTGGGCGTAGAAGCCGTTGCGCAGCGACGTCCAGGCGACCCCGGACCCGGCGAGCATCTGCTCGGTCGCGGCGTGGTCACGGCAGGCGGCGAAAGGGCTGTCGAGCGCGGCGCCCTGGTGGCTGGTGTAGAGGATCCGGCCGACCTTCGCGTCGATCGCCGCCTCGATCGCGGTGCGGTGCAGGCCCACGGCGTCCGCGCTCGGGTCGTTCGAGGACACGAGCAGCAGTTGGTCGGCGCCGGCGAAGGCGTCGGGCAGCGAGGCGGGATCGGCATAGCTGCCGCGGCGTACGGAAACCCCGCGCTCCGCGAACCGCCGGCCCTTCTCGACGTCCCTCACGGCGACGGTGACGTCGTCGGGGGGAACCCGCTCGAGGAGGTGGTCGACGGTCGCGCCGTTGAGGGCACCGGTCGCGCCGGTGACGATGATCATTCGTTTCTCCGTCCGGTATCATTGGATACGTTCAGAAGGTATCACTGATAATTCTCCGATATCAACCGTGCGATACCGTTGGAACATGAGCAGGGAGCCGCGGGCCGGCGGTCAGGTCGACAGCCGGACGAAGATCGTCGACGTCGCCGCGCGCCTGCTCCGGGAGCAGGGGCCGTCGGCTGTGACCACGCGTGGTGTGGCTCAGGCCGCAGGCGTCCAGGCGCCGATGATCTATCGGTTGTTCGGCGACAAGGATGGGCTGCTCGACGCCGTCGCCGAGCACGTGATGGCCACCTACGTCTCGGCCAAGGCGACGATCGTCGAGAGGGCGTCGGCGGAGGACGTCGACCCGCTGGAGGACCTCCGTGCGGGCTGGGTGATGCAGATCGACTTCGGTGTCGCCAACCCGACGCTCTTCTCCCTGCTGAACGCTCCGGGTCGCGGGGCGGGCTCCGCCGCGACGCGCACGGGTCTGGAGATCCTCCGGTCCCGGGTCGGCCGGGTCGCGTCGACCGGGCGCCTCCGGGTCAGCGAGCAGCGGGCGGTCGACCTGATCCGTGCCGCCGGGTCGGGCGCCGTACTCACGCTGTTGGCGACGCCTCCCGGTGAACGCGACCCGGGCCTCGCCGACGCGATGTACGAGGCCGTCCTGCGCGAGATCCTGACCGAGGCTCCGGTGCTCCCGGACAGCAGCCCGATCGCCGCTGCGGTGGCCTTCCGCGCCTTCGCTCCCGACCTCACCATGCTGAGCGACGCCGAACGGCGGCTGCTGCACGAGTGGCTCGACCGCGCGATCGACGGCCTCTGAGGAGCCGAGCGCTTCCGAGGTGTCAGAGCGCCGTCGCAAGGCGCCGAGCCGGCTCGACCACCTCACGCAGCTGGAGGCATCCGAGCCCGTGACCGCCGAGAAGGCGTGCAGGATGACGGTATGACTCTTCGCAACCTTGATGTCAGACGACGATGATCGAACGCCTGGAGGTCGGGACGGACGGGCGCATCACGCTGCTGCGGATCGAGCACGGCCCCGTCAACGCGATGGACCTCGAGCTGTGCCGCGAGCTCACCGGCCTGCTGACCGACGCCGCGGCGGGCCCGGCGGGCGCGGTCGTGCTCACCGGGACCGGGCGGGCGTTCTCCGCCGGGGTGGACCTGCGCAGGCTCCTCGACGGCGGCGCCTCCTACGTCGGGGAGTTCGTGCCGGCGCTGGAGGAGCTCTTCCGGGTCGCCTTCACCCTGCCGAAGCCGCTGATCGCCGCCGTCAACGGGCACGCCATCGCGGGCGGTGCGGTCCTCGCCGCCGCGGCGGACGCCGCCGTCATGGCGGAGGGCAAGGGCCGCATGGGTGTGCCCGAGATCAAGGTGGGCGTACCGCTGCCGCAGACCGCCTTCGAGGTCGTGCGGTACCGGTTGGGCGAGGTGACCGCGCGGCGCGTCGTCCTCGACGCGGACACCTACGACCCGGCCGGAGCGCTCGCGCTCGGGTTCGTGGACGAGGTCGTCGAGCCGGAGAAGGTCCTCGACCACGCGATCGACGTCGCGAACCGCCTCCTCGCCGACGTCCCCGCGGACACGTTCGCCTTCACCAAGGCGCAACTGCGGCGCGAGGGTGTGGAGCGCGCGGCACGGGCCGACACCGCGGACCTGCTCGAGATCTGGTGTCGTCGGGTGGAGGACGGCTGGACGGCGCGCTACCTGGAACAGGCGACCCGCCGGTGAGGTGGACCCGGCTACCGCAGGCTCCCGTCCGGCTCACGGACCGGTAGGCCGGGGCGGACGTGCTCGGCGGCGAGCGCCGCCGCCGCGGCGGCCCGGGCGGGGTCGATGCCGGGGCGCGCGATCAGCCGGAGCCGGGAGACACCGTCGGGCACGCTCGGTGGCCGGAAGCAGCCGACGGCGATCCCCGCCTCCTGCAGCCGTGCCCTCGCCACGACCGCGGCGTCCGGGGAGTCCGCCGGGATCGACTGCACCGCGCCGGGTGCGTGGGCGACGCCGGCCGCGGTGGCGATCACCGCGGCGATCCGGTGCAGCTCGGCGACCCGGTCCGGTTCGGCGGTCACGATCCGGCACGCCGCGGCCGCCGCCGCCGCGGCGGCGGGGGCCAGGGCGGTGTCGAAGACGAAGGTTCGTGCGGTGTTGACCAGGTGCTCGCGCAGCGCCGCGGAGCCCAGCACCGCCCCGCCCTGGGCGCCGAGTGCCTTCGACAGCGTCGCGGTCATCGCGACGTGCGGGTGACCGGCCAGGCCCGCGGCGTGCACGCCGCCGCGACCACCGCCCGCGACCCCGACGCCGTGCGCCTCGTCGACCACCAGCAGGGCGTCGTGCTCGGCGCAGAGCGCGGCGGTCCGGACCAGATCGCTCGAGTCGCCGAGGACCGAGTAGATGGACTCCACGACCACGACGGCCCGCCGCTGCGTGCGCCCGCGCAGCAGGCGGTCCAGCGCCGCGAGATCGGCGTGCGGGCAGACCGCGACGGGGGAGCGGGACAGGCGGGCGCCGTCGATGAGCGAGGCATGGACGTGCGCGTCGGACACGATGAGCGTGTCCGGATCGCCGAGCGCGGTGAGGATGCCGAGGTTCGCGGTGTAGCCGCTCGAGAACGTCAGGCACGTCGGCTGTCCGGTGAGCCGGGCGAGCTCCTCCTCCAGCTCCACGTGTGCCGCGGTGGTGCCGGTGACGACGCGCGAGGCGCGGGCCCCGGTGCCGAAGCGATCGAGCGCGCGGACCGCCGCCGCCCGCAGCCGCGGATCACCGGCCAGGGCGAGATAGTCGTTCGACGCCAGGTCCAGCATCCCCTGCAGCGACTCCGGGTTGCGTCGCGCGTCGGCCGCCCGGACCAGGCCCGCACGTTCGCGACCGGTCGCCGCGGCCTCCAACCACGCCTGCATCGCGCCCATCAGGGGACCTCCGCCACGGCCACCGCGACAGTCCCGTTCACGCGTTCGGGGCGAGCTCGGTGCCGGCCCCGCGCTTCCTGATCGAGGGCAGGGCCGGGTCGCTCCCCGCCGCCGTGCCGAGGACCGCGAAACCGGCGTCGGCGATCATGTCCAGGTCGGCCTTGGCGGCCTGGCCCTCGCTGGTCAGGTAGTCGCCCAGGAACAGCGAGTTCGCCACGTGCAGGGCCAGCGGCTGCAGTGAGCGCAGGTGCATCTCCCGGCCGCCGGCCATCCGGATCTCGGTCCCGGGGCAGGCGAACCGCGCCAGCGCGAGGATGCGCAGGCAGCGCAGCGGGGTCAGCAGCCAGGTGCCCGCGAGCGGGGTGCCGTCGAACGGCATCAGGAAGTTGACCGGGATCGAGTCGCTCGCCAGGTCGCGGAGCGCGAAGATCGCGTCGATCAGCTCGTCGTCGCTCTCGCCCATCCCGACGATCAGGCCCGAACAGGGGGAGAGCCCGGCCGCCTTGGCCTTCTCGACGGTGGCGACGCGATCGTCGTACCCGTGGGTCGAGCAGATGTCGGCGTACCGGGACTCGCTGGTGTTGAGGTTGTGGTTGTAGGCGTCGATCCCCGCGGCCCGGAGCCGTTCGGCCTGCCCGTCGCCGAGGATCCCGAGACAGGCGCAGACCTCGACGCCGGGGTGGGCGGTCTTGAGCTCGTCGGCGATCGCGGCGACCCGCTCGACGTCCCGATCGCCGGGACCGCGGCCGCTCGCGACCAGGCACACCCGTGACGCGCCGCCCGCGACGCCCGCCGTCGCCTGCCGGACGGTCTCCTCGGCCGAGAGCCATGAATACTTCAGGATCTCCGCGGACGAGCCGAGCCGCTGGGAGCAGTACCCGCAGTCCTCGGGGCACAGCCCGGACTTCAGGTTCACCAGGTAGTTGACCTTGACCGAGTTGCCGAAGTGGGCGCGCCGGAGCCGCCCGGCCGCGGCGACGAGCCCGAGCACCTCCTCGTCGGGGGCGGTCAGGACCGCCAGGGCGTCCGCCCGATCGAGCCGGCCGCCGTCGAGCTGGCGGGAGGCGAGGTCGTCAAAGGGTTTGAACACTGTTCAAAAGCTAGTCGAACCGCACGCGCCCCGGCAAGGCCCCGCAGGAGCGGACCGGCGAGACTG
This sequence comes from Pseudonocardia sp., assembly GCA_025869365.1. Taxonomy (GTDB): domain Bacteria; phylum Actinomycetota; class Actinomycetes; order Mycobacteriales; family Pseudonocardiaceae; genus Pseudonocardia. The sequence continues at coordinate 10,472 of JAOZVV010000138.1, forward strand.
GACGCGTGGCACTGAGCCGGACACAGATCGTCGACGAGGCGTACACGACGTTGTGCGAGCAGGGACTCGGTGGCCTCTCGATGCGGCGGGTCGCCCAGGAGCTGGGGGTCCAGCCGGGCGCGCTCTACTACCACGTGGCCAGCAAGCAGGATCTGCTCGCCGACGTCGGCGCCCGGATCCTGGCCGGTGCGCCCCTCTCGACGACGGACGCCCGGGGCGCCGCGGCCGATCTGCGCTCCGCCCTGCTGCGGGTCCGGGACGGCGCCGAGGTCGTGTCCTTCGTGCTGGCGTACCGGCCGGAGGCACTCGGCCCCTGCCTCGAGCTGTACCGGCTCTTCGTCGACCGCTTCCCGCCCCGGCACGCGGAGTGGGCGGCCCGGACACTCGTGCACTACGTCCTCGGGTTCGTCGCGGAGGAGCAGAACCGCGCCGAACTGGTGCGCACGGACATCCTCGACGAGGACCCGGAGCGGGCGGCGGACGCGGCCGAGGCCTTCGAGTTCGGGGTGGACGCCATCCTCCGCGGCCTCGGGACCGCCGGACCGCCGGCCCGCTGACGGCACCCGCCCGGCCCGGGGTGCGGCGGATCCGGTTTCCCGCCGCTACCGCCCCAGCAGCCGGTGCACCGTGGCGGCATCGGGCGCCGCCAACGCCTGCGCGGCCAGCCTCCGTGCCGCGGGGACGTCCACCCGGCGCACCGCCTCCTTGATCCCGGCGGCCGCGACGGGGGCCACGCTGAGCTCGCGCACGCCCAGGCCGACGAGCAGCGGGACGGCGAGCTCGTCCGCGGCGAGCTCGCCGCAGACGGCGACGAGCAGGTCGTCACCGGCGACGCCGGCGGCCGCGGCGACGAGGGCGAGCACCCCGGGATCCAGCGGATCGGCGAGCGCGGCGAGGGCGTCGTTGCCGCGCTCGGCGGCCAGGGCGTACTGGGTGAGGTCGTTCGTGCCGATGGACAGGAAGTCCACGTGCGGGGCGAACGCGGCCGCCTTCAGTGCGGTGGCCGGCACCTCGACCATGATCCCGACGCGGAGGCCGCCGGGCCGCCCCGCGCCGACCGTCCGCACCGCCTCGTCGAGCACCTCGCGGGCGGCGAGCAGCTCGTCGACGGTGGTGATCATCGGGAACATGAGGTCCACGGGGTGGTCGTGCGCGACGCGCACGATCGCCTCGAGCTGCTCGGTGAGCAGATCCCGCCGGTCCAGCGCGAGCCGGATGCCGCGCACCCCCAGGAAGGGGTTGGCCTCGGGCGCCATCGGCACGTAGGCCAGCGGCTTGTCCCCGCCGACGTCGAGGGTGCGCAGGGTGACCCGCCGCCCGGTCATCGCCTCGGCGATCGCCCGGTAGGCGGCCTCCTGCTCGTCGACCGTGGGCGGCTCCGAGCGGCCCAGGAAGCAGAACTCGGTGCGCACCAGGCCGGCGAGGTCCGCTCCCACCGCGTCGCGGGCGTCGGCGGCGGAGCCGAGGTTCGCCCCGACCAGGACGGTCGTGCCGTCGAGGGTGACGGCGGCCTCGCCGGCGTGGGCGAGTGCCACGGTCCGGCGGCGGGCCAGGTCGTCGGCGCGGCTCCGGAACTCCGCGAGCACGGCGTCGGCCGGGTCGACGACGACCTCGCCGGTGGTGCCGTCGAGCGCGATCGTCGTGCCCTCGGCGGCCGACCCGACGATCTGCGCGGCGCCGATCACGGCGGGGATCTGCTTGGCGCGCAACAGGATCGAGCTGTGTGCGGTCGGGCTCCCGTGGGCCAGGACGACGCCGACCGTCCTCTCCGGATCGAGTGCGCCGGCCTGGGCGGCGGTCAGGTCGGCGGCGACGAGGACGCCGTCGACGCCCCCGCCCGCCGCCGCCCCGCCGCTGCCGCCGAGTCGGCGCAGGACCTGGTCGCGGACGTCGCGCACGTCGGCGGCACGGGCCCGCAGGTACTCGTCGGCGATGCCGGTGAACCGCTGCTCGACCTCGTCGAGACCGTCGGCCCAGGCTCGCGCGGCGTCGGTCCCGCCGTCGATCCGGTGGCGGACGGCATCGAGCAGTTCGGGATCGTCGAGCAGGAGCAGCTGGGCGTCGAAGATGCCCGCCTCGGCGTCCCCGATCTCCCGGGCGGTGCGCTCGCGCACCGCGCGCAGTGCCGCGTGGACCTGCGCCACCGCGCGGTCGAGGCGGTCGCGGTGTGAGGCCGGGTCGCCCGGCTGCGGCGCGGGCACACCGACGGCCTCCGCGGCCCGCCGCCGGGCCGGGCCGATCCCGATGCCCGGCGAGCCGGCGACGGGGCCGGCCGGCCCGGCCCGGGGCGGGGCGGCCCGCCGGGAGGGCGCGGTGCCGGTGTCGACCTCGCCGAAACCGTCACGGGCGAGGTCCAGCAGCGCCTGCACGGCCAGGTCCGCCTGGCGGCCCGCGGCGCGGATCTCGATCACGTGGCCGCGCAGGGCACCGAGGGTGGCGACCTGGGACAGGCTGCCCGCCGGGACCGCGCGGGTGTCGAGGGTGAGGTTGCGCAGCCGCACCTCGGCGTCGAGGCCGCGCACGGCCCGGACCACCGACGCCGCCGGGCGCGCGTGCAGCCCGTGCGGCGGCGTGACGGTGAAGGTCGCCGTGATCTCCGCGGGGACGGCCTCCGCCGCGGGTTCCGGGGGCTGCGGCGCCGCGGTGTCCCCGGTCGAGAGGTGGGACTGCTTCGCCGCGAGCGCCGCCGTGGCCTCGGCCGCGACCTCGGCGGCCGTCGCCCCGGAGTCGGCCGCGACGGTGGCCGTGATGAGCCCCTCGACCAGCGGCGCCGGGCAGAGGACGACGCGCTCGCGGAGGTCGTCGTCCATGAGGTCCAGGGCGAGCTCGGCGGAGAGCACCGCGCTGCCGAGGTCCATCAGCACGACGACCCCGGCACCGTGGTCGGCCCGCGCCACGGCGTCACCGATGGCGACGGCGTCGGTGCCGAAGCCGCCGTCGTCCAGACCGGCGGCGACCTCGATGGCGGCCTCGCGGCCGTTCAGCATCTCCGCGGCGAGGGCGACGGCCGCCTCGGCCAGCGCACGGCTGTGCGAGACGACCACGATGCCGACCGTCATCCCCCGACCACCACCCCCAGCGTGCTCGCCGCGGCGGCGACGAGCAGGGCCGCCGAGGTGGCGCCCGGGTCCTGGTGCCCGATGCTGCGCTCGCCGAGGTAGCTGGCCCGCCCCTTGCGGGCGACCAGCGGGATCGTGGCGTCCCGGCCGGCGTCGGCCGCCGCGGACGCGGCCCGCAGCGCCTCCTGCAGCGAGTCGCCGGCGGCCAGCCCGGCCTCGAGGGCCTCGACGGCGGGCGTGAGCGCGTCGATCATCGTCTTGTCCTCGAGCTCCGCCTTCCCGCGGGCCACGACGCCCTCCACCCCCGCCCCCAGGGCCTTGGCGAAGGTCCCCGCGTCGACGGAGTCCGCGGTCCCGGCCGCCGGGGCCATCCGCAGGAACAGCGTGCCGTACAACGGCCCACTGGCCCCGCCCACGGTGCGCACGAGCGTCATCCCGGCCTTCTTGAGCAGCGCGGCGGGAGTGGTGCCGGGCTCCGTGGCGTCCAGCTCGGCCACCACCGCGGTCATGCCCCGATCCATGTTCGCGCCGTGGTCCGCGTCGCCGATCTCGGCGTCCAGCGCGGTCAGCGTGGCCTTGTGCTCGGCCACGGACCGGGCGAACGCCCGGAGCCAGCTCTGCAGCGCGGCGGCGTCGATCTGCTCGTCGCCCACCCTCACGCTCCCCACCGCAGGCCCGGGGTGACGACCGGGGCGTCCCAGAGCCGGACCAGCTCGTCGTCGAGCCGCAGCAGGGTCACCGAGCAACCGGCCATGTCCAGGCTGGTGACGAACGGCCCGACCAGGGACCGGACCACGGTCACCCCGGCCTTCTCCAGCAGGGCCGCGACCTCGCCGTACATCAGGTAGAGCTCCAGCAGCGGCGTCGCGCCCATGCCGTTGACCAGGGCCAGGACGCCGTCACCGGTGGTGAAGTCCAGGTCGGTCAGCACGGGCGCGACCAGCATCTCGGCGATCTCGCGGGCGGGGGCGACCGGGACCCGGCGCCTGCCGGGCTCGCCGTGGATGCCGATCCCGACCTCGATCTCGGTCTCCGGGAGGTCGAAGGTCGGGCTGCCCTTGGCGGGCACGGTGCACGAGGTCAGCGCCATGCCCATGCTGCGCGCGTTGGCGTTCACCCGCCGCGCCACGTCGGCGACCCCGGCGAGGTCACGGCCCTCCTCGGCCGCCGCACCGGCGAGCTTCTCCACCAGCAGCGTGGCACCGACCCCGCGCCGGCCCGCGGTGTAGAGGCTGTCCTGCACCGCGACGTCGTCGTCGATGACGACCGAGGTCACCTCGAGACCCGCCTCCTCGGCGGCGAGCTCGGCGGCCATGTCGAAGTTCATGACGTCGCCGGTGTAGTTCTTCACGATGTGCAGCACGCCGACACCGCCGTCGAGGTTCCTGGTGGCCTCGAGCATCTGGTCCGGGACGGGTGAGGTGAACACCTCGCCGGCGCAGGCGGCGTCGAGCATGCCGCGCCCGACGAACCCGCTGTGCAGGGGCTCGTGCCCGGAACCGCCGCCCGAGAGCAGCCCGACCTTGCCGCGGACCGGCGCGTCCGCGCGGTAGACGATGCGGTTGTCGAGGTCGACGCGCAGCAGCTGCGGATGGGCCTTGGCCACGCCGCGCAGCGACTCGACGACCACGTCCGCGGGATCGTTGACGAGCTTCTTCATGGGAACTGCCCCTTTCGGCGAGCCGTGCTCAGCGGGAGGCGAGGTCCGGGCCATCCTGCGCGGGCGGGTCGTCGAGCTCCCGGTCCTGGGTCTCCTCCGCCGCGTGCTGCGGCGTCCGGCCCTCGGCGCCGCCGCGCTCGGACTCCTCGGGCAGGTGCGGGAAGCCTACGGCGAGTGCGGCCGGCACATAGAGGCCCGCGAAGATCATCGTGACGCCGCCCCCGCCGATCGAGGGAGACGTCCGGGGCGACGCCCGGTCCCTAGGCGAGACAGGTCAGCGGCGTGCCGCCGTTGTAGGTGACCATGTCCGCCAACGCCGCCATGACGTCGATCGCGCCGCCCCGCTCCACCCCGTCGAGCTCGGCGTAGGCGCGGTACAGGTTCCCGACGATGCGCTCGGCGTCGGGCCAGTCGGTGAACCGGCCGAGGTCGGTGTCCTGCGCGGCCTGCAGCGGCGGGACACCCGCGTCGCGGCCGCGTTCGGCCAGGTCCAGCACGAACCGCAGGTAGTCCAGGGTGGCGTCGAGCGGGGCGCGGTCGTGGAACACCGGGCCGTGCCCGGGCACCGTCGTGGTCGCACCGAGCGGGGCCACGGCGTTCTCCAGGACGTCGATCGCGCCGGCGACCGAGCCCATCAGCAGGAACGGCGTGCCGCCGTTGAAGATCAGGTCACCGCAGAACAACGTGGACCGCTCGGGGAACCAGACCAGCGAGTCGTTGGTGGTGTGCGCGGGCGTCCCGACGTACCGGACCTCGGCGCGCAGCTCCCCGAGGTGCAGCGTGACGCCGTCGGTGAAGGTCAGGAACGGCGGGTCGAGCGGCAGCGACCCCCAGTCCGGGGTCTTCCAGAACGGCAGCTCCCGCGGCGGACCGAACGCGATCATCTCCTCCCGGGCGCGCTCGTGGGCGACGATCGTGGCGGTGTCGAACAGCGCGTTGCCCCAGGTGTGGTCGCCGTGATGGTGGGTGTTGACCAGGGTCCGGACGGGCGCGGAGGTCACCGAGCCGATGGCCTCGACGAACGCCCGGGTGCGTCGCTCGGTGGAGCAGGAGTCCACCGCGACCACGCCCTGCGGCCCCACCGCGAAGCCGGTGTTGTTGATCCACCAGGTCCCGTCCGGCTGGACGTAGGCGTGGATGCCGTCGGACACCTCCTCCAGCCGGGGCGGGCCGGGGATCGTGATGTCGTGGGTGTGCGTGCTCATGAGGTCTCCTTCCGGAGGGGACGCACCGGCGTCCCCTCGACGATCCGGGCGTCGATCGCGCCGAGGCCCTCGACGTCGAGCCGGACGTGGTCGCCGGGCACGAGGTAGGGGTACGCGTCCGCGCCGTGCACCCGCGACAGCTCGAGGATGCAGCCGGTCCCGACCGTCCCGCTGCCGATCAGGTCACCCGGCACCACCCGGGTGCCGCGCGAGGCGTACGCGATCATCTCACCGAAGGTCCAGTACAGGGCGTCGAGGCTGCCCGCGCTGTAGGGCTCGCCGTTCACCGAGGCCGTCATGGCGGCGGCCGCGGGCAGCGCGTCGGGGGTGAGCATCCACGGCCCGCAGCTCGACGCGGAGTCCTTCCCCTTGGCCGGGCCGAGGTTCAGTCTCATCTCCTCGCCCTGCAGGTCCCGCGCGCTCCAGTCGCAGAACAGCGTGTAGCCCGCGATGTGCTCGACGGCCTCCTCGGGCGTGAGGTCCGAACCCTCGCGGCCGATCACCGCGGCGACCTCCAGCTCGTAGTCGAACGCGGCGCTGCCCGGCGAGACCGGGACGGGGTCGTTCGCGCCGCGCAGCGCGGCCGGGTTGGTGAAGTAGAAGACCGGCTGCCGGTACCAGAGCGGCTCGACCTCCAGCCCGATCGCGGCGCTCGCGGTGACCACGTGCTCCTCGAAGGCCATGAAATCCCGGACGGCCGGCGGGCGCGGCACCGGCGGCAGCAGCGTCACGGTGTCCGGGTCGACGGACGGGCCGGCCCACGCGGCCTCCGCCGCCGCGCGGAGATCACCCAGCAGGTCCACCAGGGCGGTGCCGTCGGGGGCGGGATGCAGGCGGTCGCCCCGCCAGACCGCGGCCCGCTCGCGGCCCTCGGCATCGGTGTAGCTGCTCCAGCGCATCGCATCCCTCTCTCGTCGGCCGCCCCAGCCTGCCCCGGGGGACCGGGCCGATCATGGGCCTGATCGGTTGCGATCCGGGAGGTCCGCCGCCGCGGCGGCCCGGAACACCGCCACCATCTCGCGCCGGTCACCCGGCCGGGTCGCCACGGCGACCGTGGCCGGCGGACCGTCCAACGGGACGTACCGGACCCCCGGATGCGGGAAGAACCGACGCGCGGGCTCCGCGTGCAGCCCGAGCCACCCGCTGGTCGCGACCGCGGTCGGGACACCGGAGGGCGAGCGGACGTCGACGCTCCCTCGCCGCCCGGGCGTGTCACCCCACTCGGCCAGCCCGGGCAGACCGCCGACCGGGGAGATCCACCGGCGCCCGTCGACGTCGGCATCGGTGAGCCGCTGCGCCTCGGCCAGCTCGGACCCGGCCGGCACGACGGCGACGCGGTCCATCCGCAGCACCCGGTCCAGCGCGAGATCGTCCGCGCCGCCGACGTCGTGCACCAGGGCGACATCGACCTCGCCGGTGCGCACGGCGTCGTACTGGTTCTCCCAGTCGAGCTCCACGGAGGTCAGCGCGACGTCGGGGCAGCGGGCCGCGAGCAGGTCCCGGACGTCCGGCCAGAGATCGGCGAGTCCGAAGCCGAGGACGCCGATCCGCAGGACGCCGGCCTCCTGGCGTGGCCCCTCGGCCTGCTCGACCAGCGCGTCGAGCTGGACCAGGACCTGCCGGGCCCGGGGGATGAAGCGTTCCCCGGCCGGGGTGAGCGCGACGCGACGGCTGGTCCGGGCGAACAGCGGCGTGCCGAGCTCGCGTTCGAGGGCCTGGATGCGGCGGCCGAAGGGCTGCGCGGCGATGTGGTGGGCCTGCGCCGCCCGTCCGAAGTGGAGGGTGTCTGCGAGGGTGACCGCGTACCGGAGCGAACGGACGTCCATGTCCCCACCACCTCGTGTCTCGCGCGCGATGCTACGGCGCGTGACCGCCCCCATCGCAACCTTCTCGGCACATGTTCCGCGCCGTCGGTGTCGCCACGCTGAGCCGCATGACACGCACCCTCATCCGCGGCGGACACGTCCTGACGATGGATCCCGCCCTCGGTGACCTGCCCGCCGGCGACGTCCTGATCGAGGACGGCGTGATCGCGGCCGTCGCCCCGTCCCTGCCGGTCACGGACGCGGAGATGATCGACGCGACGGGACACCTCGTGCTGCCCGGGCTCGTCGACACCCACCGCCACACCTGGCAGTCGCTGGCCCGCGGGATCTGCGGGGACTGGACGCTGGGGGACTACTACTTCGGCATCCGGCTCGGGATCTCCCCGGCCTACACCGCCGACGACGTGCGCCTCGGCAACCGGCTCGGCGCCGTCGACGCGCTGAACGCCGGCGTCACCACGCTGCTGGACTTCTCGCACTGCAACAACACCCCCGACCACAGCGACGCCGCCGTCCTCGGGCTGCGTGATGCCGGCATCCGCGCGGCGTTCTGCTACGGCTTCTTCGAGAGCTCCCCGGAGGCGACCCGTTTCGGCGGCCACGAGGCCCGGATCGCGGACTACCACCGGATCGCCGACACGTACTTCCCGACGGACGACGCCCTGCTGACCCTCGGCGTCTCGCTGTCGGAGCTGTTCGGCCTGCCCTGGGACCGCACGGTCGCCGAGCTGGCCGCTGCCCGCGAGCGCCGGGCGCTGATCGTCAACCACACCGGGTGCGTGTGGGGCAGCGTGCTGACCGGGGGCGTCCCGGAGCTCGACGCCCTCGGCCTGCTCGGCCCGGACATGGTCCACGTCTACTGCAACACCCTCGACGACGCCGGATGGGAGGCCGTCGCGCGCAGCGGCGGGAAGGTGTCGATCTCCGTCGAGACCGAGCTGAACATGGGGATGGGCCGGCCGGCGTTCGAACGCTGCCGCAGGCACGGGCTCGCCCCGACGCTGTCGGCCGACGTCATCTCGCTCAACTCCGGCGACCTGTGGCACGAGATGCGGTTCGGGCTGGGCTGGACCCGCTGGGAGGGCACCGACGCGGTCAACCTCGCGGGCGCGATGCCCGAGGCGGTCACCACCACCGCGAAGGAGGCGCTCGGCTGGTCCACCGTCAACGCCGCCGACGCGCTCGGGCTGGGTGACCGGATCGGGTCGCTGACCCCGGGCAAGCGCGCCGACCTGCAGCTCGTCGGGGGTGGGGCGCTCGAGCAGCACCCGCGGATCGACCCGTACGCCACGCTGGTCTTCCAGACGACCGCCGCGGACGTCCGCACCGTGCTCGTCGACGGCCGGGTCGTGAAGCGGGACGGCGTGCTGACCGGCGTCGACCTGCCCCGGCTCACGGCCGAGGCGGACACCGCCGCGGCCGCGATCCTCGGCCGGGTCCGGGACGCGGGCCGCTCGCTGCCGGGTACCCCGCCGGGGGCCTTCGAGGCGCTGGAACCGATCGCGCGGGGCTTCCACGACGAGGCGGTGCGGGCGGCCAAGGCGGGCCGGTGAGGCGGGCGGGCGACGCCGAGCCGGCCGCGGGGCCGGCGTGTGGATGATGATGGCCGTGCCGGAACCGGCGGAACGTCGACGGCGGCATGTCGCCCGTGGTGTGACACGCCCGCGTCCCGCGCGGTGTGATCGTCGGGCGCGGTACAGGACGGCCGTATGCGGCCGGGTCGTACCGCATCCCGTGATCATGGCGGGGAGGTGCCGCCGCCGACCGCCTGCCGGCGCGACGTCCTGGCGCGGGCGCCGTGAGCCGGGACGACCTCGGCACGGGGGTCGAGGCACCTCCTCACCAGGACCCGGACCTGGCACGATGCAGGCCTGCACCGCGCTGAGGGAGGGACTGTGAGCGAACGGGATCTCGCGCAGGAGGACGCCCGCAAGAAGGTCGTCCGGGCCGCGTTCGACGACTGGGCGGCGGGCCGGGGCGGCCCGTTCGCGCTGCTGGCGGACGACGTCCGGTGGACGATCGTCGGGAACAGCCCGGTCTCGCGGACCTTCGAGAGCAGGCAGGACTTCCTCGACACCGTGATCGGGCCCTTCAACGCCCGGATGTCCGCGCCGCTCGTCCCGACCGTGCGGGGTCTGTACGCGGACGGGGCCTGGGTCGTCGCCCTGTTCGACGCCGAGGCGACCGCCCGGGACGGCCGTCCGTACCGCAACACCTACACCTGGTACCTGCGGCTGGTGGAGGGCGCGATCGTCGAGGGCATCGCGTTCTTCGACACGATCGAGTTCACGGACCTGTGGGAGCGGGTCTCCCCGGCCTGATCCCGGGTCGCCGCGGTCCCTACCGGGGGTCCGAGGCGCTCGAGGCGGCCTGCGCCCCGGACCGCGCGATCCGGAGGCCCTTGCGTGCGCCGGCCCTCGCCCCCTTCCTCGCACCCTCGGCCGCTCGCTGCAGCGGCCGCGGAGCGGGCTCCGGCCAGGGACCGACCGGCACCAGGACCCGCTCCTCGGGCGCGAACCCGGCGGGGTAGCCGGCTCGGCGCCAGCTGCCGGCGGGCGCGTCCGGGGGCAGCCAGTGCGAGTGCCAGATCCCGATCGCCAGGTCGATGTCCTCCAGGTGGGGGCGCAGCTCCTCGGTCAGCGGGGTGCGCAGGTGCTCGGCCACAGCTGTACCCGCAGGTCCCGGATCTGGCTGCCGGTGGTGACGAACACCGAGTTGATCTCGGTGTCCGTGCCCCGCATCGAGCGGCTGTAGAAGTTCGCCGAGCCGACGGAGGCGAACACGTCGTCGATCAGCATCAGCTTCGTGTGCACCGTCAGGTCCTCGATCCGGTGCATCATCACGTTGCCGCGGTCCGCGGGGGTCAGCAGGTCGATCACCCCACGCTGGATGTCGCCGGTGACGCGGCGGCGGAACTTGTTCACCCCGCCGTCCGCCGGGTCCTTGCGTCCCGAGCAGACCAGGATCACCTTCACCCCGCGCGCGGCGGCGTCGCGCAGCAGCCCGTAGAGCCGGAAGGCGCTCGCCCGCCCGGCGTCTCGTAGAAGTACTGGTCCTCCAGGTAGATGTAGCGCTGCGCACCGCGGATCGCGGTGGACAGCGCGTGGTAGACCTCGTGGACGCCGTGCCTGGGCAGCGTCGTCCAGTGCCGCCGGTAGAGCATGAACAGCTGGTCGATCTTCCACGGCCGGAACGAGCGCAGGACCTGCGTCGCCGTGCCCGGCGACGGGTACACCGCGACCGGTGGCGCGGGCGGCAGGTCCTCCGGGAACGGCTCCGGGTTCATCACCTCCCAGCGGGCCGGCGGGAACCAGGTCGCCCGGCGCGGCAGCGACGCCGCCTCGATCCACCGCCCCCGGTAGACCTCCCACACCCGGGCCGCCGCCGGGCCGCGCAGCCGGACGGCGCCGTCGTGCCAGCCCCAGCGCTGGTCCCCGATCGAGAGCCGGTCGTGCGGCTCGGCGTCGAAGCGGTTCGCGGACAGGTCGAGCCCGCCGACGAACGCCGTGAGCTCGCCGCCGACGTGCAGCAGCACCATCTTCTGGTGGTGGCAGCCGATCCCGGCGCCGGACCAGTCGAGCAGGACCCGGCCGCGCAGCGCCTCGTGCTCGCGGAAGGTCCGGGCGGCGAACGCGTTGGCCCGGAACGGCCCGATCGTGACGCCGGGGACCGAGCCGCTGAACACGGCCGCGGTGAGCAGCACCCGGACGTCGACCCCGGCCGCCGCCTTCTCGGCCAGCAGGTCCGCCAGCGAGCGGTACCCGGGCTCGTCCCTGTCCAGCCCGGCGAGGTCCATGTCCGGGTCGATCTGCAGGCCGGTCGCGAACACGCTGTCCCCGGGCCCGGCCCGTTCGAGCAGGTCCAGGACCTGGGCGAAGTACTCGACGCCGTCGATGACGGGCACCCACTCGCTGTCCTCGACGAACGTGGGACACGTCGTCGACCCCGGCACGAGGTAGCGATCGGTCAGCGCGTCCAGTGCGGTCCCGGGCACGGTCCTCCTCCCTCACCGGCGGGCCGGCCCGTCGGCCGGCATCCGGGACGACCGTATAGGCGGTGATCACGCGCGCACGACGACGGGCCGCGGCGGTCGTGTCGCAACCGCGTCGGGAGGACCACGGCCGCTCGCTAGGCTCCCGGCCGTGGGAGGGACCGATGGTTGACGCGGGCGACGTCCGGCGGCTGGCCCTGTCGCTCGACGGCGTCGAGGAGATCGACAGCGACGGCTTCGACTTCCGCGTCGGCGGCAAGGGGTTCGTCTGGTCCTATCCGGAACGGGCGCCGGGTCGCGGGCGGGTCCTCCGCACGGACGTCGCGGTGCTGTACGTGGGCGACGAGGCGGAGAAGCAGGCACTGCTGCTCGGTGAGCCCGGGCTCTTCTTCACCACGCCGTCCTACGACGGCGTGCCGCTGGTCATGGTGCGGCTCGACCTGCTCGACGCGGAACGGCTCACGGAGCTCGTGACCGACGCCTGGCGGATGCGCGCCACCCCCGGCTGACCGCGCGCCCCACCTGACCGCGGCCTCCGGCATCCCGGTCGCCGCAGGGGCCCCCGGGTCACAGGGCGAGCAGGCTCTGGACCCCGACGAACAGCCCGACCCCGGCCAGCATCACGGCGAAGGCCCGCTCGAGCGTGGGCCCCGAGAACCGGCCCGCGACCCTCTTGCCGAGGAGCGTCCCGGCCACGGCCGCGACGGCGAACGGGAGGACGACGCGCCAGTCGAGGTCCAGCGCGCCGATCCGGGACCCCACGGACGAGACCGAGTTCAGTACGATGATCAGCAGCGAGGTGCCGACGGCGAGCGACATCGGCATCCGGAGCACGATCACCAGCGCGGGCACCACGAGGAACCCGCCGCCCACGCCCAGGAACCCGGTGAGGAAGCCGACCGCGCCCCCGCACAGCAGGATCTCGGCGGTGGTGCGCAGCAGCGTGCCGCGGCGGGTGGCGGGGCGGCTGACCACCGTGGTGCCACCTGCCGGGACGGGGGCCTCGCCGGCCGGTTCCCCGGTCTCCGCCGGCTCCTCGGTGGCGGCGTCCCGGCCCCGGAGCAGCATCGCGGCGGCGACCACCAGCACGAGGCCGGCGAAGACCAGCAGCAGGACGGGCCCGGCGGTGCGGTGGTTGAGGAGCGTCCCGAGGTAGGCGGCGGGGATACCGGCGATCCCGAACCCGAGCGCGGTGCGCCAGTCGATCCCGCCGCGCATCCGGGAGGCCGCCCCGGCGAGCGAGGCGGCGCCGACGATCACCACGCTCGCGGTCGTCGCGTCCTGCGCGCTCTGCCCCAGGAGGTAGACGAGCGCGGGCACGGTGAGGACGCCGCCGCCCCCGCCGAGGCCGCCGATGACCAGCCCGACGACGAGGCCGAGGACCGCCGCAGCGGCGAGCATCAGGCCACGACCGACCGATGGACCACGACCCCGCCTTTCCACGCTACGGAAGTTCGGGTCAAATGTACGGTCATTATCGGCGGCCAGCAAGGCGTGCGGCGACGGTTCCGTCACGGACGGGACCGGTCACCAGGTCAGGCCGGGTGGGGCCGAGGGATCAGAAGGGGATCGACGCCCGGTGGGCGTCCCGGACGGCCTCGCCGAGGCGGGCGGTGAGAAGCCGGAGCCGTCCCGAGGGGGTCAGCGGAGCGGGCCCGGCGCAGGTGGCGGGGGCTTCCGGTCCCGGGCTGCGGTCCGGTGCCGCGCTCGCCGCCGGTGCGGCGCGGCGGGGGGAGGGGGTGGTGCTCATGGGTGTGTCGTCCTCGGCTGGTGGCGGCGGGGTCCGGGGCAGCGCCCGTCCCGCCCGCGAGGGCCGGGGATCAGGGGTGCTGCGGCGCCGGACGACACAGACGGTCGTCGACGGAGAGCGGGGCGTGCGCGAGCAGGCACACGCAGAACGTGTGGCGCGTCGACGGGCTCCCGGCAGTCACCCGACCAGTGGAGCATCCGGGACCTCCCGCGCGCAACAACGTTCCCTACGCCGTGGCCCTGGTGAACCGGCCTCCCCACTCCCGTACCCGCTCCGCGAGCTCGGCCGGAGCCCGGACCTCGAACTCCGCGCCGACCCCGCCGAGGGCGAACACGGGCCAGTCGAGGTCGTCCGACTGCATCCGCAGGACGCAGCTCCCGTCGTCGATCTCCTCGATCATGGCCCACCGGCCGACCTTCGCCCGCACCACGGTGGCGGGCGCCCGGACCACCGCCTCGACCTCGTGGGCCGAGGTGACGTTCCGGATGCCGGACCGGACGAACTCCGCGGCGTCCGTCGTCGGCAGGGTGCGCGGGAGGAACCGCGCCCCGGTGCGGCGCGGTCCGCTGAGCCGGTCCAGCCGGAAGCTGCGCCAGTCGTGGCGGTGCAGGTCGTAGGCGACCAGGTACCAGCGCCGGCCGAGGGGGACGAGCCGGTGCGGCTCGACGAGGCGGTCCTCGGGGTCGCGGTCCCGTGCGGCGTAGCGGAACTCCAGGCGCTCGTCGTCCCGGCAGGCCTGCGCGACGGTGATCAGGTCGTCCGGGTCCACCGTCGGGGACGAGCTCCCGCCCCAGCTCGGAGGCACCGTGACGGCCCGCAACGCGTCGACCCGGCGGCGCAGCCGGGGCGGCATCACCTGCACGACCTTCGTCAGCGCCCGGACCGAGGACTCCTCGATCCCCGCCACCGCGCCCTGCGCGGCCGCCTGCATCCCGACGGCGAGTGCGACGGCCTCCTCGTCGTCCACGACCAGCGGTGGCAGCGCGGCGCCCGGGGCGAGCTGGTAGCCGCCGTCGACTCCGCGGCTGGCCTGGACGGGGTAGCCGAGCTCGCGCAGCCGGTCGATGTCCCGGCGCAGGGTCCGCGTCGAGACCTCGAGCCGCCCGGCCAGCTCCTCGCCCGGCCAGTAGCGGTGGGTCTGCAGCAGGGAGAGCAGCCGCAGGGTTCGCGAGCTCGTGTTGGCCATGTCGCCATTCTTCCGGGGATTGCGGACAGAACGTGACCGGTTGCCGCGCCGACGGGGACGAGGAGCTCCGCACGACCGCGCCCGGCGCTGCTCCGTCCCGGGCCCGCCCTACGCTCGGCGGGTGACCGAACCGGCCTACCAACGCAGCACCCGCGTGTCCTACGACGCCATCGCCGCGGACTACGCGGAGCACTTCCGGGGCTATCTCGACTCGATGCCGAGCGAACGGGCGATCCTCGACGCGTTCGCGGAGCTGGTGCGGGCGGACGGGCCGGTCCTGGACGTCGGGTGCGGGCCGGGCCCGGCCCTGGCCCGCCTGCGGACCCACGGGGTGACGGTCTTCGGTCTCGATCTCTCGCCGGGGATGGTCGACGTCGCCCGCTGGGCCAATCCCGGCGTGCGCATCGACGTGGGCTCGATGACGGCGATCGAGCGCCCGGACGCCTCCCTCGGCGGGGTCGTGGCGTGGTACTCGATCATCCACGTCCCGGCGGAGGAGCTGCCGGCGGTCTTCGCGGAGTTCCGCCGGGTGCTGGTCCCGCGCGGGCACCTGCTGCTGGCCTTCCAGGTCGGCGACGAGCCGCTGCACCTCGACGAGGCCTTCGGGCACGAGGTCGACCTGGACTACCGCCGGCTGCGGCCGGAGCGGATCGCGGAGCTGCTCGACGGCGCCGGCTTCGACGTCCTCGCGAGCACGGTGCGGGAGCCGGTCCTGCCCGAGAAGGTGGCGAAGGTCCCGCAGGCATTCGTCGTGGCACGCCTGCGGGACCGGCCGAACCTCGGGACGGCGGCTCAGCCCACCGGCGCGTCCGCGAGATAGCGCGAGGCCATCGCGCGCAGCGTCGAGTCGAACTCCTCGACGGTCCGCCGGAGGATCTCGGCGACCGGTGCGATCTCGTCGATCCGGCCCGCGACCTGGCCGAGCTGCGCGAGGCTCGCGTTGATGTCCCCCTCGGCGTAGAGGGCGTAGATGTTGCCGAGCAGGGCCATCGGGTCGCCCTCGTTGGCGAGCTCGAACGGCGCGGTGGCCTCGGTGCGCAGCACGCGGACCTGCTTGCCGTTGTGCTTGTTGATCAGCATCGTGGCGGTCTCGTCCGCGTCGACGACGGCCTGCTTCATGTTCTGGTGCACGGGGGACTCCAGCGTCGCCACCATGCGGGTGCCCATCTGGACGCCCTCGGCGCCGAGGGCGAACGCGGCGGCCATGGAGTGGCCGTCCGCGATCCCGCCCGCGGCGATGATCGGCACGCCGACCTGGCTCGCGACCAGCGGGAGCAGCACCATCGAGGACACCTCCCGCGGGGCCTTGAACCCGGCGCCCTCGCTGCCCTCGACGACGAGCCCGTCGACCCCGGAGTCGACGGCCTTCTTCGCCCCGCGCAGGGACGGGACGACGTGGAAGACGGTCAGCCCGGCCTCCTTGAGCCGCGCGGTGTGCGTGGCGGGGGAGCCCGCGGACGTGGTGATGAAGCGGATCCCCTCCTCGACGATCATGTCGATGATCGCGACGTCCCGGACGAAGGCGATCGGCAGGTTCACCCCGAACGGCTTGTCCGTGAGCTCGCGGGTCCGCCGGATGTCCTCGCGGACCTCGTCGATGCCCAGCGAACCGGGGACCAGACCCATCGCGCCCGCCTCGGACACCGCGGCGACGAGCGGCGGCTTCGCGATGTGGCCCATCGGCGCCTGCAGGATCGGGATGTCGACGCCGAGCATCTGCGTCACGCGGTTCGCGAAGGTCATGGAGTCACGTTAACGAACGCTCGTACAGTTTGGGAGAGGCATCCCGGAAACGGACCGGTTCCGGCCGGGATGTCCAGATCCCGGCCGGAACCGCGGGCCTCGAGGGTCGGGAAGGTCTCGGTCAGAAGGTGATGAGGGGCTTGATGATGCCGTCCTCCTTGGAGGTCATCATCGCGAAGGCGCGCTCCACGTCGTCGAAGGCGAAGGTGTGCGTCGTCATCGGGGTCGGGTCGATCCGGTGGGTCTGCATGAGCCGGAACAGCCGGTTCATCCGCTCGTTGCCCCCGGGGCACAGGCCGGTGTGGATGGACTTGTCGTTCATGCCGAGGCCGAACGCGTCCAGCGGCAGTTGCAGCGGTGCCGGGTTCTCGCCGTGGTAGCCGATGTTGGAGACCCGCCCGCCCGCCTTCGTCACCCGCAGGCAGGACTCGAAGGTCTGCGGGAAGCCGAACGCCTCGATCGCCGCGTCGACGCCCTCGCCCCCGGTCATGTCCATGATCTGCTCGACCGGGTCGCCCTGGGTGAAGTCCACGATGTCGTCCGCGCCGAACCGCTTGGCGAGCGCCTGCCGCTCCGGACGGGACTCGACGGCGATGATCCGCCCTGCCCCCATCAGGTTCGCGCCCATCGTCGCGCACAGCCCGACCGGCCCCTGCGCGAACACCGCGACGGTGTCCCCGAACTGCAGGAACGCGTGCTCGGCGCCCATGAAGCCGGTGCTGAGCATGTCGCAGGTGTAGACGGCCTGGGCGTCGGTGAGGTCGTCCGGGATCGGCGTGAGGTTCGCCTGCGCGGCCGGGACGACGAAGTACTCGGCCATGTTGCCGTCCATCTGGACGGTGTACTTGTAGCCGCCGAGCGGGCCGCCGCACTGGCTCGTGTAGCCGCGCTGGCAGTAGTGACAGCGATAGCAGGGCGTCACGGCGTTGACGGCGACGCGCTGGCCCTCCTCGAACCCCGTCACCGCGGAGCCGAGCTTGTGGATGACGCCGACGGACTCGTGGCCGAGCGTGCGCCCGTCCGGCACCGGCAGCGCGCCCTTGACGGTATGGACGTCCGAGGTGCAGATCAGGGCGGCGGTGGTGCGGACGATCGCCTCCTCCGGACCCGGCTCGGGAACGGGCTTCTCCACGACTCCGGTCTCGCCGACCTTCTTGATCACCAGTGCACGCATCGTCTCGGGCATGGGGTTCCTCTCGGGAAGCGACGGTGGTTCCCCCTTGAGTGTTCCACGTCACAGGCGGGTCCGGCACGGTTCGACGACGAGAGGCGCCGCCGTCCGGGTGCCGCCCTCAGCACTCGACGACGGTCACCGCCAGGCCGCCCCGGCTCGTCTCCTTGTACTTGCTCTTCATGTCCGCGCCCGTCGCCCGCATCGTCCGGATCGCCTTGTCCAGGCTGACGTGGTGGGTGCCGTCCCCGCGCACCGCCATCCGGGCAGCGGTGATCGCCGTCATCGAGGCGATCGCGTTGCGTTCGATGCACGGGATCTGGACGAGCCCGCCGATCGGGTCGCAGGTCAGGCCCAGGTTGTGCTCGATGCCGATCTCGGCGGCGTTCTCCACCTGCTCCGGGGTGCCGCCGAGGACCTCGGCCAGGCCCGCGGCGGCCATCGAGCAGGCCGAGCCGACCTCGCCCTGGCAGCCGACCTCCGCCCCGGAGATCGACGCGTTCTCCTTGAACAGGGTGCCGACCGCGGTGGCGGCGAGCAGGAAGCGGACGATCCCGTCGTCCCCGGCCCCGCGGCAGAACCTGGCGTAGTAGTGCAGCACCGCGGGCACGATCCCGGCGGCGCCGTTGGTGGGTGCGGTGACGATCCGCCCGCCCGCCGCGTTCTCCTCGTTGACGGCGAGCGCGAACAGCGTGACCCACTCCGTCGCGCCGAGCGGGTCCCCGTCCTCGGCGCGGGACTCCAGGTCCGCGCGCAGTGCCGCCGCACGCCGCCGCACCTTCAGCCCACCGGGCAGCTCGCCGCCGGTGTGCGACCCGCGCTCGACGCACTCCTGCATGACCGACCACAGGCGCAGCAGGCCGCTGCGGACCTCCGCCTCGGGGCGGCGGGCGCACTCGTTGGCCAGCACGAGGTCGCTGATCCGCAACCCCGTCTCGCGGCAGCGGGCGAGCAGGTCGGCGCCGCTGTGGAACGGGTGCGGCACGGGCGCGGGATCGGGGGCGAGCACGGGCGCGCGGGTCTCGCCGGTGTCGTCCTGGTCGAGGACGAAGCCGCCGCCCACCGAGTAGTAGTGCCGGACGAGCAGGGTCTCGCCGGCGCCGGTCGCCGCCCGGAAGCGCATGCCGTTGGGGTGCACCGGGAGCGAACGGCGGCGGTGGAGCACCACGTCGTCCGCCGCCACGAAGCCGATCCCGTGGGTTCCGCCGAGGCGCAGCCGCCCGGACGCCCGGACGTCCTCGACGGTCGTCGCCGCCGGGTCCGCGGTCTCCGGGCGTTCCCCGGCGAGGCCCCGCACCACCGCCCCGACGCTGCCGTGCCCCTTCCCGGTGGCGCCGAGCGAGCCGAAGAGCTCGGCCTGCACGTGGGCCACCCGGTCCAGCAGCCCGTCCGCCGCCAGCCGCTCGACGAACGAGTACGCGGCCCGCATCGGTCCCACGGTGTGCGAGCTCGACGGCCCGATCCCCACGCTGAACAGGTCGAACGCGGAGACGGTCATGTCCGGAACTCCGTCGCGGCGTCGATCAGCCACTCCGCGAGGTACCCGGCGAAGGACGAGCGCACGAGGATCCGGTAGTCCGTGCCCGCGCCGTCGAGGGCGAGCAGGACGACGCCGGCCTGGCCCAGCGTCGTCACCGCCGCGGCACCGGCGGGGAACGAGCGCGGATGCAGATCGATCGCGCAGCCCGTCTCCAGGACGTCCCGGGCGTGGGCGCCGCGGAGCCGGATCGTGGTCCGCTGGGCGGACACGTCGACCGCGGCGCCGCCCGGGCCGCGCACCGCCGCCTCGAGCTCGGCGGGCGGGGTGAACGGGCTGGTCACGAGCCACTCGTCGGGGCCCAGCCAGATGGCCGCCGCCTGCTCGCCGTCGGTCCAGGTCCCGGGTTCCGGCGGCGTCGTGCCCACCGCCGCCGCGACGGACCCGGGCAGCCCGGGGGCGGGCCGGCCGGTGCCGTCGGGGGCGAGGCGGACGTCGACCATGGCGTGGAACGGCTCCGCCATGATCGTCACGGAGTCCGGCAGCTCGGCGAAGCGGCCGGCCCAGCCGTCGAGGGGGCCCGTCCGGAACAACGACTCAGCCATCTCTGCGGGTCCCCTCGGGGTCGACGAGCACGGATCCGGTCACCTCGACGGGCACCAGCGCCCCGCCGACCGGCACGGTCAGCCGCTCGCCGATGCGCGCGTGCCCGCCCTTGACCAGGGCCAACGCGAAGGTGCGGCCGAGCGCGGCGCTGCGGTAGCTCGACGTGACGTGCCCGAGCATCGGCACCGGGGGAGGGGGCAGCGCGTCCGTGAGCTCGACGACCTGTGCGCCCTCCGGCAGCTTCAGGTCCGGGTCGAGAGGCAGCAGCCCGACCAGCTGCTTGCGCAGCGGATCCAGGTTGGACGACCGCGAGAAGGAGCGCTTGCCGAGGAAGTCCGGCTTCTTCCTCGACACCGCCCACGCCATGCCGAGGTCCTGCGGGGTGACGGTGCCGTCGGTGTCCTGGCCGATGATCGGGTAGCCCTTCTCGGCGCGCAGGACGTGCATCGTCTCGGTGCCGTAGGGCGTGATCCCGTACTGCCCGCCCAGTGCCACGAGCCGTTCCCAGACGGCCCGCGCGTGCCAGCCGTCGACGCTCACCTCCCAGGCCAGCTCGCCGGAGAAGCTGATGCGCGCCAGCCGGACCGGGATGCCGTCGACGTGCGTGTCGAGCCAGCTCATGAACGGGAAGGCCTCGACCGAGACGTCCACGTCCGGGGCGAACGCGCCGATCACGTCCCGGGACCGCGGCCCGACGACGGGGAACGTGGCCCACTGCTCGGTCACCGACGTGAGGTGCACCCGCAGGTGCGGCCACTCCGTCTGCAGCCACTCCTCCATGTGGTCCAGGATCGGGGCGGCGCCGCCGGTGGTGGTGTAGACGCAGAAGCGTTCCGGGTCGATGCGGAGGACGGTGCCGTCGTCGATCACCATGCCGTCGAGCCCGCACATCACGCCGTAGCGCACCTTGCCGGGCTTCAGACCGGACATCACGTTCGTGTAGATCATGTCCAGGAAGGCGCCGGCGTCCGGGCCCTGGACGTCGATCTTGCCGAGGGTGGAGCCGTCCAGGATGCCGACGCCGCCGCGGACGGCCGCGCACTCGCGGAGCACCGCCGCGTCCATGTCCTCGATGCCCCCGGTCTCGCGGGGCCGCGGGTAGTAGCGGGGTCGCTTCCACTGCCCGACGTCCTCGAAGACCGCGCCCGCGTCCTCGTGCCACGGGTGCAGCACGGTCGTCCGCGCGGGATCGAACAGGCGTCCCCGCTCGCGGCCGGCCAGCGCCGCGAACGCGACCGGCGTGTACGGCGGCCGGAACGTGGTGGTGCCCAGGGACTCGATCGGCACGCCCAGCAGTTCGGCGGTGATGCCGGAGGCGATCACGCCGGAGGTCTTGCCCTGGTCGTGGGCGGTGCCGATCGTCGTGTAGCGCTTGACGTGCTCGACGCTCCGCATACCCGCGCCGACCGCGCGGGCGATGTCCGCGACCGTCGCGTCCCGCTGGAGATCCACGAACTGTCGCGTCGGGTCGCCGTCGGTGCGCCACAGGACCTTCGTGGGGGTCCGCTCGACGGGCTGCGCCCGCTCCCCGGCCCCCTCGGCCAGGCATCCGGCGAGGTCCAGGGTGCCGTTCGCGGCGCCGACGGCCGTGACGCCGTCGCCCGCCGTGTCGTCCGCGGGTTCCCCCGGCCGGAACGCGCCGAGCGCGGGGTCGTACGCGAGCGTGCCGCGGATGTGGCTGACCAGGTGCGCGACGGGGTTCCACCCGCCCGAGAGCAGCAGGAGGTCGCAGGGCAGTTCCTCGCCGCCGACGACGGCGTGGGTGACGTGCTCCGTCCCGCGGGTCCCGGTGACGACCGCGCCGGTCCGCACGGTGACCCCTTGCTCTGCGCACCTCCGCGCACCGGCCGCCGGGACGCCGTCCCGCGCGTCGAGCAGCGTGACGCGGGCCCCCGCCTTCGCCAGGTCCGCCGCGGCGTCGTAGGCGGCGTCGTCGCTGGTGAAGACCACGATCTCGCGCCCGGCCAGCACGCCGTGGCGGTGCAGGAGGTCCCGGGCCGCGCCCGCGAGCATGATTCCGGGTCGGTCGTTGTCCTCGACGACGATCGGCCGCTCGTGAGCGCCGGTCGCGACGACGACCCGGGCCGCCCGGATCCGGTGCACGCGCTGCCGGGAGACGTTCCGGGGGGCGTCCGCGCCGAGGTGGTCCGTGCGGCGTTCCAGGGCGAGGACGAAGCCGTCGTCGTAGTGGCCGAAGGCGGTGGTGCGCTGCAGGTGCACCACGTCCGGGTTCGCGTGCAGCTCCACGAGGGTGTCCGCCACGAACTCGAGCGCCGCCCGTCCGCAGATCCGCTCGGTGCCGAGCAGCGACCCGCCCGCGGCCGGGCGGTCGTCGACGAGCACGACCCGCTCCCCGCGCCGGGCGGCCGTCCGGGCGGCGAGCAGCCCCGCCGGGCCCGCACCGACGACGAGCACGTCGCAGTGTGTGTGCTTGCGGTCGTAGCGGGCGGTGTCCGGGACCTCGGCCAGCCGGCCGCGCCCGGGCAGGCCGCGGGCGACCAGACCGTCCGTCAGCTCGATCGTGGTGGCCGGCAGCATCGGCTCCGGGAAGGGCTCCTCGACCTGCACGAGCCCGCTCGGGTCCTCGCTCCAGGCCGCGACGATCCCGCGCGGGCGGCCGAGGTCCACCGACGTCGAGACGCGGTGGACGCCGTTCGCGAGCAGGGCGGACGCCAGCGTGTCACCGGCGTGGCCGGTGTACTCGCGGCCGTCG
Organism: Pseudonocardia sp.; assembly: GCA_025869365.1. Taxonomy (GTDB): domain Bacteria; phylum Actinomycetota; class Actinomycetes; order Mycobacteriales; family Pseudonocardiaceae; genus Pseudonocardia. Next base: position 32,859 of record JAOZVV010000138.1, read on the forward strand.
AAGGTGAAGCGCAGCGTGCGGGAGCGGTCGATCCGCGTCCCGTACCCGTCCACCCGGCTCATCGCCGGAACCGGTGGGTCGCGGTGTCCCGGACGGCGGTGAACCAGCGGCGGCAGCCCGCGCTGTGGCTCCAGCGCTCCGCCAGCGGGCCCTTCGGGTTGGCGCGGTGGAACACGAACCGGGCCCACTCCTCGTCCGACAGCGCGGCGGGATCGGCCGGGTAGGCGACCCCGGCCTCGCCGCCGTAGTGGAACTCGACCTCCTCGCGGGGGCCGCACCAGGGACAGTCGATCAGCTGCATCTCGTGCTCCTAGTGGGCGACGGCGGCGGCGCCGTGCTCGTCGACGAGCGCCCCGGTGACGAAGCGGTCGAGGCCGAACGGCGCGACGTAGGGGTGGGGCTCGTCGTGGGCGACGGTGTGGGCCATGCACCAGCCGATGCCGGGGGTGGCCTTGAACCCGCCGGTGCCCCAACCGCAGTTGAGGTAGACGTTGGAGTAGGGCGTGGGTCCGACGATCGGGGACGCGTCCGGGGTGACGTCCACGATCCCGGCCCAGGTCCGCAGCAGGTGGGCCCGCGCGAACACCGGGAACAGCTCGACCGCCGCGGCCA
>JAOZVV010000139.1 GCA_025869365.1 Pseudonocardia sp.
CGGGATCGAGACCGCGGCGGAGCTGGCCGAGCGGGGGCGCGCCGTCACGCTCGTGTCCGGCGGGCAGGTCGCGCCGAGCCTGTCCGAGCGGGGCAGGCGGTCGATCGTCCGGACCCTCGCCGGGCTCGGGGTGACGGTCCTGGACGCCACGGTCACCGAGGTCCGGGCGGACGCGGTGGTCGTCGGGTCCACGGTGCTGGACAGCGCGGTCACGGTCTGGACCGCGGGTTTCGGCACGCCGGACCTGGCCACCCGCAGCGGCCTGCGGACGGACCCGCAGGGCCGGCTGCTCACCGACGAGACCCTGACCAGCATCGACGACGACCGCGTCGTCGCCGCGGGGGATGCCGCGTCGCCGTCCGGCACGCCGCCGCGGATGAGCTGCCAGGCCGCGGGCCAGCTCGGCACGTCGGCCGCGGAGACCGTGCTGAGTCGCGTCGCCGGCACCGAACCCGCGCCGCTGCGGGTGGCCTTCGTGGCGTCGTGCATCAGCGTGGGCCGGCGCGCGGGGACGCTCCAGCTCGCCCACAGGGACGACAGCCCGGCCCGCGTCGTCCTCGGCGGCCGGGTGGCGGCGTCGATCAAGGAGCTGATCTGCCGGGGCACGGTGTGGGGGATCCGCCGCGAGGCCCGCAAACCCGGTTCGACGCCGACGCTCGCGGGCGGCCGGCGCCCCGGGAAGGTGCTCGTGCAGCGGTGACGGGCCCCGCCCTCAGCCGAGCGACACCTGTGTCGACCGCGACGGGACGGCGTCGAGCGCGGCGAGCGTCGCGTCGTCGAGCGTGATGCCGCCGGCGTCGGCGTTCGCCTCGAGGTGGTCCGCGTCGGCGGTCCCCGGGATGAGCAGCGCCGTCGGCGCGTGGTGGAGCAGCCAGGCGAGGCCGATCTGCGCCGGGGTGGCCCCGAGGGTGCGGGCCGCGTCGAGGACCGCGGGCTCGTCCGCGACCTTCGGCAGGCCCGGGAACGCGCCGCCGAGCGGGAAGTACGGCACCCAGGCGATGCCCTCGGCCGTGCAGAGCCGCAGCATCTCCTCGTCGTCCCGCGCGACGAGGCTGTAGGCGTTCTGGACGCAGACGATGCCGGCGGGCAGGGCGCGGCGCAGCACGTCGAGGGTCACGCTGCTCAGCCCGATCGCGCCGATCTTGCCCTCGTCGCGCAGCGCGACCATGGCCGCGAGCTGGTCGTCGAGGTCCACGACCTGGTCGCCCCGCGCCCGCAGGCCCGGTCCGCTGTCCGTGCGACGGAGGTTCACGACCGGGATCCGGTCGAGGCCCAGGCTGCGCAGGTTGTCCTCGACGCCGGCCCGCAGCTGCTCGGGTCGCTGCGCCAGCCGCAGGGGGACCGGGCCCTCCCGGTCGGGCTCGGCGCCGACCTTGCTCACGACGACGACGCCGTCCGCCGGGTCCAGCGCCTCGCGGAGGACCTCGTTGACGAACCCGTCGCCGTAGAACTGGGCGGTGTCGACGTGGTCGAGTCCGAGCCCGACCGCGCGGCGCACGAGGGTGACCGCCGCGGCGCGGTCCCCGTGCAGCCGTTCGAGCTGCATCGCGCCGTACCCGACGCGGGACACGGTGTGGCCGGCGATGAGGCCGGGGCCGCCCGGGCGGGCAGCGCCGGTGGCCGTGCGGGTGGGGGAGGAATGGGTCATCGAACGCCGTCCCTGTGGGATGCTGGTGGAAGCGGAGGATCCTCCGCTCAGTCGACGGTAGCAGTAACGGAGGTCCCTCCGCTTTGAGTCCGCCCGATTCCCTGCCCGCCGACGCGCGGGTGGCCCGCGCCGGACGTCCGCTCCGGGCGGATGCGCAGCGCAACCGCGACACCCTCGTCGGCGCCGCCCGTGCCGCCTTCGCCACGGCGGACGACGCCGTCCCGCTCGAGAGCATCGCCCGCGCGGCCGGGGTGGGGATCGGCACGCTCTACCGGCACTTCCCCACGCGCGAGTCGCTGGTCGAGGCCGTGTACGCGGCCGAGCTCGACGATGTCGTGGCCAGTGCGCAGACCCTGCTGGACGACCACGCGCCGGACGTCGCGCTGCGTGCCTGGATGAACCGCTACGCGGCGTTCGTGGCGACGAAGCGCGGGATGATCGACACGCTCCGCGCCGGCTGGGCGTCGGGGCGGATCGTGACCCCGGCCACGTCGGAACGCATCACCGGTGCCATCGGGACGATCCTCGCGGCGGGAGCGCGGGACGGTTCGCTCCGCGGGGACGTCGCGGCCGCGGACGTCACCGCCATGGTGCTCGGGGTGTTCCTGTCGACGGCGGCCGCCGGCACCGCGGAGCGGACCCCGCGGCTGCTCGCGCTCGTGGCCGACGCCCTGGGCGCGCCACCGCGTCCGGCGCCGTCCACGGCCGGGTCCGGCTGAACGGTCAGGACCGGAGCGCGGCCGCGGCGTAGCGGCGGGAGAGGTGGGCGAAGGCCTCCCGGAGCTCGTCCGGACCGACGACCTCGACGTCCGCGTCGAACCTGCCCAGGGACGCGGCCAGCCCCACCCACGACCACGAGCCCAGGACGAGCCGGCAGCGCTCCGGCCCGAGCTCCTCGACGATCCCGTCCCCGGCGTGGGGCGCGACCTCGGCGGCGGGGAGGGCGAGCACGACCTCGCCGCGGCACGGCCACCCGCCGCCCGCCGAGCCCCGGAACCGGGCGGACACGAACGCCGCGACGTCGCCTCCCGGCACGTCGCGCGGGACGAAGCGGGGGCCCGTCGGGATGCGCGGGGTGATCCGGTCCGCGCGGAAGATCCGCCAGTCCCCGCGGTCCAGGTCCCAGGCGACGAGGTACCAGCGGCCACCCCACGTGACGAGGTGGTGGGGCTCCGCGCGGCGCCGGGCGTCCCCGTGGTCGAACCGCAGCACCTCGCGCGCCCGGACAGCGGCGCCGAGGGCCACGAGCACGGCGCCGTCCACCCGCGGACCGTCCCGGGCCACGGCGGTGACCTCGAGCGCGTCGACGTGGTGGCGCAGCCGGGCGGGCATGACCTGGCGGACGGTGGTCAGCGCCCGCATCGCAGCCTCGGCGATCCCCGCACCGGAGGTGGCGGCACTGCGGAGCGCCACCGCGAGGGCGACGGCCTGCTCGTCGTCGAAGAGCAGGGGAGGCAGGTCCGCACCGGCGTCGAGCCGGTACCCGCCGTCCGGACCCTTGGTGGCCAGGACGGGGTAGCCGAGCTCGCGGAGCCGGTCCACGTCGCGCCGCACGGTGCGCGGGCTGACGTCGAGCCGCTCGGCCAGCACCTGCCCGGGCCAGTCCCGTCGGGCCTGGAGCAGCGACAGCAGCGAGAGCAGCCGGGCCGAGGTCTCGAACACACCTCGGATACTGCCGCAGGAAGAGGCCAGAAGCTGACCTCTTCCTCCGCCAGGGTCGTTCCCATGACAGTCACCAGCACCACCCACCTGAACTTCCGCGGCGACGCCCGGGAGGCCCTCGAGTTCTACCGCTCCGTCTTCGACGGCGAGCTCGTCGTCATCACCTACGCGCAGATGGGGGACGTGCCGGATCCCGCCGAGGCGGACCAGGTCGTGTGGGGGCAGGTCACCGCCCCGAACGGGTTCCGGGTCATGGCCTTCGACGTGCCCGCCGCCCGCCCGTGGAGCCGGGGCGACGACCCGTTCTTCCTCTCGGTCCGCGGGGACGACGCCGGGGAGATCGCCGCGCTGTGGGCGAAGCTCACCGACGGTGCGGCGATCAAGGTGCCGTTGGAGCCGTCGCGGTGGGCGCCCCTCTACGGGATGCTCACGGACCGGTTCGGCGTCACCTGGGTCCTGGACGTCGCGGTCGCGTACGCGGCGTCGTGATCCGGGCATGATCGGGACATGGTGACCCTCTCCGCCCGGGCCCTGGGCCGCGCGACGCTCGCCCGGCAGTTCCTGCTGGAAAGGGCGGACATCGAGGTGCTCGACGCCGTGGCGCACCTCGGCGGGCTACAGGCCCAGGAGCCGCAGGAACCCTTCGTCGGGCTGTGGTCCCGGCTGCGCGGGTTCGACCCGGCGACCCTGTCGGACCTGCTCGTCGACCGGCAGGTGGTGCGGACCCACCTCATGCGCCGCACGGTCCACCTGGTCACCGCCGCCGACGCGCTGGCCTGGCGCGCGCGGCACGACGCGATGCTGCGCCAGCGGATGCTCGGGGTGTACCGCGGCGAGCTCGAGGGGATCGACCTCGAGGAGCTCGCGAGCGCGGCGGTGGAGGTGATGTCCGACGGCACGCCGCGCGCGATGGGCGAGCTCGGCCGCGTGCTCGCCGGGCGATGGCCCGGCCCGGGTCCGCGGATCCTGGGTGAGGCGGCGGTGGCCGCCCTGGTCCCGATGGTGCAGCTCCCGCCCCGTGGGGTGTGGCGGGCGACGGCCGGGGTGCAGAACGCGCTCGTCGCGTCGTGGCTGGGCCGGGAGGTCGATCCGCCGGCCGCCGCCGGCACCGATCCGGTGGGGGAGGAGCTGGTCCGCCGCTATCTCGCGGCGTTCGGTCCAGCGGCCACGGCGGACCTGCGCGCCTGGTCCGGCCTGGCGGGGCTGCCCGCGGCCGTGGCCGCGGTCCGGGACGAGCTGGTGTCCTTCCGGGACGAGCGCGGCCGCGAGCTGCTCGATCTCCCGGACGCGCCCCGCCCGGACCCGGACACCCCCGCTCCGGTCCGGTTCCTCCCGGCCTTCGACAACGCGATCCTCGGCTACGACGACCGCAGCCGCATCATCGACACCGCGCACCGCGGGCTGTCGGTGAACGGCGATCGGGCTGTGCTCCTCGACGGCCGCGTCGCGGGGACCTGGACCGTCGAGGCCGGGGTCGTGGTGGTCGCGCCACTGCGTCGCTTCTCCCGGGCGGACCGCGCCGCCGTCGCCGAGGAGGGCCGGCAGGTCGCGTCGTTCCTGTCCGAGGGCGAGTCCGAGCGGGTCCGGGTGGCCGCCTCCCCCCCCGGTGAGGCTCAGAAGCTGAACGTCGTGGCGCCGTCCCCGATCCATTCCCACAGCGGCACCGTCCCGCCCATCTCCGCACCGGCGATGAACGTGGCGTCGAGCTTCTTCGCGTGCACGCAGATCGGGCACACGAGGTAGCGCCCGCCGGCCGTCTCGTAGCGGTCCAGCAGCTCGGTGAGCGGCGGACAGCCCTCGCACGCCGTCGCCACCGCGACGCCCGGGACCGCGAGCCGCACGGCCTCCTTGGTCAGGAACATCATCGTCGGCCTGCCGGACTCCGCCGCCGCCACCGCCGTCAGGAACGCGACGGTGACCCGCTCGGGATCCTCCAGGCCGGTCGTCAGGTTGATCACTGCCTTGCCGCTCATGAGTGCCTCCTCGTCGGGTCCGGTCCCACCTCCGCCGGACCGGTACCGACGACGCTAGGAGCGCGACACCCGCGTGTCGTGAGGAGTTCTCCCCAGTCCCGGACACCCGCGCCGGTCAGGGCTCGACCGGCTCCAGCGTGGACAGCAGGCCGTGCTGCATCGCGAACAGGGCCGCCGCCGCGCGTGTGCTGGCCCCGATCTTCGAGTAGATCCGCTCGATGTGGTTGCCCGCGGTCTTCGGGGCGATGCCCAGCGCACGGGCGATCTGCCGGGTGGACGCGGCGCGGGCGAGCAGGACGAGCACCTCCCGCTCGCGGGCCGTCAGGCCGGCGGGCCCGCCCGCCGCGCGCCGGGGCCGGTGGCCCGCGGCACCCCGCGCAGCCAGCGATGCGCGGGGTCCGC
>JAOZVV010000140.1 GCA_025869365.1 Pseudonocardia sp.
GGGCCCGCGCCCGGCGCTCCCCCGGCCCCCCCGCCGGGGGGGGGTGCGGGGGCCGCCGCCCGCCCCCCCCCCCCCCGCGCCCCGCCTGCGGGATCGACGGACCGCGACGACCACACCCTCGACCACGCCGGCCCGATCAGGCTGCTCCCGGCGGTGACGGGCGGCGTCGTCCTGGTCGCGGGGGTGGCCCCTCACCCCCGCCCGCCGGTGACCGTCCGGCACACGTTCGGTCCCGCTCGCGGTGCGGACCGGAGTGCGGCGGGACGCGGCCGCTGCGGCCATGATGTACGCGTGACCGGACAGGAGACGTGGGAGCTGCACCTGCCCAGCGCCGGGCCCGGCCCGATCACCGCGGACACCGCGCTCGCCGCCCTGCTCGGCTACGCCCGGGGCCGGCGCCCGATGCGGTTCCGCTCGCCGGACTTCCCCCGCGGGCGCTGGGTGGAGCTGCCCGCGTTCGGCTGGTCCCGCTTCGACACGCAGCCGCCGGGCCCGCCCGGGGACCCCGACGTCCTGGTCGGCGAGATGCTGCACGGGCGGCTGGACCGCGAGGAGTGGGAGGACGCGCGGAAGGCCCTGGAACGGGCCCGGCCGATCGCCGACGCGGCGGAGGAGCGGGCGGCCGGGCGGGCCTTCTGGGAGCTGTCGGACGACGAGCTGTCCGTCCTCGGCGAGCCCGGGACGGTCGGCGCCGCGCTACGGGAGATCACCCGGACCGCCGGCACGAACCCGGCACACGTGTGGGCCGTGCTGCACCATCGCCGCCCCGCACTCGTCCCGCACGTCACGCCGAGCACCCGGCGGGCGCTGCTCCCCCACGTCGAGGAGGGGGACAGCGGGGTGCAGGCGGTGATCCACCGCGAGCTCCGCGCCAACTCCGGCGCCTTCGCGGCGTTCGAGCGGACCGTGGCGGACGTCCTCGGGGACGCCCGGCCCACCCGGCTCCGCCTGCACGACATCCTGCTGTGGCTCAGCACCACCCTGCGGCTGACCCACGCGGTCGGCCTGGGCCGCGAGACCGCGGAGTGGCAGGAACGGTAGCGGTCGGGCCCGCTGCCCTCAGGCCCGCTGCGCCGCCCACTCCCGCAGGGTCGCGGCGCGGATCTTGCGGCCGTTCGTCCCGGACGTCGTGGGCATCTCGTCGATGACGTGCACGGTGTCCGGCACCTTGAACCGGGCGAGCCCGTCCGCGCACCAGGTGCGCAGCACCTCCGGCGTGGGGCTGCGGCCCTCCTCGGGCACGGCGAACCCGACGGCGACGGTCCCGCCGTCCGGCCCGGTGATCCCGACGACCTTCGCGGTGTGCACGTCCGGGTGCGCGGCGAGCCGCATCTCGATCTCCGACGGGTCCACGAGGAACCCCCGCAGCCGCAGCGCGTCGCCCATCCGGCAGACGTAGGCGAACACGCCCTCGTCCACGATCGTGCCGAGGTCACCGGAGTGGAACCAGCCGTCCGCGGTGAAGGCGCGCGCGGCCGCGGCCTCGTCCCCGAGGTAGGCGTCGACGACGTTCGGCCCACGGAACTGCAGCTCGCCCTCCTGCCCGGGCGGCAGCGGCTCCTCGCTCACCGGGTCCGCGACCCGCACCGAGATACCCGGGTGGACGACCCGCCCGCCGCCGGTCCAGCGGCCGGGCGCGGGTTCGTCCGGCGGCCAGAACGAGGTGAGCGCGAACAGCTCGGACGAGCCGTAGACCCCGGTCGTCGAGGTGCCGAAGGAGTCCCGGGCCCACGCCGCGAGCTCGCGGGAACGGCCCTGGAAGTCCGCGGCGCCCCACCAGCGCCAGGCGGACAGGTCCCGCGGGCGGGCCGTCCAGGCCTCGGCGAGGCGCAGGACCAGGTCGTCCCCGCCGACGACGTGCGTCACGCCGAGCGCGGCCATGTCGTCGAGCACCGCGTCCGCGGCGAAGGCCGGGTGGAAGACGCAGACCGCGCCGGCGGCCAGGGCGGCCATCGCCGTGTTGTAGCCGAAGACGCCGGAGAGCGGCAGGGCGCAGAGCACGTGCTCGCCGTCCCGGATCCCGATGGTCGCCGCGTCCGCGACGGCGTGGGTGAGCACCCCGGTGGCCTTGTGCGCGGCGAGCTTCGGCATCCCGGTGGAGCCCGACGTCGTGAACGCGACGACGAGGCTGTCCGGATCGGACGCGGGGAGCTCCGGGACCCGGCCTGTGGCCGCACCGGTGAGGTCCGGCACCCAGGATCCGCCGCCGACGTCGTACGGCGCGGGATCGGGTGCCCCGCGGCCCGGCCCCGCGATCACGGCGACGGCCGGAGCGGGCGCGGCGGCCTTGGCGACCGCGTCGCGCAGGCGGCCCAGCAGGTCCAGCCCGTGGAAGTCGTGGGCGAGTGCGAGGAGCGTCGGGCGGGCCCGGTCCAGGACGTGCGCGACCTCCTCGACGTTGTAGCGCGTGTTGATGCCGATCACGCGCGCGCCGCGGGCCGCGACGGCGAACTGCCAGGCCAGGGCGTCGCTCCAGTTCGGCAGCCAGACCGCCACGCAGTCCCCGGCCCGGACGTCCCGGAGCTGCTCGGTGAGGGCGGCGGTGCGCCGCCACAGCTCGCCGCGGGTCACCGGGACGGTGCTCCCGTCCGGTGCCTTGTCCAGCACGACGACGGCGTCCGGGTCCCGGCGCGCGAGGCGGCCGAGGAGATCGGGCAGATCCCGCGGGGACTCCCCGGGCGGCGGGAACGCCGACACCGGATGCGGCGCGACAGCGGGTGCGTCGGTCATGGGGCGGCGACCTCCTCGGGTTGTGGGGCGGAGGTTCCGGCCAGTGCGCGCAACCAGCCGTCGAGCACCGCGGCGAAGCCCTCGATCTCCTCCATCGGATAGTGCCCGATCCCGCTGAGCACCGTGCAGCGCGCACCCGGGATCCGGCCGGCGGCCCAGCGGACCGCCTCCGCGTCCAGCCACAGGTCGTCGGCGCCGACGACCAGGTGCGCCGGGCAGGTGACGCCGGCGAGCGCGTCCCGCAGGTCGTGGGTGGTCCAGCCGATCAGGTCCGACGTGGAGACCGCCGGGTCCTCGCGGCGGTGCATCGTGGCGATCAGCTCCGCCCGCTCCCGCGGCACGGACCGCCCCACGACGGCGAGGGTGCCCAGGTAGGTGCGGTCCGTGCGGCTGGCCGCGGCGACGTCGGAGAGCTCACGGCGCAGCCCGCGCTCGCCGGGCCGCCCGCCCGTCCACGCGTCCGCCGCCATCGCGACGACGCCCGCGAGCCGGTCCGACGCCCGGCAGGCCAGATCCAGGGTGATCTTGCCGCCGATCGAGCAGCCCGCGACGTACGGGCGCTGCAGGCCGAGCGCCTCGACCAGTTCCAGGCACCACTGCGCGTAGGTCCCGAGGTCCGTGACCGGCCCCCCGCGGGCGGGCTCGGAGCGGCCGTGTCCGGGGAGGTCCGGGACGACGACCCGGTACCCGCGCTCCGCGAGCCCGGCGCTGCACCCACGCCACTGCACCCCGCTCTGCCCGGCGGTGTGCAGGCACAGCAGCGGGATCCCGTCCTCGGGCCCGTGCTGCTCGACGAACGCGAGCGCGCCGCCGATCTCCAGGTAGTCCGCCCTCATGCCCGCTCTCCTGCCGGGTGCTGTGTCCCGAGGTCACGGGCGGCGTCGACGAGCAGGTGCAGCGCCGCCGTCAGCCGCAGGTACTCGTAACCGTCGCCCCGGGTGCCGAAGCGCCCGGTCATCGCGAACCGGGTGAACTCGTTCGCGGGTGCCGTGACGAGCTCGAGCCAGGTCAGCTCGTCCGCCTCGACGGTGAAGGTGGCCCCGGTCGCCGCGCGCCGGGACACCTCGATCACCCGACCGCGGTAGATCCGCAGGTGCACCTCGTGCTCGCCCGCGCGCAGCCCGATCGTCCCGTCCCAGGTGGCGAGGGACTCGGCGAATCCCGGCGCGAGCCGCTCCACGAGCGCCTCGCCCCAGGACACGGTGCCGAACGCCCTGTGGACGGGATCGGGGGCGACGGGATCGGGACCGGCGTTGCGCGCTGCGACCATCGCGGACGTCGTGCCCTCCTGGACCACCGTGCCGTCGCGGCCGACGAGGGTCATGTGCCGGGTGACGACCCCCCGGTCCCCGCGGCGGGTCCGCCGGCAGCGGATGATCACCAGCTCGAGCCGGACCTCGTCCCCGACGCGCAGCGGGTGGCGGTAGGACCAGTGGGTGTCCAGCAGGCCGAGGACCGCCGGGCCGTGCAGGCCGAGGGACTGCAGCAGGCCCATCGCGATCGCGACGCCGAACGGTCCCTGGAGGATGCCGTCCGGGCCGGCGTGCAGCGGATGGTCGTCCCCGCTGATCCGGGTGAAGTCCGCCAGGTCCGCCGCGGTGACGGGGCGGTACGCGCTGGTGAACCGCTGCCCCACCGCGAAGTCCTCGAAGTGCCTGCCGGCTCCGGGGTCCTGCCCGGTTCCCGGGCGGAGAACCTGCTCGGTGCTCACTCGCCGCTCCCTCGCGTCGTCGCGGTGCCGGACGCCGTGGTCCCGCTGCCCGGGAGCCGACACGAACGACCGTTCTTGTCCAGCACTGAATCACCCCTCGTCGCACCGCGTCAAGGCGAGACTCCTCCTGAAATCTGCACCTTGTGCTCGTCCGCGCGTCCCCTTACGTTAAGAACGATCGTTCGTACCGCGCCGATGCGGCACCGGAGGTAGGACACCCATGGACCACAGCAGTTCCCCCGCCGGGACAGGTACGGCACCGAAGAGGATGGGCAGGCTCGCGGCGGCCGCGGTCTTCGCGACGGCACTCGAGTGGTTCGACTTCCTGATCTACGCCACCGCCGCCGCGCTCGTCCTCGGCAAGCAGTTCTTCCCCGCCGCGAGCCCGGTCGCCGGCACGCTGGCCTCGTTCGCGACGTTCGCCGTCGGGTTCTTCGCGCGCCCCCTCGGCGGGATCATCGCCGGGCACGTCGGGGACCGGTTCGGCCGCAAGCCTCCGCTGGTCGCCGCGATGCTGATCATGGGGCTCGCCACGTTCGCGATCGGCATCCTGCCGAACTACGCGGCGATCGGCGCCTGGGCCCCGATCCTGCTGGTCGTCGCCCGGCTGGTGCAGGGCCTCGGCGTCGGTGCGCAGTGGGGCGGCGCGGCGCTCCTGCTCACCGAGCACGCACCGGTGGAGAGGCGCGGGTTCTACGGCAGCCTGATCCAGACCGGGTCGATCTTCGGGGCCGTCGCCGGCAACCTGTTCTTCCTGCTGCTGACGGCGAACATGGGCGACGAGGCGTTCGCGAGCTACGGCTGGCGCATCCCGTTCCTGTCCGGGCTGGTGCTGGTGGTCATCGGCATCTACGTGCAGCTCAAGATCGAGGACACCCCGGTGTTCCGCGAGATGCAGAAGCGGACCGCGGAGTCGAAGCAGGAGGCCGGGCTGCGCAAGGCACCGCTCGCGGAGGCCATCCGGCTGTACTGGCGGCAGATCCTGCAGGCCGCGGGCGCGTTCTTCGTCGTCAACGCGACCTTCTACATCCTGATCAGCGGGATGCTGGACTACGGCACGAAGCACGCCGGGCTGACCCGCACCGAGATCCTGGTGTGCGTGATGATCGCCGGGGCCACCCAGGTCGTGACGATGCCGTTCTTCGGGGCGCTGACGGACCGGATGGGCACCCGCAAGCGGCTCTACCTCACCGGCACGGTGCTGATGGCCGCCTTCGCCTTCCCGATGTTCTGGCTGATCGACACCGGCTCGATCCCGCTGGTGCTGCTCGCGCTGCTGATCGGCTTCACGATCCACGCGACGATGTACGGGCCGCAGGCCGCCCTCTACGCCGAGATGTTCCCCGCGGACATCCGCTACTCGGGCGCCTCGCTCGGCTACCAGTTCGCGTCCGTCTTCGCGGGCGGGCTGGCGCCGTTCATCATGACCGCGCTGCTCGCCGCGACGGGGACCGCGTGGTCCGTCTCGCTCTACATCATCGCGACGGCCGCGATCACCTTCGTCGCCGTGTTCACGATCAAGGAACGCTACCGCCGGGACCTCTACGAGACCTCCGAGCAGGAGCAGGGGGCCCTCGCCCGCGCCTGATCCCCTCCCGCCCCCGTTGCAGGAAGGCCACCCTCCGCCGGTTCCTGGCGGGAAGGTGGCTTTCCTGCCATTTTGGGTGGTCCATCGACCGGTTCACGAGGGTTGAATGGACATCAGGTCGGGCCGGTCGGACGCAGGGAGACTCGGATGGACACGGCGAGGAACGAGGGCCCCGCGGACCAGCGGCCCGTCGTCGACGGCACCCGCCTCTCGGCCCGGGAGCTCCGCGCCCGGGTCCGGGCGCTCCAGGACGGCCGCGACGAGCAGGTCGCCGAGGCCCGGAACGAGCTGTCGGAGAGTCTCGAGCAGCTCGACGAGGGCCTGCAGAGGCTGCGCCGACGGATCGGGGCCCGGGCCCGGCACGCCGCGAAGGTCGCCGCCGGGGTGGCCGCGGCCGGGGCGACGGTGGCGGTCGTCGCCGGGATCGCCTGGGTGCAGACCGGGAAACGCGCCACCGCGGACTGACCCACACCGACCGTCACGGCCGAGGATGCCGAGAGGCGGAACGGCCCCGTAGTCACCTGATCGGGTGGTATCCCCCCGGGTCGCGAATCCGCAGATGCGGCTCTTTTCGCCATGAAGAAGGGAGCCTGCGAGTTAGGCGAGCCTCACCATTGTACTGTTCACCTGCAGGTTGTCCGCCCGTAGCCGGATCGGCCCGTTTCACGTGCGACAGTCCCAAAGATCCGAACGACGTCACTGTCGCACGTCGATCCCGTTGTACCGGCCACACAGACCCGGTACGCCTCGCTCCCCCTTCGTGGCCTCTCCGGGATGTCGGAGAGGACGAAGATGCCCACTCACCGCGCGTCCGATACTGCCCGCCGACCGGATGGCGAGCAGAGGTCCGGATTCGGACGCACCGACGTCAGCCGTCGCAAGTTCCTCGGGTTCCTGGTCGCCGCCCCCACCCTCGTCGTCGCCGCCGAGCTCGGCCGGCAGTCGATCTGGGGATCCCCCGAGGCCTACGCGGCTCCGATCCCGAGTGCCCCGCAGCCTCCCGAGGCCTACGACCTGCTCGATCTCCTCCGGGACTCGATGCGGCCCACCGCCAACCTGATCCGCATCGAGGTCAACCCGGACGGCACCGTCTCGTTCGCGCTGCCCCGCTCGGACAACGGGCAGGGCATCATCACCTCGACGCAGATGATCATCGCCGAGGAGATGGGGCTCGACGTCGGCCAGGTCCACGTCACCCTCGCCGACGCCCGGCCGGAGCTGCTGTTCAACCAGATCACCGGCGGGTCGTCCACCACGTTCACGACCTACACGCCGATCCGGGTCGCCGCCGCGCTCGCCCAGATGCGCCTGCTCGACGCCGCGAGCCAGCTGCTGCAGCAGGACGTCCGCACGCTGACCTCGCGCCAGGGTCTGATCACCGACACCCTGGGCAACTCCATCGGCATCGGGGAACTGACCGGTCCCGCCGCGAGCGCGGTGGACAAGCAGGTCGAGGTCGTCCTCAAGCCGCGCGAGGACTTCACCGTCATCGGGAAGTCCCAGAACAAGACGGACGCGCGGGACATCGTCACCGGGCGCAAGAGCTTCGTCGCCGACCTGCAGATCCCGAACGCGCTGCCGACCGTGATCTGCCGGGCCCCGGACCTCAACGGGACCCCGGACGACGTCGAGAACCTCGACGAGGTCCGGAACATGCCCGGCATCACGGACGTGGAGGTCGTCTCCACCGGCGTCGCGGTCCGGGCGAAGACCTTCGGCCAGGCCATCGACGGCGTGCGCGCACTGGCGGTTCAGTGGAACCGCGGCACCGTCGCCGGCGAGGACGACGAGTCGGTCCTCGCGAAGCTCAAGTCCGCCGAGCTCCCGCTGGTCGTGCCGCCGGGCGTGGTCGAGACCATCGAGACGTCGTTCACGTTCTGGTTCAAGTCGAACAGCTCGCTCGAGCCCAACACGGCGATCGCCGACGTCCGCGGCGGCAGCGCGGAGATCTGGGGGCCGATGAAGAACCCGGTCACCGCGCAGGCCGCGATCGCGAAGAAGCTCGGCCTGGCGCAGAACGCCGTCACCGTGCACGTGGTCCAGGGCGGCGGGTCGTTCGGCCGCAAGCTGTTCTTCGACGCGGCGCTCGAGGCCGCCGAGGTCTCCCAGGTCATGGGCAAGCCGGTCAAGCTGATGTGGACCCGCGCCGACGACTCCCGCCAGGGCCGCGTGCACCCGATGGCCACCTCCCGGGTCCGGGCGTCGGTCACCAAGGACTCGGTGCTGTCCTTCGAGCAGCGCCACACCAGCGTCTCCACGGACTTCACCCACGGCCTCGGCGACGCGATCACCGCCGCGGGGGCGAAGGCGCCCGGCGGCAACCTGACCTTCGCCGAGACGATCTTCGAGCTGACCCAGGCGAACCCCTACAACTACGGGGTGTCCACCCGGCTGCTCAACGAGGTGGACATGCGGTTCAACACCGCCTCGATGCGCAACGTCTACTCGCCGGACGTGACCACCGCGCGCGAGGTCGTCACGGACCAGCTCGCCGCCAAGCTCGGCCAGGACGCGTACGAGTTCCGCCGCCAGTTCGCCCGCAGCGACAGGATCCGCGGGGTGCTCGACGCCGTCGCCAAGGACGGCCGGTGGGGCCGGTCGATGAAGAAGGGCACCGCGCAGGGCCTCGGCGTGCACCACGAGTACAAGGGTGTGACCGCCGCCCTGGTCGAGATCGACTGCCGGCAGGACACGGTGAACCGGAAGATCCGCGAGGGCGTGACCGGCCCGCGGGTCACCAAGGTGACCTTCGCCATCGACGCCGGCCTGGTGATCAACCCGCGCGGCCTCGAGGCGCAGATGATGGGCGGGATCAACGACGCCATCGCCCTGATCCTCACGTCCAGCCTGCACCTGACCGACGGCCACTTCGTCGAGGCCAGCTGGGACAACTACTTCTACACGCGGCAGTGGAACACCCCGCCGGAGCTGAACATCATCATCGTCGACTCCGGGGCCGACGAGCCGGGCGGAGCGGGCGAGGCCGCCGTGGCCGCGACCTGCGCGGCCGTCGCGAACGCGTACGCGCGGGCCGTCGGGAAGGTGCCCACGGAGTTCCCGATCAACCACCACGACCCGCTGCCCTTCGAGCCCAAGCCGCTCGTGCCGCCGATCCCCGAGTCGCCGACCGACGGCCTCGACTACACCTACTGAGGAGCGTGACATGCCCCAGCAAACCTTCAAGCTCAACGGCGAGTCCGTCACTGTCGACACCGACGACGACGTCCGCCTCCTCTGGGTGATCCGGGACCTGCTCGGCGTCACCGGCCCCAAGTACGGCTGCGGGATCAACGTCTGCAAGGCCTGCACCAGCCACATCAACGGCAAGGCCTTCAACCCCTGCTCCGTGAAGGTCTGCGACATCAAGAAGGACGACGAGGTCACCACCATCGAGGGTCTCGCCGCCACCAGCGGGGGCGGGGACGACGAGCTGCACCCGATGCAGCAGGCCTGGATCGACCGGGACGTGCCGCAGTGCGGGTACTGCCAGCCCGGCCAGATCATGGCCGCGGTCGCGAAGGTCCGGCAGTGCCAGGCCGAGGGCCGCGACGTCGACGACGAGGCGATCGAGGAGATCCGCAACATCTGCCGGTGCGGCACCTACAACCGCATCCGCGAGGCGATCAAGGCCGGCGCCGACAAGATGTGACGGCGTCCCCGCCGCTCCCCCTCCCGACCGAAGGAAGAACCATGCACGTACGGAAGCTGATCACCCTGGCCGCCGGGGCGCTCGTGCTGCCCCTCGTCGGTGCGGGTGCCGCCCACGCCGCCGAGACGGAGCCGCAGAGCCCGCTGCAGGGCCTCTCCGCCGGCCTGGCCACCACCGACCAGCTCCTCGACCAGTTCGCGGACGCTGCGGACGGGAACGGTCCCAGCGGCGCCGACGGCGTGGAGACCGAGTTCCCCCAGCTCGATCCCCGTCTCGTCGAGGGCCCGGCCGGCGGGCTGATCAAGAACGGCCCGTTCGAGTAGAGCCCCCACGGGTACGGCTCCGGCCCGGTCACCTCGGTGACCGGGCCGGTTCCGTGTCCGGGGTCGGGCGGCCCGGGGTCGGGCGGCCCGGGGTCGTTCAGCGCGGGGTCGTTCAGCGCGGGGCCACCCGGACGACGCTCCCGTGGGCGTCCACGGCGTCCGCGGACTCGTCGTCCAGCCAGACGCCGTTGCTGGCGAGATAGCGGAAGCGGTGCTCCCCCGGGGCCAGCACGACCGAGACGCTGCGGCTGCCGTTGCGCCGGGTGATCAGCTCGTGCTTCCCGGGCTCCCACGAGTTGAAGTCACCGACCACGCTCACCGGGCCTTCCGCCTCGCCGTCGGCGAGGCGGAACGTGATCCGGTTCTTTCCACCGAAGAGCGGGGTGCGCGCGAGCAAGACGACCTCCATGACGGACGTGGCGAAGCCCGTACCGTAGGAGCGGAATCGATCCCGAAGCGGGAGCGACATGCCCCGGACACCCGGTCGGGCGACGGCGCGAACGGGTCGGGACGTCCGCGCCGTGGCCGTCGGGTGTCCGTCAGCGCGTGGCGTCCTCCGTGCGGCGGGGCAGCACCCAGTCCGCGCGGGGGAAGTGGCAGGTGTAGCCGTAGGGGATGCGCTCCAGGTAGTCCTGGTGCTCCGGCTCGGCCTCCCAGAACGCACCCGCGGGCTCGACCTCGGTGACGACCTCGCCCGGCCACAGGCCGGACGCCTCGACGTCCGCGATCGTGTCCACGGCGACGGCGCGCTGCTCGTCGTCCGTGTAGTAGATCGCGGACCGGTAGGACGCGCCGATGTCGTTGCCCTGCCGGTTCCTCGTGGTCGGGTCGTGGATCTGGAAGAAGAACTCCAGCAGCTCCCGGTAGCTCGTCGCGGCCGGGTCGAACACGATCTCGATCGCCTCGGCGTGCGAGCCGTGGTTGCGGTACGTCGCGTTCGGCGTGTCCCCGCCGGTGTAGCCGACGCGGGTGGACAGGACGCCAGGACGCTTGCGGATGAGGTCCTGCATGCCCCAGAAACACCCACCGGCCAGGATCGCCTTCTGCGGATCACTCACTGCGGTCTCCCTTCCGTTGCTGCCCCGTGCAACAGCGCGGGGAGCGCAGGTAATCCTCAGCTCGCGCGGTAGCTGCCGGGGACGAAGCGGGCGGTGACGGCGAACCGGTTCCAGGAGTTGATCGCCGCGATCGCCGCGACGAGGTGGGCGAGCTCCTCGGTGTCGAAGTGCGGGGAGACGCGGTCCCAGACCTCGTCGGGCACGAAGCCGTCCGTCAGCACCGTCACGGCCTCGGTCAGCTCGATCGCCGCGAGCTCCCGCGGGGTGTAGAAGTGCCGGGACTCCTCCCAGGCCGGCAGCTGCACGATGCGCTCGACCGACTCCCCCGCGGCCAGGGCGTCCTTGGTGTGCATGTCGATGCAGAACGCGCAGTGGTTGATCTGCGACGCCCGGATGTTCACGAGCTCGTGCAGCGTCCGGTCGAGGCCCTTCCGGGCCGCGGAGTCGAAGCGGACCATCGCCTTGTAGACCTCGGGCGCGGCGCCCGCCAGGTCCAGGCGCGGGGTGTGGGCGGGGGCCCGGGTCCCGACGACGTCGGGTGCGGTGCTGTCGGTGGTGGTCATGTGCTCGACCGTACGACTCCAGTGGCACACGGGTATGGTCCACTTTCGTGACGGATTCGTGGGCCACTCTGCCGTCCTCCGCGGTCCCCGGAGCAGACCTGCACCTCGATCTCGGGACGCTGTCCGGACCGGGCCTGCGGGTCTCGCTGATCGGTGCGCTCCGGGACGCCGTCCGCACCGGGCGGCTCGCGCCGGGGTCCCGGCTGCCCTCGAGCAGGTCCCTGGGGGCGGACCTCGGGATCGCGCGCAACACCGTCGCGCAGGCGTACTCGGAGCTCGTCGCCGAGGGGTGGCTCACCGCACGGCAGGGGGCCGGCACACGGGTGGCCGAGCGGGCTCCCGAGAAGGCCGCGGCGCTGCCGCCGGGGCCGCGACCCGCCGCCACCCGGGGGCCGCGCCACGACCTCCGGCCCGGCCGGCCCGATCTCTCCGCGTTCCCCCGGGCGCAGTGGCTGCGCGCCGCCCGCCGGGCGCTGGGCCGCGCCCCGGACGACGCGTTCGGCTCGGGCGCCCCGGCCGGGCGGGCGGAGCTGCGGGAGGCCCTGGCCGGCTACCTGGCCCGGGCCCGGGGCGTGCGCGCCCGGCCCGAACAGGTCGTCGTGACCTCGGGCGTCGGCCACGGGATCACCCTGCTCGCCCGGGCCCTGACGCGCCGCGGGACGGGCACCGTGGCCGTCGAGGCCTACGGGCTGGAGATCCACCGGCGGCTGCTGGTCGAGGCCGGGCTGCGGACCGTGCCGCTGCCCGTCGACGCGGACGGCGCCGACGTGGCCGCCCTCGACGCGATGCCGGACGTCGGGGCGGTGCTGCTGACCCCGTCGCACCAGTTCCCGACGGGCGTCGCGCTGCACCCGGACCGGCGCGCGGCCGCCGTCCGGTGGGCCCGGCGGACCGGCGGCCTCGTCCTGGAGGACGACTACGACGGCGAGTTCCGCTACGACCGGCATCCCGTCGGCGCCGTGCAGGGCCTCGCGCCGGACCAGGTCTGCTACCTCGGGACGACGAGCAAGTCCCTCGCGCCCGGACTGCGGCTCGGATGGGCGGTGCTGCCGCCGGCCCTCGCCGCGGACGTCGCCCGCGAGAAGGGGGAGATCGACTGGACCACCGGGGTCACGGACCAGCTGACCCTCGCGGAGCTGATCACCTCGGGCGTCTACGACCGGCACGTCCGCACGATGCGGGCCCGCTACCGCCGCCGGCGCGACCAGCTCGTCGAGGCGCTGGCCCGGGACTCGCCGCTCGCCCGCGTCACCGGGATGAACGCGGGACTGCACGTCCTGGTCGAGCTGCCGGCCGGGGACGAGAGCGCGGTCGCACAGGGCGCGGCCTGGCAGGACCTGGCGGTCCACGGCCTGGCGCGGTTCCGCCATCCCGACGCGCCCGCGGACCGGGACGCGCTGGTCGTCGGCTACGCGACGCCCTCGCCGAGCGCCTGGTCCGGCGCGCTCGAGGCGCTGTGCCGGCTGCTTCCCTGATCCGCACCCCGGATCCACCGGCCCGCGGGGGAGCCCCCCGGACCGCTCCTTCGACCCCGAGGACACGATGAGCACCTCCGACGGCGGGACCGGACTGCCGGACCTGGCCTGCGCCTCCTGCGGCGAGACCTACGGCGTCGACACCCTGGCCTGGCGGTGCCGCTGCGGCGGTGTGCTGGACGTCGCGGACTTCCGGCCCGTGCTCCGGACGGACGCGCTCGCGGGCCGCCCGTCCTCCCTGTGGCGCTACCAGGACGTCCTGCCGGTTGCGGCGGACCCGGGCGTCACCCTCGGCGAGGGGATGTCCCCGCTGGTGCCCTCGCGCGCCCTGGACCACGTCCGGCTCAAGCTGGACCTGCTGATGCCCACGCTGTCGTTCAAGGACCGGGGTGCGGTGGTGCTCGCGACGCTGGCCGCCCGGCTCGGGGTCCGCGCGGCCATGGTGGACAGCAGCGGGAACGCGGGGACCGCGGCGGCGGCCTACCTCGCCCGCGCGGGCGTGCCGTGCGAGGTCCTCGTGCCCGCCTCGACGTCACCGGCCAAGCTCGCCCAGATGCGCGCGCACGGGGCGACGGTGACCCTGGTCCCCGGTTCCCGCGCGGACACCTCCGCCGCCGCGGTCGCACGGGCGGGCGAGCCCGGGGTCCTCTACGCCAGCCACGTGTTCCACCCCTACTTCCTGCACGGCGTGAAGACCTACGGCTACGAGATCTGGGAGCAGTCCGGCGGGCGGCTGCCGGACACCGTGGTCGTCCCGGTGGGCAACGGGACGATGGTGCTGGGCTGTCACCTCGCGTTCCACGAGCTCGTCGCGGCCGGTCTCGCGGAGCGCGTGCCGCGCCTCGTCGCCGTCCAGGCCGCCCCCTGCTCGCCGCTCGAGCGCGCCATGGCCGACGGCGCGACGGCCCCCTCCCCCGTGCCGGGCGGGCCCACGATCGCCGAGGGCATCGCCATCACCGCCCCGCCGCGGGGCGCGCAGGTGCTGGCCGCGGTCCGCGGGTCCGGCGGCACGATCGTCTCCGTGACGGACGGGCAGACCGCCGCCGCCCGCGCCGAGCTGGCGGCCGAGGGGCTCTTCGTCGAGCCGACGTCCGCGGTGTGCTGGGCGGCGGTGCGGGCCGCCGCGGACGGTACCCACGACACCCGCCCGACGTGGGCCGCCGCGGCACCGCTGCTCACCGCGGGCAGCGTCGTGGTGCCGCTGTGCGGGGCGGGCCTGAAGTCCCCCGGCGGCGGCGGGGCACACCGGTGACCGGCGACAATGACCGGACCTGATCGAAGGAGCACGCATGCCCACGCCGTCCGAACCGCTCGGGAAGCTCGGCTTCCTCACCATCGGCTCGTTCGACGGAGACGATCCCGGGCCGGGGCACGAGACGACGCTGCAGGTCGTCGAGCTCGGTGAGCGGCTCGGATTCGACTCCGCCTGGTTCCGCCACCGGCACCTGCAGTACGGCATCTCCTCCCCGGTCGCGGTGCTGGCCGCGGCGACGCAGCGCACCCGGCGGATCGAGCTGGGCACCGCCGTCATCCCGCTGGGCTGGGAGAACCCGCTCCGCCTCGCCGAGGACCTCGCGACCGTCGACGTCCTGTCCGGCGGCCGGCTCAACCCCGGCATCAGCGTCGGGCCGCCGATGCACTACGCGGACGTCCGGGACGCGCTCTACCCGGACACCGCCGACGTCGAGGACTTCAGCCACGAACGCGTCTCCCGGCTGCTGCGGCACGTCGAGGGCAAGCCGGCCACGGACTTCCACGGCACCGAGGGGATCGAGGTGTTCTCGGACATCGTGCAGCCGCACTCCCCCGGCCTGCGCAGCCGGATGTGGTACGGCGCCGCCAGCCTAAGCTCGGCCCGGCGCGCGGGCGAGCACGGCATGAACCTCCTGACCAGCAGCGTCGTCCGGGCCGAAGGGCCGGGGACGTTCGCCGAGATCCAGGCCGCCCACATCGCCGCCTTCCGGGAGGCCCATCCGGGCGGGGCGGCCGCCCGGGTGTCCCAGGGGCTCGTCGTCATCCCCACGGACAGCGCGTCCGCCGAGCAGAAGGCGAAGTACCAGGCCTACGCGGACGCCCGCACGCCGCGGACGGCCGAGCCGCAGGGCCCGGCCCGGATGCTGTTCGCCCGGGACATCGTGGGCCCGTCGGCCCGGATCGCCGAGGAGCTCTACGCCCACGCGGGGTTCCGCGAGGTGCGGGAGGTGGTCTTCGCCCTGCCGTTCAGCTTCGCGCCGGAGGACTACCTGCAGATCCTCACCGACATGGCCACCCACCTCGGGCCGGCCCTGGGGTGGCGGCCGGCGACGACCTAGATCGCCGGTCGCGCCCGTCCGCGATCGTCGAGCGCGGATCCGGCCCGGAACCGCCCTCGTCCCGGCCGGGTGATCACGAACCCTCGGCTGCCGAGCGCAGCCCCATCGCCCGCGACGCCTGCGCCGCCGCGGAGCGCATCAGCCCCAGATGGCGGTCCTGTTCGGACTCCGGCAGGTGGGCGGCGAGACCGCTCAGGCTCAGGGCCGCGACGACGTCCCCGAGATGGTCCCGGACCGGGACGCTGAGCGCCTTGACCCCCAGCTCGACGTCGTCGTGGCTGGTCGCGTACCCGTCGCGGCGGATCAGCCGGACCTGTTCGCGCAGCTCGTCCGCCGTCATCTGGGTGGGCGAGGTGCGCACCTGCAGAGGACCGGCGAGGTAGCCCTCCACCTGGTCGTCCGGTAGCGCCGCGAGCAGCAGGCGCGGCCCGGCACCCAGGTGCAACGGCAGGGAACCGCCGACCCGCAGCGTGTGGGTGGACGCGTAGCGGCCGTCGAGCCGCTCGACGCACACCGCCTCCTGACCGCGGGGCACCAGCAGGAACACCGTCTCCCCGGTCTCCCGGTAGAGCACCCGCATGGCCGGGAGGACCCGCTCGTGCACGCTCAGCCGACGCGCCATCGCGCTGCCGATCCGGAACGCCCCGACGCCCAGCCGGTAGGAGCCCGGCGAGGGCCGCTCCACGAAGTCCCCCGCGGCCAGGGTCGTCAGGATGCGGTGGCAGGTGCTCTTGTTCAGCTCCAGGCGCGCCGCGATGTCCCCGAGGCTCAGCTCGTCGGCCGCCTCGGCGAGCAGCTCCAGCACCGCCATCGCCTTGACCAGCACCCGCACGGGCTCACCCGTCCCCGCGGCCTTCTCCGGCACGGTTCCCCTTCCCGAACGCCCGGCCGCGACCGGGGCGGCTCCTGCTGGATTGATCACGCTACGCGACACCGGTGGTCGCTCCCGGCCCCTCGCCGGCCCGTTCCGCCCGGAAGGCGAGCGTCGATGCGAGATCGACGATGCCCGCATCGGACCCGAGGCCCTGCGCGACGAGCGCCGCCGCGGCGGTGCCGAGCCGGGCCGAGTCCGGGAGCGACCAACCCAGGCCGTGGCCGATCACGACACCGGCGCTGAACGCGTCCCCGCAGCCCGTCGTGTCGACCACCGGGACGTCGAGGGCCGGGATCCGCTCCGCGCCGGCGCCGGTGACGATCAGGCAGCCTTCCGCCCCGGTCGTCACCACGACGGTGCCGACGCCGTGCTCCCGCACCGCCCGGGCGGCGGCCTCGAGGTCGGAGATCCCGGTGAGCCCGCGGAGCTGGTCGTCGTTCGGCATGAGCAGGTCCGTGTGCGCCCAGGACGGCCGGAGCAGCTCGACGAGCTCGGGACGGCCGACGCTGAGCAGGTCCATCGTGACGAGCGTGCCGTTGTCCCGGGCGAACCGCAGCAGGTCCGGCAGCGCAGCGGCGGTGAAGTCCCCCAACACGTCCGGGCCGCCGACGTGCAGCACGTCCGCCTTCCCGACCAGCCGCCGGTCGACGTCCGCGGCCGTCAGGGTGGCCATCGCGCCGGGCGCATGGAGGGCGGGCCGCTCCCCGTTCGGCCGGATCGGCAGGATCGTGGCGGGTGTGGCCAGCCCGGGCCGGCGGGCCATGTGCGTGGCGTCGACGCCGTGCCGCCCGAGCAGGGTGAGCAGGAAGTCCCCGACGGTGTCGTCGCCGACCGGGCCGATGCTGGTCACCTCCGCGCCGAGCTTCGCCAGGTCCACCGCGGTGCCGCCGGCCGTGCCGGCCGCGGTCAGCCGGATCTCCTCGAGCACCCGGCGGCCCTGTCCCGCGGGGATGTCCGGCACCGGCCGGCCGAGGACGTCGAGGATGTGCGCGCCCAGGCAGACGACCTTCACGTGGGCCCCCCGGCACGTCCGGTGCCGCTTCCGGAGCCCCGCCGGACGACGTCGTCGAGCTCGGCCGCGGACAGCACCCGCGGCGAGCCGAGCCCGGACGCCGTGACGTGCAGGGCGCAGAGCCATTCGAGGAGCCGGGCCCGGTCGTAGGCGGAGTCCAGGGTCTGTCCGTACGCGACGGCGCCGTGGTTCGCCATGAGCGCGGCGGTGCGGTCCACCAGCGCCGCGTGCACCGAGCGGGCCAGCTCGGGTGTCCCGTAGGTGGCGTAGCGGGCGACGCGCACGGGCCCGCCCAGCTGCATCGTGTAGTAGTGCAGCGGCGGCAGCTCGTCGAGGACGGTGGAGACGGCCGCGCTGTGCAGGCCGTGGTGGTGCACGACCGCGCCGGCGTCCGTCGTGGCGTAGACGTCCAGGTGCAACGGCGTCTCCGTGGACGGCGCGTGCGGGCCGTCGACCCGGTTGCCCGCCAGGTCCACCACACAGACGTCCTCCGGCCCGATGCGGTCGTAGGCCATGCCGGACGGCGAGACGGCGACCAGGTCACCGGCCCGCACGCTGACGTTGCCCGCGGTCCCGAGCACCAGGCCGTCGGCGGTCATGCGGCGGCCGCACTCCGCCACCTGCGCCCGCGCCGCCGCGAGCCCGGGGGTCATCGGGCGGCCGCCGGTTCGGGCTCCGGCGTCGCGGCCGGCTCGTCGTCCGGGACGAGCACACCGGCCTCGGCGGCCCAGCCGACCTCGACCCGGTCCCCGGCCGCGACCGCGCCGCCCGTTCCCGCGGTGTCCCGGACCTGGCCCGCGCCGCCGCCGTCGAAACGCACGAGGACGCGGCGGAACGCCCCCTGGTACACCACGTCGGTGACGGTCGCGGAGAGCGTGTTGGCGCCGGGGTCCGCCGCCACCCCGAGGCGCAGGTTCTCCGGCCGGACGACGAGCGCCGCCGGCCCCGTGCCCGCCGCCGAGGCGCCCGCCGTCCCGGTGGTCAGCGAGCACCAGCCGGTGTCCAGCCGGCCGTCCCGGACGGTGCCGGCGAAGACGTTGGAGTCCCCGAGGAAGGTCGCGACGAACCGCGAGACGGGGCGTTCGTACAGCTCCGCCGGGGTGCCGACCTGCTCGATCCGGCCGTCCCGGAACACCGCGATCCGGTCCGAGAGCGCGAGGGCCTCCTCCTGGTCGTGGGTCACGAACACGAAGGTGATGCCCAGCTCGGTGTGCAGCCGGGCGATCTCCAGCTGCAGGGACTCGCGCAGCTTCTTGTCCAGCGCGCCGAGCGGCTCGTCGAGCAGCAGGGCCCGCGGGGCGAAGACGACGGCCCGGGCCAGGGCGACCCGCTGCTGCTGGCCGCCGGAGAGCTGCGTCGGCATCCGGTCCGCGTGCTCGCCGAGGTGCACCAGCTCCAGGGCCTCCCGGACCCGGCGGTCGATCTCGGGCCTGCCCACCTTGCGCTGCCGCAGCGGGAAGGCGATGTTCTCCGCGGCGGTCATGTGCGGGAACAGCGCGTAGTTCTGGAAGACCATGCCCAGGTTGCGCCGGTAGGGCGGGAGCCGGGCGATGTCGTCGCCGTCGAGCAGGATGCGCCCGGAGGTGACCTCCTCGAAGCCCGCGATCATGTTCAGCGTCGTGGTCTTCCCGGACCCGCTCGGGCCGAGCAGGGTCATGAACTCGCCGGCGTGGATGGTCAGGTCGACGGCGTCGACCGCGGGCAGGGCCGAGCCCTTGTAGACCTTCGTCAGGGCCTCGGCCTCGATGCTCGCTCCGGCCGGGGCTCCCGGCGCGTTCGGGGTCTCAGGCATGGCGGCGGTTCCTCCGGGAGATGCTGGCGAGGCCGAGCAGGGCGGTGGAGATGACCAGCACGACGGTCGAGGCCGCCGCGATCGTGGGGTCGACCTCGTTGGTGACGGAGTTGAACATGCGGACCGGCAGGGTCTGCAGGTTCGGGGACTGGATGAACAGCGAGACGACGACCTCGTCGAAGGAGGTCACGAACGCGAACAGTGCGCCCGCGAGGATGCCCGGGCGGATCAGCGGGAACGTGACCGAGCGGAACGTCGTGAAGGACGACGCGCCGAGGCCGGCCGCGGCCCGCTCCAGCGTCCGGTCGAAGCCGGCGAGGGCCGCCGTCACGTTGACGGTGACGAACGGGAGCGCGAGCACGGAGTGCGCGGCGACGAAGCCCACCGGGGTCCCGACCAGGCCCCAGCCGAGGAAGGCCGCGTACATCGCGACGGCGACCACGATTCCGGGCACGATCAGCGGGGCCAGGAACAGCCCGTCGACCGTCCCCTTGCCCACGAAGGACGTCCGGGCCAGCGCGAACGCGGCCATGGTGCCCAGCACCGTCGCGACCACCGTGACGATCAGCGCCAGCTGCAGGGACACCAGCAGGGACGTCAGCCAGGACGACTCGGTGAAGAACGTGGTGTAGTGCCGCAGGCTCCACGAGCTCGGCGGGAACGCGAAGCTGTCCTCGCCCGAGAAGCTGATCGGCACCACGATCAGGGTCGGCACCACGAGCCAGAGCCCGACCAGGACGCCGAAGACGGCGAGCCCCCGCCGGAGTGTGCGTGCGGACCTCATACGAGCGCACCCCCGGCCACCCCGGCACCCGTGGCGCGGCGGCTGCCCTTCGTCCGGGTCAGCAGTTGCACCCCGCCCACCAGCACGAGTGTGACCACGAGCAGTGCGACCGCGAGGGCGCCCGCGCCGCCGAAGTTGACCAGCTGGTTGACCTGCACGGCGATGAACTGGGCGAGCATCGACTGCTGGGGGGAGCCGACGAGCGACGGCGTCACGTAGAAGCCCAGCGACAGCACCATCACCAGCGTCGCGCCCGCCGCGACCCCCGGGAAGGAGAGCGGAAGGTAGACCCGCAGGAACGCGACCACCGGACGGGCGCCGAGCGAGAGCGCGGCGTCGACGAGGCGGCGGTCGATCCCGCGCAGGGTCGTGTAGACGGGCAGCACCATGAACGGCAGCATCACCTGCGCCATCGCCAGCGTGACCCCCGCGGTCGTGCCCAGCAGCCGGACCGGCCCGAGGCCCACCGTGTCCAGGGCGCGGTTGACGATGCCGTTGTCCTGCAACAGGACCACCCAGGCGAAGGTGCGGGCCATCAGCGAGGTCCAGAACGGGATCAGCACCACCGCCAGGAGCAGCCCGCGCCACCGTCCGGACACCAGCGACATCAGGTAGGCGTACGGGTAGGCGACGAGCAGGCAGACCACCGTGACCATGGCGGCCATGCCCAGCGTCCGCAGCACGACCGTGACGGCGACGTCGTCCGTGACCAGGGCGGCGTAGTTCCCGAGGCCGGGCTCGGGCGAGGTCACCGAGAGCCACAACAGGCGCAGCGCGGGCACCACGAAGAACACCACGAGCACCACGACGGCCGGGACCGCGAGCAGCGCCACCCCGCGGACGGCGACGCGGCGCGGGGACGTGCGGGGCGGCGGGACCCGCCCCGGAGCACCGGTACGGGCAGGTGGTGCGGAGGTATCGGAGGTCACGGCCATGACCGACCCCGCTGGGTCGACGACGGGAACGGCACGGCATGCACCTCTCACAATTCGATACGCGTTTCATCAAGTGAAATGCCACCGTGGCGTCCCCCTGGCCTCGTGTCAAGCCCGTCAACCAGCGTTAACAGCGTCGAAACGCGCCGATCCGCCGGTCGGTTCCGGGCTTGACGGACGGCGCCGGGTCTGGACATGCTTTCACCATTCCGGAGCGCGTTTCACATAGCGAAATCTGCGAATCCCTGTCGGCCCTTTCCCTCGAAGGTGGATACCGTGCGACTCAACAGAGCTGCGGTGCGGTGGTCGGCGCTCGCCGGCCTTCTCGCCCTGACCGCGACGGCGTGTTTCGGCCCGGTCGGCGACTCCGCCGCCGGGGGCGAGCGGTCCGTGGTCTTCGCGAACACCGGCGGCGCCCTCGCCGAGATCTTCAAGCAGAACTCGTACGCGGACCTCGCCGCCGACGGCATCACGGTGGCCGAGGAGACCCCGAACAACGAGGCCAAGCTGACGGCCATGGTGCAGGCCGGCCAGCCCACCTGGGACGTCTTCTACTCCACGCCGTACACGGCGATGGGCAAGTGCGGCACGCTCTTCGAGAAGATCGACTACAGCCGCATCGACACCGCTGCCCTGGATCGATCGCAGACGTCCGAGTGCGGCGTGCCGATGATCAACTCCTCGTTCCTGCTGGTCTACAACACGACGAAGTACGGGGCGAACCCGCCCACGAGCTGGGCTGACTTCTACGACACCGAGCGCTTCCCCGGCAAGCGCGGGATCATGAACTACGCCAAGGACGCCGGGATGGAGACCGCGCTGCTCGCGGACGGGGTCCCCGGGGACCAGCTCTACCCGCTGGACTACGACCGGGCGTTCGCGAAGCTCGAGAAGGTCCGGCCGTCGCTGCGCTTCTTCGACACCGGCGCGCAGCAGACACAGGCCCTGCAGTCCGGCGAGGTCGACATGATGCTCGCCTGGCCCGGGCGCGCCTACGACGCGCTGGCCGGCGGCGCCCCGCTCGCCGTCGCGTGGAACCAGCCGCTGCGCTACTTCGACACGCTCACCATCGTGAAGGGCGCCCCGCACCAGGAGGAGGCGTACGCGCTGATCAACAGCCTGGTCGGGACGAAGAACCAGGAGGCGATCGCGAACCGGCTGCCGTACGGGCCCGCGAACTCCGCGGCAGCCCCGTCGAGCGACCCGAAGATCGCCGAGTTCGTCGACGGCCCGCAGTCCCGGGGCACGACCGTGGTCCGGGACAACCAGTGGTGGTCCCAGAACCTCGACGAGGCCACCAAGCGCTGGACGAGCTGGGTCAACCGGTGAGGCTCGTCGGCTACGCCGACCGGCTCTCCGTCCGGGCCGGGGACCCGGTCGCCTTCCGGATCAGCTCCGACCACGCCGCCTACCGGCCTTCGATCGTCCGGCTGCGCCGGGGCGGCTCGGAGCGGCACGGGACGCCGCTGGTGGAGGAGCCCGTCGCGGCCGACCTCCCGGCCACGCTCCCGGGCCGGGTCCAGGTCACGACGTCCGGTTCGTCCGTCGAGGCCTCGTTCGCGGAGGCGGGCCCGGGCACCGCGCTGGACGCCGTCGGGCTCGCGGTGTGGTTCCGCCCGACCCTGCCGGGCCCGGATGCGCGGCCGCTGCTGTCCGTGGGAACGCTCGTGCTCGCCGTCTCGGCGTCCGGCCTGGTCCTGCGGGACGGCGACCGGGAGCTGGCCCGCATCGACGCCGCCCCGGCCGAACGGCAGTGGGCACATGCCGCCGCGACGGTCGACGGCTCCGGCGCCGTGCGGCTCACGCTGCACCGTCCCGGCCGTCCGTCGGTCTCGACGGCGGCCGTCACCGCGCGGCTCCGGATCGAGGGCGGGCAGGTCCGGGTGGGCGCCGACGGCACCGCGCTGCCCGGCCTCGGCCACACCTTCAACGGGGGTGTGGCCCGCCCGGTCGTCTCCGCGATCGCCTGGCCGGAGTCCGCGACGGCGGCGCTGGCGGCCGGCGCGGACCCGCTCGACCTCCTCGACCCCGCGACGACCTGCGTGCTCGACCTCGCGGCGGAACCGTCCGGGACGCGCGGCCCGCACCGCCGCGGGCGCACCCCCGGCGCGGACGGGAGGACCCTGCCGCCCCCCGGCGGGCCCGGCCCGATCAGGTCCGGCGCCGAGACGGACTTCCGCCGCGCACCCGCCGAGTTCGACGCGCTGCACCTGCACGACGACGACCTCGCGGACGCGGGCTGGGACACGGACCTCACCTGGACCGTGCCGGAGGAACTGCCCAGCGGCGTCTACGCCCTCGCGATCCGCGCGGGGGACGACCTGGACCGGATCCCGTTCGTCGTCACCCCCCCGGTGCGCGACGACCCCGTGCACGACGCGCCGGTCCTCGTCGTGCTGCCGACCTGGACCTACCTCGCCTACGCGAACTGGCGCACGTACTCCGAGTACGAGGCCGAGCGCCTGGTCCTCTACGGCGAGCGGCGCGGCGTCGACCCCCGGGACCACTGGCTGGCCGAGCACCCGGAGTTCGGGCGTTCCCTCTACGACGTCCACTCCGACGGCACCGGCGTCGCCTACTCGACCCGGCTGCGCCCGATCGTCAACATCCGGCCGGACTACTTCACTCCCACCACCCGCGGCTTCCGGCACTTCGCGCAGGACCTCCTGCTGCTGGACTGGCTCGACGGCCGGGGCGAGCGCTACGCGGTCGTCACCGACGACGAGGTGGAGCGCCACGGCACGGACCTGCTCTCGCACTACCGCGTCGTGCTCACCGGCGGGCACCCCGAGTACTGCTCCGCCGGGATGCTCGACTCCTACCTCGCCCACACGAACGCGGGCGGGCGGCTGATGTACCTGGGCGGCAACGGCTTCTACCAGGTCACCGCCCGCCACCCCGGCCACCCGGACGCCGTGGAGATCCGCCGCGGCCACGCGGGCGTGGCCACCTGGGTGTCCGATCCCGGCGAGGAGCACCTCTCCGCGACCGGGGAGCACGGCGGCCTGTGGCGGATGCGCGGGCGCGCCCCGAACGTGCTGGTCGGCGTCGGGTTCACCGCGCAGGGCTTCGACAAGGGCTCCGGGTACGCGCGCAGCGAGGTGAGCGCGGACCCCTGCGTGTCCTGGGTGTTCGACGGGGTCGAGGCCGGGGTCGGCGAGGTGTTCGGGGACGAGGGCCCGGGGCTGGGCGGGGCGGCGGGTGACGAGCTCGACCGTGCGGACGTCCGGCTCGGCACGCCCGCGGACGCCGTCGTCCTGGCCTCGTCCGTCGGCCACTCGTCGAAGATCGCCCTCGTGCCGGAGGAGGCGGACCTGTCCTACGCCGCTCCCCCGCCCGGCCTCGATCCCAAGGTCCGCGCGGACGTCGTCCTACTCGGGCGGCCCGGCGGCGGCGCGGTCTTCTCCGTCGGCTCGATCGCCTGGTCCACCGCCATGAGCCACCGCGGCGGGGACAACGACACCGCCCGGGTCACCGGCAACGTCCTCGACCGCTTCCGGGACGACCCGGGTCCGATCCTGCCGCCCGCGGCAACCCAGCACTAGGCAAGGAGCAGCAGTGTCCACCCCTACCGCAGCCCCCACCCGGGAGCAGCAGCTCGCCCACCTCCGCGACCGGGCCAGGTTCGTCCGCACCGAGACGGTCCGTCTCACGCGGATCGCCGGCGCCGGTCACTACAGCGCGGTGTTCTCCTGCGCCGAGCTCCTCGCCGTCCTCTACTACGCGCAGCTGCGGCTGGACCCGGCCCGGCCGGACGGCCCCGAGCGGGACCGGTTCGTGATGAGCAAGGGACACGCCGCGATCGGCCTGTACCCGGTGCTGGCGGACCTCGGTTTCTTCGACCCGGCCGAGCTGGACACCTACACCCGCCTCGGCAGCGCGTTCGGCGACCACCCGGACATGAAGCGGATCCCGGGCGTCGACTTCTCCTCCGGCTCGCTGGGCCACGGGCTGTCGATCTGTGTCGGCATGGCGCTGGCCGGGCGGCTGTCCGGCCTGGACTCCCGCACGTACTGCCTGCTCGGGGACGCCGAGCTGGCCGAGGGGCAGGTGTGGGAGGCGGCGATGGCCGCGAGCCACTACGGCCTCGGGAACCTCGTCGCCGTCGTCGACGCCAACCAGCTCGGGATCGACGGGTTCGTGCGCGACGTCATGGCCACCGAGCCGATCGACGAGCGCTTCGCCGCGTTCGGCTGGGACACCCGCCGGGTGGACGGGCACGACGTCGGCGCGCTGCTCGACGTCTTCGCCGGGCTCCCGCACTCGGCCACCGGGCGGCCGCAGCTGGTCGTCGCGGACACGGTCAAGGGCCGCGGCAGCGCGCGCATGGAGCTGAGCCCGGACTGGCACGTCGGCAACCTCGCCGGCGTCGACTACGACGACGTGATGGCCGAGCTCGCCGCCGGCCTCGCCCCCCGGGAGAGCCGATGAGCACGGATACGCAGGACCAGTCGGAGATCTTCAACGGCACCGCGTCCGTCGGGTTGCGGGACGCCCGGTCCGTCGACGGCACGGACACCCGCGCGATCCCCGCGTTCGTCTTCGGCGAGGAGCTGGCGGACCTCGCGGACCAGGACCCCCGCATCGTCGTGCTGACCGCGGACCTCGGCCGCTCGAACAGGGCGACGGACTTCGCCGCCCGGCACCCGCAGCGGTTCGTCAACGCCGGCATCGCCGAGAAGAACATGATCACGATGGCGGCGGGCATGGCGTCCTGCGGCTACATCCCGTTCGCGGCGACCTTCGGGGCGTTCGCCGCGCTGCTCGGCGCGGAGCAGATCCGGACGGACTGCGCCTACCCGAACATGCCGGTCCGGGTCGTCGGGCACCACTCCGGCATGTCCATGGGCTTCTACGGCACCAGCCACCACAGCCTGGAGGACCTCGCGATGATGCGCAGCATCGCGGACCTCACGGTGGTGTGCGCGACGGACGCCCAGCACCTCCGCGCGGTGCTGCGCCTCGCCCTGGAGCACCCGGGCGCGATGTACATCCGGCTCGGCCGCGGGCGCGATCCCGAGGTCTACGGCGAGGTCCCCGATCTCGTGCTCGGCCGCGCGGAGACCGTCCGGGACGGCGCGGACCTCACGATCGTCACCACCGGCTCGGAGGTGCACCCGGCGCTGCAGGCCGCGGAGGCGCTGGCCGCCGACGGGATCGAGGCCCGCGTGCTGGACATGTGGACCGTCTCGCCGCTCGACCGCGACGCCGTCCTGGACGCCGCCCGCAGCACCGGCGCGGTCCTCACCGTCGAGGAGGCGAACGTGACGGGCGGCCTGGGCTCCGCGGTCGCCGAATGCCTGTCCGACGCCGGGATCGCCGTCCCGTTCCGCCGCCACGGCGTGCCGGACGAGCACGTGCCCGTCGGCCCGCCCGCCGCGCTCTACGCCCACTACCGGCTCGACGGGCCCGGCATCGCCGACGTCGCCCGCGAGCTGCTCGCCACCAGCAGGGGGACCTCCTCATGACCGCCGTGACACCCACACTCGGCGAGCGCGAGCTCGCGCTGCGCGACCGGGCCCGCGCCGTCATCCCCGGCGGGATGTACGGGCACATGAACGTCGCCGCGTTCTCCACGGCGCACCCGCAGTTCATGGTCTCGGGCGACGGGTGCCGGGTCACCGACGCCGACGGCCGGGACTACCTCGACCTGATGTGCGGCTGGGGCCCGGTCGTCCTCGGCCACCGCCACCCCGGCGTGACCGCGGCGGTGGTCGAGCAGCTCGGGCGCGGGGACTGCCTGGACGGCACCAGCCCTGTCGCCGTCGACTTCGCCGAGCTGCTCGTGGACACGATCCCGTCCGCGGACTGGGCGATGTTCTGCAAGAACGGCTCCGACGCCACGACGACCTGCGTCACCACCGCACGCGCCGCCACCGGGAAACGCAAGATCCTCGTCGCGAACGGCGCCTACCACGGTGCCGTGCCCTGGTGCTCGCTGCGCGGCGCCGGCGTCACGGACGAGGACCAGGCCCATCTCGTGCACTACGAGTACAACGACCTGGCCTCCGCCGAGGCCGCCGCCGCCGAGGCGGGCGACGACCTCGCGGCGATCCTGGTCTGCCCGATGCGCCACGACATCAAGCGGGACCAGGAGCTGGCGGACCCGGCCTTCGCCCGCGGGCTTCGTGCGCTCGCGGACCGGACCGGCGCCGTCCTGATCCTCGACGACGTCCGCTGCGGGTTCCGCCTCGACCTCGGGGGCAGCTGGGAGCCCCTCGGCGTCCGCCCGGACCTGACCGCCTGGT
Source organism: Pseudonocardia sp. (assembly GCA_025869365.1). Taxonomy (GTDB): domain Bacteria; phylum Actinomycetota; class Actinomycetes; order Mycobacteriales; family Pseudonocardiaceae; genus Pseudonocardia. The sequence continues at coordinate 27,055 of JAOZVV010000140.1, forward strand.
CCAAGGCCATCGCCAACGGGCAGGCGCTCGGCGCCGTCACCGGGATCGACGGCCTGCGCGATGCCACCCGCTCGATCTACGTGACGGGGTCGTTCTGGTACGCCGCGGTGCCGCTCGCCGCCGGGTTCGCGACCCTGACCGAGCTGCGGAAGGGCACCGCGCTGCCGGACATGGCCCGCACCGGGGCCCGGCTGCGCGACGGCCTCGCCCGGCAGGCCGTGGCGCACGGGTTCGAGATCCGGCAGACGGGCCCGGTGCAGATGCCGATGCTCTCCTTCGCCGGGGACGAGGACTTCCGCCTGGTCACCGCCTGGGCCGAGGCCGCCGTCGAGCGCGGGGTGTACCTGCACCCCTGGCACAACTGGTTCCTCTCCGCGGCGCACACCGACGCCGACATCGACGACGTCCTGACCCGCACGGACGAGGCCTTCGCCGCAGTGCGGTGAGCCGCGCCGTCGGGGACGGGTGAGACGTCGCCGAGTTCGACACCACAGTGGTCCGCGACCCGGTCGGACCATCCTGGTGTCGAACTCGGCGACCGCGAATCGGAAGGGTGGCGTCGGAGGGTCCAGGAGAATTCGTGCTATACGGAAGGGCGCCGGGATGGCAGGGTCCGTTCCGTGGATGCACACGAGGTCAGGCAGGCCTTCGTCGATCTGCTGGTCGAACGCGGACACGTCCTCATAACCCGTTCCCCGTTGGTTCTCCGGGACGATCCCACGACGTTGTTCACCGGTAGCGGTATGCAACCACTGCTCCCCTATCTCCTCGGTGCCGACCATCCGGACGGCACCCGCCTGTGCGACGTCCAGCCCTGTCTGCGCGCGCAGGACATGGACGATGTCGGGGACAACCGGCACACCACGTTCTTCGAGATGCTCGGCAACTGGAGCCTCGGGGACTACTCCAAGGCCGAGCAGATCCCGTTGGTGTGGCACTTCCTCACCGATGTCGTCGGGCTGGAACCGGACCGCATCTATGTCAGCGCGTTCATCGGCGACCCGGAACGCGGCATTCCGCGGGACGACGAGAGTGCGGCGATCTGGAAGCGGCTCTTCATCGAGAAGGGGATCAGTTCCGACTCGATCGACCTGGGCACCGAGGAACACGGCAACGAGGTCGGGAACGGCGGCGCGCGCATCGCCTTCTACGGGCACAAGAACTGGTGGAGCCGCGCCGGCGGCCCGGACGCGATGCCGGTGGGGGATCCCGGCGGGCCGGACTCCGAGATCTTCTACCACTTCCCCCAGGTGGAGCACGACACGCGCTTCGGGAGGTTCCCCCACCAGAACTCGGACGGCGGCCAGTACCTCGAGATCGGCAACTCGGTCTTCATGATGTTCCGCAGGACCGAGGACGGGTTCGCCGAACTGCCGCGACACAACGTGGACTTCGGCGGCGGCCTGGAACGCATCGCGGCCGCCTCCGTCGACAGCCCGGACGTCTACCGGATCAGCCTGCTCCGGCCCACGGTCGAGCGGCTCGAGGAGCTCTCCGGGAAGTCCTACGAGGACGCCACCGTCGCGATGCGCGTGGTGACGGACCACCTGCGGGCGGCGACGTTCCTCGCCGCGGACGGCGTCCGGCCCGGGAACCACGCCCAGGGCTACGTCATGCGCCGGCTCGTGCGCCGTGCGGTCCGGTTCGCCCTGGATCTCGGCCTGACCGAGGGCGTCGCCCAGCACATCGTGCCGACCGTGGCCCGCACCTACGCCGGGGTCTACCCGGAGGTCGCCGAGAACGAGGCCGCCATCATCGCCGTCCTGCAGAAGGAGGAGAAGGCCTTCGCCCGCACCATGCGCAAGGGGCTGCGGCTGCTCCGCAAGCTCGGGGCGGGCGGCGCCGTGGTCGGCGGGGCAGGCCTGTTCGAGCTCCACGACACCTTCGGCATGCCGATCGAGCTCAGCGTCGAGGAGGCCGCCCGGCTGGACCTCGTGCTCGACCCGGGATGGCGGGCCGAGTACGACGCGCTGCTCGAGCAGCAGCAGGCCCGGTCCCGCGCGAGCCAGCGCTGACCGGCCAGGCGCCGCCCGCCGGCGGGCGGGCGTCCCTGCCGGTGCGACGGCTGCCGTTCACCTCGGCCATCGTCGTCGTCATGCTCGTGGTCGGGGTGGCCACCCGAGCCCTCTGGCGTCCCGCGGAGGACGCCTCCTGGTACCCGGCCGTCGCCTACGGGCTGCCCTCGTTCGCCGAGGATCGGTGGTGGACGCTGCTGACCGGCCCGTTCCTCGCCATCGTCCCCCTGGCCTACCTGGCCATGACGGGGAGTTTCGCCCTGTTCGTCGGGGCGGCGGAGTGGGTCCTCGGCACGCGGCGCGCAGCCGTCGTCGCGGTCGTCGGGCAGGTCGGCGCGGTGCTCCTGTCCGCCGGCATCCTGCTCGCCCTGCGCGAGGTCTGGGACTGGGCCGCCGCGGTGGGCACGCTGATCGACGTCGGGTTCTCCGCCGGCTCCATGGCGTCGATCGCGCTGATCAGCGCCCTGCTCCGGCCGCCGTGGCGGCTCCGGGCCCGCCTCGTGATCGCCCTCTACGTCGTCGGGTCGTTCGTGTTCCTCGGCTCGCTCGCCGATCTCGAACACCTCGTCGCGGGCGGGCTCGTCCTCGCCGCCGCGCCCTGGCTGGACCGCCGCATGCACGGCCCGCCGGCCCGACCGACGTCGGCCCGCGAACGGACCCGCCTGGGACTCTGCGCCCTCGGCGTGGCGGTCCTCGCCGGGCTCGCGCTCGGCCGGTTCCTCCCGGCCGCCGGCCCGGTCGGCGACACCGCACACGCCGGCGCGATGTGGACCGGGATCGCCGTCACGACCCTGGGCGCACCCGTACTCGCCGGAGCCCTGCGCCGCCGCGGTTGAGGGCCGGCGCGGGAACGAATTGTCCGAGCACAGCGTGGCGAAACCCGGAACCGAATGCATCGAATCGGTTCCGGGCTCGACAGTGGTGGAGGACTCAGGAATTGAACCTGACAAGGCGCCCCGAGTGCGCATCCCCCCGTGATCACTCCTGCGGAGTGGGGAGAACTTAACCGACCGAGTTCTACGAGTGCAAGGGCCCGATCGCGGATCGTCGCGGCGGACCGGGGATCTCTCCGTCCATCGTGGTCCGGGAATCACGGGTGCGTGACCGGGCGTGCGCAGCCGGATCGAATCGGGTGAGATAACGCCGGTAGAGCGCGAGCAGCGCGAGCTCGACGACCACGACGACGACCACCAGTTCCGCGTCGACGTAGCCGAGGGCGACGTTGACGACCGCCAGCCCGAGAACCAGCCCGATCTTCCCGGCCCGGACGCCGAACCGGTCCCGTCCCAGCACCAGGGCCCCCGCGGAGAGCAGGAGGAGGATGCCGACCGCAGCCTCCCCCGCGGACGCCACCACCAACGCCGGCGCGTGGTCACCGAGCACCGATGCCCCGTCGAGCACGATCCGCGCGTCGGGGTCGCCCGATCCGAGGGCCACCAGGATCACGAGCCCGAGCAGGGACGACAGGCCCACCGCCAGCGCCCCCACGATCAGCACGAGCCGGTGCACCCAGCGCCGGAACAACGTCCGCTCCAGGCGGGCCAGGGCCGCCAGGGACCGCCCGAAGCGGGGCGGTGCCTCCTCGACGGCGGCGCCCTCCACGACCGGGCGCAGGCCCACGCCGAGTGCTCGGAGCTCCGCCTGCGGCGCCGCCTCCAGCTCCGCGACGCCCTGCAGCAACTCGGCCCGGTCCGCGGGCCGGAGCGGTCCCTCCGCGAGGGCCTTGAGCTGCACCACGACGGTGTGCACGAGGGTGCGGGGATCGTCCAGCCGCGCGCGCCGGGCCAGCAGCGCGACCATCAGGACGGCCAGGAAGGCGACGTAGATGATCGGTGCGGCCAGCGGGGTGAAGTAGTCGTTGCGGGCGGTGATGAACTTGCCGACCTCGTCCACGAACAGCCCGGACCCGACCCCCACCAGGACCGCGGTCAGCGGCTGGACCCACCGGTTGCTCCACAGCAGGGTGAGAACGCCGGCGACGGTCAGCAGCAGGCCGCCCCAGAGCGCGTGGGCCAGGTGGTACTCGCCGCCACCGATCTGCGGGTATCCGGCGAGTCCCAGGTAGAGCCGGGTCACCACCACGGTCACCCCGAACGAGACGGCGAGCAGCGCCACCCGCTGCGCGCCGTCGGCGCGGGGCACGGGCGTCCGGCGCCGCGCACGCCCGCCCGCGCGAACCGGTCCGGCCACGGACCCGAAAATAGCGGACCGTGCGAAATACGCCGTGGTCCGAATGACGGAATCACCACGCATCCACCGACGGTGGAATCCGCACACGGAGAACACTCTCCACTTATCGATCTTTTCCCGATAATCTTCGGGAGTCGTCGCGGGGGCCGACGGCCGACCCGGGGAATGGCGAGCCTCGCCGGAAGAAGGAGAGGCGGTCGGGATGCCGACGACGTCGAGGAGCTTTGCGGGCCAGGCCGCGATCGTCGCGTCCGCCCGGGAATCCGGCCGGCCCGTCCTCGACGCGGGACGCGGGCAGCCGGACTGGATCGCGACGACGCCCCGGGCGGCGTTCTTCCGGCTCGGCACGTTCGCCGTCGCGGAGGCCACGGCCGCCGGCTCCACGGTGGCCGGGGACCCGTACTGGGGACGCACCCCGGCGGCGGCCGGCATCGCGGACCGGCTGGCGTTCGCCCTCGCCGGGGAGTCCGCCGAGGGCTCGCGGTTCCTCTCCGACGCCGTCGGGTGGGTGGTCCAGGAGTTCGGCGCCGACCCGGACGCGCTGATCACCGAACTGGTCCGCGGGATCCTCGGGGACGGGTACCCGGCACCGAACCGGATGCTGTGCCACGCCGAGGCCGTCCTGGAGCGCTACCTCGTGACGGTCACCGGCGCCGCGCCCGGGCCGGCCGGTCGGTTCCACGTCTTCGGCACCGAGGGCGGTGCCGCCGCGATGGCCTACACGTTCCGGTCCCTGCGCGAGAACGGCCTGCTCTCCCCCGGTGACCGGCTCGCCGTCGCCGCGCCGGTCTTCACCCCGTACCTGCAGATCCCGGTCCTCGAGGAGTTCGGCTTCGAGATCGTCGAGATCGCCGCCGCGCACGGCCGGGCCTACCGGTTCGAGGAGGGGGTGCTCCAGGCCCTGCGGGACCCGTCGATCAAGGCGTTCGTCGTGATCAACCCGGGCAACCCGGACACCCGGGCGATGCGCCCGGAGCGGCTCCGCGAGCTGGCGGACCTCGTCCGGGACCACCGCCCGGACCTGGTGATCGTGGCGGACACGGTCTACGCGACGTTCGTCGACGGGTTCCGCGGCCTGCTCGCCGAGGTGCCGCGCAACGTGATCTGCCTGCACTCCTTCTCGAAGAACTTCGGCGCCACCGGGAACCGGCTCGGGTTCGTGGCGGTCGCCGCGGACACGGTCCTCGACGAGATCCTCGCGGGCCGGGACGAGGCGGTCCGGGCGGCCACGGACCGCCGCTACGCCTCCGTCACCGCGGACGGCTCGGCGTTGCCGTTCATGGCCCGGATGGTCGCGGACAGCCGCGAGGTCGCGCTGCACAACATCGCGGGCCTCGCCACCCCGGACCAGGTCCAGATGACGCTCTTCGCGCTCGCCCACCTGATGCCGGACGGCGCCGCGCACGTCGCGTCCCTGCGGTCCGAGCTCGCCACCCGGCACGAGGCGCTGCTCGGGCCGCTCGGCGTCCCGGCGGCGGGCGGCCAGGACACCCTCTACTACGCGCTCGTCGACCTCCTCGCCGTCGTCCGTACCCGGCACGGGGAGGCGGCCGCGACCCGGCTGGCGGAGCAGGATCCCGTGGACCTCCCGCTGGTCCTGGCCCGCGAGCACGGTGTGGTGGTCCTGCCGGGCGCCGGGTTCGGCGCCCCGAGCTGGGACGTCCGGGTGTGCCTCGCCGCCCTGCCCGTCGAGGACCTGCAGCGGATCGGCGGCGCGATCGTGGAGCTGCTGGACCGGCTGGTGGCTGCCTAATGCTGTTGTCAAGCGGCGTGCGCTCGGTAGTCGAGGCTGAACTCG
>JAOZVV010000141.1 GCA_025869365.1 Pseudonocardia sp.
GTATTTCCGTCACCGAGTCGGGGTGCTCCCGTGCACCGGGCCGCCGGACATCCCGCGACTCGGTGACGGAAATACCCCGACTCGCGGGAAGGCCGGGGACGGGCGGGACGCAGGCCGGGGACGGGACGGGTGATCAGCCGCCGGCGGCGGACTTCAGGTCCGCGGCGCGGGAGGTGTCCTCCCACGGCAGCGAGATGTCCGTGCGGCCGAAGTGCCCGTACGCCGCGGTGGGCGCGTAGATCGGGCGCAGCAGGTCCAGGTCCCGGATGATCGCGGCCGGACGCAGGTCGAAGACCTCCGAGATGGCGGACTGGATCCGCGCCGGGTCCACGTGCTCGGTGCCGAAGGTCTCGACGAAGAGGCCGACCGGGGCCGCCTTGCCGATGGCGTAGGCGACCTGGACCTCGATGCGCTCGGCCAGGCCGGCCGCGATCGCGGTCTTGGCGACCCAGCGCATCGCGTAGGCGCCGGAGCGGTCCACCTTCGACGGGTCCTTGCCGGAGAACGCGCCGCCGCCGTGCCGGGCGAACCCGCCGTAGGTGTCGACGATGATCTTGCGGCCGGTCAGCCCGGCGTCACCCATCGGGCCGCCGACGACGAAGCGTCCGGTCGGGTTCACCAGCAGCCGCAGGTCCGAGGTGTCGATGCCGAGGTCGTTGATCTCGGGCTTGACGACCTTCTCGAGCAGGTCCGGCGCCAGCATGCCGTCCAGGTCCACGTCCGCGGCGTGCTGGGAGGAGATCACCACGGTGTCCAGGCGGACCGCCTTGTCCCCGTCGTACTCGATGGTGACCTGGGTCTTGCCGTCCGGGCGCAGGTAGGGCAGGACGCCGCTCTTGCGGACCTCGGTGAGCCGGCGGGAGAACCGGTGCGCGAGCGCGATCGGCAGCGGCATCAGCTCGGCGGTGTCCGTGTTGGCGTACCCGAACATCAGGCCCTGGTCGCCCGCGCCCTGGCGGGCGATCTCGTCCTCGCTGAGCTCGACACGGCTCTCGTAGGCCGTGTCGACACCCTGCGCGATGTCCGCGGACTGCGCGCCGATGGCGATGTTCACGCCGCAGGAGTTGCCGTCGAAGCCCTTGGCCGACGAGTCGTAGCCGATCTCGAGGATCTTGTCCCGGACCAGGGTGGGGATGTCCGCGTACGCGGACGTCGTCACCTCACCCGCGACGTGCACCTGACCGGTGGTGACCATGGTCTCCACCGCGACCCGGCTCCGCGGGTCCTGTGCCAGGAGTGCGTCCAGCACGGAGTCACTGATGGCGTCGCACATCTTGTCCGGGTGACCTTCGGTCACCGACTCGCTGGTGAACAACCGCCGACCCACGTTCGACACGCAGTGCTCCGTCCGCTCTCGGATCCCCGCGACCGGGACGGCACGGAGACGAATCCATCTGATCGCTGCCCCAGGAGACTAGTCGACGGCGGCGACCCACCGGCGAGCACGGGTGGTCCCCCGCGACGCACGTCACCGAGTGTGACCGAACGTGTCGACACGCCGCATCACGTCACCGCATCGGTGGACATTCTCCCTGATAGCGAATCGGTAACGGAACGACTCGTTGGGCCCCATGACGTCCCGCACACCGGCGAGGGCCCGACGAGAGTTCACGTTCCCCACGGAGGTAGTACCCATGATGACGTTGCAACGACCTGGCCGCGCGGCCGCGGCGGTCGGCGGGATGGTCGCGGTCGGCGCGGCCACGCTGATGGCCCTGCTCTCCGGCACGGCATCGGCCGCCACCGCCGGAACCTGCACGGACAACGTGAACGTCCGTTCCGAGCCCAGCGCCACCGCCGAGATCGTGGCGGTCTGCGACCGCGGCACGACCGTGCAGATCGGCGAGAAGCGGAACGGGTTCGTCAAGCTCGAGAACCTCGACGGCTGGGCCTCCGCCAAGTACGTCAAGGCGAACGCGGACGGCGCGACCGAGGGCACCACCGGGACGAACCGCCGGACGCCCACGACCACGACCACCACGCCCGCCCCCACGACCACGAGCACGGCTCCGGCCCGCGCCGGCACCGAGGACGCCGACCAGCCGACGACGACCACGACGCGGGCGCCGAACAACCGGGCCGGCGACGAGGAGGCCACGCCGTCCGACGAGGGCACCGGCAGCGACGAGGCTTCCCGGACCTCGTCCCCGGCCCGCAGCCTGCTCGGCGGCTGATCCCGGGGCCGGTCACGCACCGGCCCGGTGGCCGAACGAGGCCACCATCCGCAGGACGCCCCGCCGGGCACGGCCGCACCGGGTTCCCCGAGACCCGTCGAGCGCCGGACCGGTCGGGTGAGGAAAGGAGCGAGGGGGACGTGCCACCGGCACGTCCCCCTCGCGGCCTCCGCTCGCGTTCCCGCCCGGGTTCAGGAAAGCCACTCTCCTGCAGCGTGGCTACATGAATGTGGCTTTCCTGAACCTGGGACCGGGCGTCAGAGTCGCGCGACGACCGCGTCCCAGACCCTCGAGGCCAGGAGCGCCTTGGAGCCGTTGCTCAGCTCCGTCTCCGCACCGTCGGCGCCCAGCAGCCAGCCCGCGTTGTCCGGGACCTCGAAGGCCTTGCCGTCCCCGACCGCGTTGACGACGAGCAGGTCGCAGCCCTTGCGGGCCAGCTTCTGCCGGCCGAACCCGAGCGCGTCCGTGTGCTCGTCACCGGTCTCGGCCGCGAAGCCGACGATCAGCTGGCCGGGCTTCCGGGCCTCGACGAGCTCGACCAGGATGTCCGGGTTCGTGGCCAGGCGCAGCGGCTCCGGCTCGTTCCCGTCCTTCTTGATCTTGTGGGTGGCCAGCGACACCGGGCGGAAGTCCGCGACCGCCGCCGCCATCACCACCGCGTCCGCGTCCGCGACGGCGGTGTGCATCGCGTCCCGCAGCTCCAGGGCCGACCCGACCTTCACCACGTCGACGGCGGCGGGATCGGCGAGCTCGGCGGTGTGCCCGGCGACGAGCGTCACCCGGGCCCCGCGCTGGGCCGCGACGCGGGCGAGGGCGTAGCCCTGCCGACCCGACGACCGGTTGCCCAGGTAGCGGACCGGGTCCAGCGGCTCACGGGTGCCGCCGGCCGAGACGACCACGTGCTTGCCCGCGAGGTCACGCGGCAGCGCGTCCGGGCGTTCGAGGAGCAGCCGCGCGAACTCGGCGATCTCCGCCGGGTCCGGCAGCCGGCCGGGGCCGGTGTCCTTGCCGGTGAGCCGACCGGACGCGGGCTCCAGCACCACGACGCCGCGGGAGCGCAGCAACGCCACGTTGTCCCTGGTGGCGGGGTGCTCCCACATCTCGGTGTGCATGGCCGGGGCGAGCAGCACCGGGCAGCGCGCGGTGAGCAGCGAGCCCGTGAGCAGGTCGTCCGCCCGGCCCTGGGCCAGCCGGGCCATCAGGTCCGCGGTGGCCGGCGCGACGACGACGAGGTCCGCCTCCTGGCCGAGCTTCACGTGCTGCACCGACGGGACGTCGCTGAACACACCGACGTGTACGGGCTGCCCGGAGAGCGCCTCGAAGGTGGCGGCCCCGACGAAGTTGAGCGCGGAGGCCGTCGGCAGGACCCGGACCGAATGACCGGTCTCGGTGAGCCTGCGCAACAGCTCCGCGCTCTTGTAGGCCGCAATACCTCCGGCCACCCCCAGCAGGACCCGGGGGGCCGGCATCTACTGCTCGCCCTCGGTGTGCTCCAGCAGGCCGGCCTGGATCTCCCGCATGGCGATGGACAGCGGCTTCTCCCGCGGGCCCGGCTCGACCAGCGGGCCGACGTACTCCAGCAGGCCTTCGCCGAGCTGCGAGTAGTAGTCGTTGATCTGGCGCGCGCGCTTGGCGGAGTAGATCACCAGCGCGTACTTCGAGCTGACCTTGTCCAGCAGGTCGTCGATGGGGGGGTTCGTGATGCCCTCGGGAACTGCTCCGGCTACCACGCCGGTCAGCGGCATGCTCACTATCGATACTCCAGTACGGGTTCGGGGTCCCGCAGCGTGTCGCCGACGACGACGGCGGTGAGGGCGGTACCTCTCAGGTACCCGCGGTCACGCCACGGTCGGCACTGCGATCCACCAGCAAGTCTACCAACCGCTCGACGGCGGCGTTCACCTCGTCGTTGACGACGGCCACGTCGAACTCGTCCCGCGCCGCCATCTCCTCGACGGCGGTGCGCAGCCGGCGTTCGCGCTGCTCCGCCGTCTCGGTGCCCCGGTTCGTGAGCCGGCGCACCAGCTCCTCGAACGACGGGGGCTCCAGGAAGACCGTGATGGCCTCCGGCATGACCCGCTTGACCTCGCGCGCGCCCTGCAGGTCCACCTCGACCAGGACCGGCCGCCCGGCCGCCAGCTCGCGCTCGACGGCCTCGCGCGGCGTGCCCGAGCGTTGCAGGCCACCGTGCACCTCCGCCCACTCCAGCAGCTCGCCGCGCTCGATGAGCGCGTCGAACTCCGCCGGGGTGACGAAGTGGTAGTCCACGCCGTCGGTCTCCCCGGGGCGCATGGCCCGGGTGGTGGCCGAGACGCTGAAGTGGAGTTCGGGCAGCACCTCGCGGAGCCGCCCGACCACCTTGCTCTTGCCCACCCCGGACGGGCCGGCCAGCACGAGCAGCCGGCCCCGCCGGGACGGGGGCGGGGCCGGGGCCACGCCCCGGCCACCGCTCGTCGTCACGCCTCGAAGTCGGCGAGCAGAGCCTTACGCTGCCGCTCCCCGAGGCCGCGGAGACGCCGGCTCGGGGCGATCTCGAGACGCTCCATGATCTGGGCGGCGCGCACCTTGCCGACACCCGGCATGGCCTCGAGCAGCGCCGACACCTTCATCTTGCCCAGGACCTCGTCGGTGTCCGACTGCTTCAGCACCTCGCCGATCGTCGTACCACCGCGCTTGAGCCGGTCCTTCAGCTCTGCCCGGGTCCGGCGGGCGGCCGCGGCCTTCTCCAACGCGGCAGCACGCTGTTCCTCGGTCAGCTGGGGAAGGGCCACGGTCTCCTCCGTCTTTCTTTTCTGCGTTGCGGTGCGCCCGCGACGTGTGCGGACGCTGTCCCACGGCCGTGCCGCGGGGTCGTGAGCGAACGTACCCACGACCGGGGTACGGATGCCAACGGGGGTACCACCAGTGGGTTTGATGCCACAGCCCCACGACGCGCCACCCGTCCGGGCGATATCACGGTCCGTGGCGCGAAAGCGTGACCGAACCGCCCGTTCGGCGACAAGTCCTCGCCTGTCACCCGAATCCACGGCGGTGCGCCCCGCCGCCGCGTGCCGGTCGGCGACGCGGGCGGCGACGGACGGTCCTCGGGCGACGCGACGAACGTCACCCCCCGGACGGCCCGTACCGGCGCAGGTCAGGCCCGGCCCGGCGGTGGCCGGGCCCCGTGATGGTCGGGCCCCGGCGGCGGTCGGGCCCCGCGGTGGTCGGCCCGCGGTGGTCGGGCCCGGCGCGGGGGTCAGGCCACGGGTGCGTCGTCCGGGAGCGCGAGATCCCGCAGCCGCGCCGGCGTCAGGTCCTCCTTGTGGATGTAGGCGACGGCACCGCAGTCCGTGGCGTCCGGGGGCAGGTCGTCCACGGCGTAGGTGGACAGCAGGACGACCGTGGTGCCGGGTTCCGCGGCCAGGATGCGGCGCGTGGCCTCGATCCCGCTGATGCCGGGCAGGTTGATGTCCATCAGCACCACGGCGGG
>JAOZVV010000142.1 GCA_025869365.1 Pseudonocardia sp.
CTCCTCCTCGGTGTGCACCTCGACGAGCGCGGTCATCCCGAGCGACTCGACGCGGTCCAGCAGGGAGTCCAGCACGTTCTGCTCCAGCGCCGCCACGATCAGCAGCACGACGTCCGCGCCGTGCGCCCGGGCCTCGTGCACCTGGTACGGCGTCACGACGAAGTCCTTGCGCAGGATCGGCACGTCGACCGCGGCACGGACCGCGTCGAGATCCGCGAGCGACCCGCCGAAGCGGCGCTGCTCGGTGAGCACGCTGATCACCCGCGCGCCGTTCTCGGCGTAGGCCTTGGCCAGCACCGCCGGATCCGGGATGTTCGCCAGCGCACCCTTCGACGGGCTGCGCCGCTTCACCTCGGCGATCACGCCGACCCCGGGCTCCTTCAGGGCCGCCAGCGCATCCCGCGGTGGGGGGGCGGCCGCGGCCAGCTTCTTGATCCCGGCGAAGTCGATCTGCGCCTCGCGGACGGCCAGGTCCTCCCGGACGCCGTCCACGATGGAATCCAGGACACTCGGGGAACTCGCGGAACCACTCACTGTCTCGTCCTCACCGTGCTCGCCCACGGGGCTGCTCCCCTCTCGGGTTCGGGCCTACCAGGCGTTCCGCCCATGCTAAACAGACCTCCGCCGCTCGCCGCGTCCAGGTCCCCGCTCGTCGCCGGGGGTTACCTCTGTGTGATCGATATCCGAGTGCCCGGGATCCGGGTCCTCGTCGACCGTGGGGTCCACCCCGTCGTCCAGCGCGTCCCAGGCCGACCGGTTCGGGTCCACCACCGCCTTCGCCGTCCCCGGGGCCGCGTACCTCGCCCCCATCCGCGGCAGGCTCCGGTCCGCGACCACCAGGAAGACGCCCGCGGCCAGCACCACGAACCCGCCCAGCACCCCGATCCAGGGCGCCGCGCTCCCGGCCACCGCGACGTCCCCGACGGGCACGGTGGTGGCCGGGACGCCGGCGAGCCGGAGCAGTGTCATCGCGTCCGGTGGGTGCAGCCACGAGTCCAGCGCCACCCACGCCGACGCGCCACCCGCGAGCGCGACGATCACCCCGAGCACCCGGCGGGCGACCCCGGAGACCGCCACCGACGCGGCGACGGCGGCCACCGCCAGGACGGCGACGCCGGTCAGCGACGGGGCGAGCGCTGCACCGCCGGCATCCGCCGGGACCGGCCCGCGCGCTGTCGTCACGACGGCGGAGGCCCAGGTCAGCCTGGTGGATCCCCACAGCGCGAGGGCGCCGGCGAGCAGCCCCAGGCAGACGGACGCCAGCCGGCGTCCCCCGCCCGGGCGGGTCATCGGGAGCTCGATCCTCGCCCGTCGACCCCTGCACCACCCGGTGGCCGCTCCAGCGTGGACGCCGTGGCCACCGCGGCCAGCACCGCCTTCGCCTTGTTCCGGCACTCGTCGTCCTCGGCCTGCGGATCCGAGTCCGCGACGATCCCGCCGCCCGCCTGCACGTAGGCACGGCCGTCCCGGATCAGCGCGGTCCGGATGGCGATCGCGGTGTCCGCGTTGCCGGCGAAGTCCAGGTAGCCGACGATCCCGCCGTAGAGGCCGCGCCGGGTCGGCTCGAGCTCGTCGATCACCTGCATGGCCCGGACCTTGGGGGCCCCGGACAGGGTGCCCGCCGGGAAGCAGGCCAGCACCGCGTCGACGGCGTTGCGGTCCGCCCGCAGCGTGCCGGTGACCGTCGAGACCAGGTGCATGACGTGGCTGTAGCGCTCGACCGAGAAGAAGTTGCGCACCTTGACGGTGCCGGCCTCGCAGACGCGCCCCAGGTCGTTGCGGCCGAGATCGACGAGCATGACGTGCTCGGAGCGCTCCTTCTCGTCCGTCCGCAGGTCCTTCTCCAGCAGCTCGTCCTCCTCCTCGGTCTCCCCGCGCCACCGCGTGCCGGCGATGGGGTGCGTGGTCGCCTGCCCGTCGAGCACCGTGACGAGGGCCTCCGGGCTCGAGCCGACGATCTGGAAGGGCGTGCCGCCCGAGGCGTCCTCCAGGTTGAGCAGGTACATGTACGGGCTGGGGTTGGTGGCCCGCAGGACCCGGTAGACGTCCAGCGGGTCCGCCGTGCAGTCCATCTCGAACCGCTGCGACACGACGATCTGGAACGCCTCGCCGGCCCGGATCTGCTCCTTCGCCACCTCGATGGCGGCGTGGTGCTGGGCCGGCGTGCGGCGCCGCAGGAACTCCGGGTCCGTCACGCGGGTGAACGACGCGAGCGTCGACTCGGCGGGGGCCGACAGCTCGCGGGTCATCCGGTCCAGCCGGGCGACGGCGTCGTCGTAGGCCTCGTCGACGCGCTCGGTGGAGCCGTCCCAGTTGATCGCGTTGGCCAGCAGCGTGACCGTGCCCTCGTGGTGGTCCACCGCCGCGATGTCCGTCGCGAGCAGCATGACGAGCTCGGGCAGCCGCAGGTCGTCGACCGGCGGGGCGTCCGCGCTGCCGATGCGCTCGAGCCGGCGCACGATGTCGTAGCCCATGTACCCGACGAGCCCGCCGGTGAGCGGGGGCAGCCCGGGCAGCGGCTCGCTGTGCAGGTCCTCGACGACCGTGCGCAGGGCGTCGAGGACGTCCCCGTCGGCCGGCATCCCCGCCGGCACCTCACCGGTCCAGCGGATCTCGCCGCCGACCGTGGTCAGCGTGGCGGCGGACCGGGCACCGATGAACGACCATCGCGACCAGGAGCGGCCGTTCTCCGCGGACTCGAGGAGGAACGTGCCCGGTCTGGCGGTCCCACCCGGGGCGGCGAGCTTCCGGTACACCCCGACCGGCGTCTCGTCGTCGGCGAGCAGGCGCCGGGCGACGGGGATGACGCGGTGGTTCTCCGCGAGGCGGCGGAACTCCTCGCGGCTCGGGGTGACCGTGCCCAGCGCGGCGACGGGTGCGGCGGTGCTGGCGGTCATCCGCCCATTGTCGCCCGACCCGGAGGGGACGTGTCGAGCGGGCGGCGAACCGCCTCCCCCGCCCCGCTCCGCGGCGGGATCGGCGAGGATGGACCCCGTGTCCGCCACCCGCCCCTCGCCCCCGGAGCCCGCCGACGCCGCACCCCGCGGCCGTCGACGGGGCAGGCGCGCCGGCGGCGCGGACACCCGGGACGCCCTCCTCGCGGCGGCCAGGGCCGAGTTCGCCGAACGCGGCTACGAGGGCGCGACCGTGCGCCGCATCGCCGAGGTCGCGGGCGTCGACGCGGCCATGGTCAACCACTGGTTCGGCGGCAAGGACGCGCTCTTCACCGCCTCCCTGGACCTGCCGCTGGACCCGGAGGCGCTGCTCGCGCTGGTCCTGCCCGGGGACCCGGAGCGGCTCGGCGAGCGGATCACCGCCATGTTCCTGCAGGTCTGGGACGGGGCCGGGGGCGGCCCGCTGGTCGCGATGATCCGCAGCGTCGCCACCCACCCGGACGCCGCGCGGATGATGCGCGAGTTCGTGAGCCGGGTGATCCTCGACCGGTTCGTCGGCGCCGTGGCGCCGGACCGCCCGGACGAGCGCGCCGCCCTGTGCGCCACCCAGATCCTCGGGCTCGGGATGGTGCGCTACGTCCTGCGGCTCGAACCCCTGGCCTCGGCCGAGCACGCGGAGGTGGTGGCGGCGATCGCCCCGACGGTCCAGCGCTACCTCACCGGACCGCTCGACTGAGCGCCGGCGCCCTCACCCGGCCCGTCGCGGAGCGGCCGACCCGCCCGCAGGCGATCGCCGGTGGCCGCGAACCGCGCCCGACCGCATCATGAGGACGTGGTGAATCGTGCGGAAGGCGTGTCCGGCCTGCGGGCCCGGCTCGGGGCCGGGGTGTTCGAGAAGGTCGCCGGCGCCGAGGGGGCGCAGCGCCGCGTCCGGATCCACGAGGCGCCGGGTCCCCGCTGGTTCGGCCCGGACCGGCCGATCCGGGCGGTGCACGGGGACGCGTCGATGTTCGTCGGCGGATTGCGGGCGCTGCTCCTGCAGTCCCTGCACCCGCTCGCGATGGCCGGGGTCGCCGGCCACTCGGGCTACCGCGGGGACCCGTGGGGCCGGCTCGCCCGGACCAGCTACTTCCTCGCCTCGACGACGTTCGGTCCCGAGGCCGAGGCCCGCGCGACGATCGAGCGGATCCGCTCCGTGCACGCCGGTGTCCGGGGCACGGCGCCGGACGGGCGGCCCTACGCCGCCTCGGATCCGCACCTGCTGAAGTGGGTCCACATCGCCGAGATCGACAGCTTCCTGCGCGCGCACAGCCGCTACGGCACCGCCGCGCTGGACCAGCGCGGCCGGGACGGCTACGTGGCGGACACCGCGCGGATCGCCCGGGAGCTGGGGGTGCTGGACCCGCCGGAGACCGAGGCGGAGCTCGCCGCGCAGATCGAGGGGTACCGGCCCGAGCTCGACGGCACGCCCGAGGCCCGCGCGACGGCCCGGTTCCTGCTGCTGAACCCGCCGCTGCCGCTCGTCGCGCGCGCGCCCTACGCCCTGCTGGGAGCCGCTGCGGTGGCGCTGCTCCCGCGCTGGGCGAGGCGCCCGCTGGGACTCCCCTACCTCCCCCTGGCCGAGGCCACGGTCGTCCGCGCAGCGGGCCAGGGGATCACCAGCGGCATCCGCTGGGTCATGGCCGCCTAGCGGAGCCGGTCCGCGTCGAAGCAGGTCCGGGTGCCGGTGTGGCAGGCCGGGCCCTCCTGGTCCACGACGACGAGCAGCGCGTCCCCGTCGCAGTCCAGCCGGACCTCGCGCACGTGCTGCACGTGCCCCGAGGTGTCCCCCTTGACCCAGTACTCCTCGCGGGAGCGGGACCAGTAGGTGCCCCGGCCGGTGGTCAGGGTGCGGTGCAGGGCCTCGTCGTCCATCCACGCGACCATCAGGACCTCGTTGGTCCCGTGCTGCTGCACGACGGCGCAGACCAGCCCGTCCGCGTTCCGGGTCAGCCGGGCCGCGATCGCCGGGTCCAGCGCGGACGTCTCGACCCTCATCGAACGTCCACGTGGGCCGCGCGCAGCGCGTCCTTGACCTCGCCGATCCGCAGCTGCCCGAAGTGGAAGACGCTCGCGGCGAGCACCGCGTCCGCCCCGGCCCGCACGGCCGGCGGGAAGTGCTCCAGCGCCCCGGCGCCGCCGCTGGCGATCACCGGGACCTGCACGACGGCGCGGGTCTTCTCGATCAGCTCGAGATCGAACCCGGCGCGGGTGCCGTCCGCGTCCATCGAGTTCAGCAGGATCTCCCCGACCCCCAGCTCCTGGCCGCGCGCCGCCCACTCGACGGCGTCGATCCCGGTGCCGGTGCGGCCGCCGTGCGTGGTGACCTCGAAGCCCGACGGCGTCGGCGGCCCGGCCGATCCGTCCGTGGGTACGCGCCGCGCGTCCACGGACAGCACGATGCACTGCGAGCCGAACCGCCGGGCCATCTCCCCCAGCAGGTCCGGGCGGGCGATCGCGGCGGTGTTGACGCTGACCTTGTCCGCGCCCGCGCGCAGCATCCGGTCCACGTCGTCCGGCGTGCGGATGCCGCCCCCGACCGTGAGCGGGATGAAGACCTGCTCGGCGGTGCGCCGCACGACGTCGACCATCGTCTCGCGCCCGCCCGAGGATGCCGTGACGTCCAGGAACGTCAGCTCGTCCGCGCCCTCGGCGTCGTAGACCGCGGCCATCTCGACCGGGTCCCCGGC
>JAOZVV010000143.1 GCA_025869365.1 Pseudonocardia sp.
CGGGCGAGGCCAAGAACACCTACGGCACCGGCAACTTCATGCTGCTCAACACCGGAACCGAGCTGGTCCGCTCGGAGTCCGGGCTGCTCACGACGGTCTGCTACAAGTTCGGCGACGAGCCCGCGGTCTACGCCCTGGAGGGTTCGATCGCCGTCACCGGGTCGGCGGTGCAGTGGCTGCGCGACCAGCTCGGGATCATCTCGGGCGCCGCGCAGAGCGAGCAGCTGGCGCGCCAGGTCGAGGACAACGGCGGGGTGTACTTCGTGCCCGCCTTCTCCGGTCTCTTCGCGCCGTACTGGCGCTCCGACGCCCGCGGCGCGATCGTCGGGCTGTCGCGGTACAACACCAACGCGCACCTGGCCCGGGCCACCCTCGAGGCCATCTGCTACCAGAGTCGCGACGTGGCCGACGCCATGGAGAAGGACTCCGGGGTGCACCTGGAGGTGCTCAAGGTCGACGGCGGCGTGACCGCCAACGAGCTGTGCATGCAGATCCAGGCCGATGTGCTGGGTGTGCAGGTGTCGCGCCCGGTCGTGGCCGAGACCACGGCGCTCGGCGCGGCGTACGCCGCGGGGCTGGCCGTCGGGTTCTGGAAGGACACCGACGAGATGCGCGCCAACTGGAACGAGTCCAAGCACTGGGACCCGGTGTGGACGAGTGAGCAGCGAGACACCGGCTACGCCCAGTGGAAGAAGGCGGTCCAGCGGACCCTGGACTGGGTAGACGTCGACTGAGGGTTCGAGAACTCGCACTTCGAGAGGACATGTGAAATGAGATCCGTCGCGCTCTCCCCGGAGGCCCGCACGCGGGCCCTGGCCGACCTGGCGTCCGGTGAGCTCGACGTTCTCGTCGTCGGTGGTGGTGTCGTGGGTGCCGGGAGCGCCCTCGACGCCGCCACCCGCGGCCTGCGCGTCGGACTGGTCGAGGCCAGGGACTTCGCGGCCGGCACGTCGAGCCGCTCGAGCAAGCTCATCCACGGTGGCCTGCGCTACCTGGAGATGCTCGACTTCCGCCTCGTCGCCGAGGCGTTGCAGGAACGCGGTCTGCTGATCCAGACCCTCGCGCCGCACCTCGTGCGGCCGGTGCCGTTCGTCTATCCGCTCAAGCACCGCGGGTGGGAGCGCTTCTACGCCGGTGCGGGCGTCGCGCTCTACGACACGCTCGGCCTGCTGTCCGGCCGCTCGCGCGGGCTGCCGCGCCACCGGCACCTCACCCGGCGCGGCGCCCGCCGCGTCGTCCCGTCGCTGCGCAAGGACTCCCTGGTCGGCGCCCTGGAGTACTACGACGCCCAGGTCGACGACGCCCGGCACACGATGATGGTCGCCCGCACCGCCGCGGCGTACGGGGCGCACGTCGCCACCCGCGCCCGCGTCGTCGGGTTACTGAAGGAGAGCGGCCGGGTCGTCGGCGCCGAGGTGCAGGACCTCGAGACCGGCGAGCGCTTCGAGGTCCGCGCGAAGCAGGTCATCAACGCCACCGGGGTGTGGACCGACGAGACCCAGAGCCTCGCCGGCGAGCGCGGCCAGTTCCACGTCCGCGCGTCGAAGGGCATCCACCTCGTGGTGCCGCGGGACCGGATCCGCTCGGACTCCGGGCTGATCCTGCGTACCGAGAAGTCCGTGCTGTTCGTCATCCCGTGGGGCCGGCACTGGATCATCGGGACCACGGACACGGACTGGAACCTGGACCTGGCCCATCCGGCCGCCAGCGCCGCGGACATCGACTACCTGCTCCAGCACGTCAACGCGGTGCTGGAGAACCCGCTGACCCACGAGGACGTCGAGGGCGTCTACGCGGGCCTGCGCCCGCTGCTGGCGGGTGAGTCGGACTCGACGTCGAAGCTGTCCCGTGAGCACGCCGTCGCCACCCCGGTTCCGGGGCTCGTCGTCGTCGCGGGCGGGAAGTACACGACCTACCGGGTCATGGCGCGCGACGCCGTCGACGCGGCCGTGCACAGCCTGGACGCGAAGGTCCCGGCGTCGGTCACGCAGAACGTCCCGCTCATCGGGGCGGACGGCTGGGAGGCGCTGAAGAACTCCGTCGCGGTGCTGGCGAAGCGCCACGGCATCCACCCGGCGTGGATCGAGCACCTGCTCGGCCGCTACGGCTCGCTGATCGACGAGGTGCTGGCGCCCGTCGCGGAGGACCCGTCGCTGGGCGAGCCGCTCAAGGGGACCCCGGACTACCTGCGTGCGGAGATCCTCTACGCCGCGACGCACGAGGGTGCCCGGCACCTGGACGACATCCTCACCCGCCGCACCCGCACCTCGATCGAGACGTTCGACCGGGGCCTGGGCGCGGCCGAGGAGGTCGCCGCGCTCGTCGCCCCGGTGCTCGGCTGGAGCTCCGAGCAGCAGGCCACGGAGGTCGAGCACTACCAGGGCCGGGTCGCCGCGGAGCGGGAGAGCCAGCGGATGCCGGACGACGCGACCGCGGACTCCGCCCGGATGGGGGCGCCGGACGTCGTACCCGTGCGCTGACAACTACTGATCGATCGATCAGTAGGCCGGATCGGCGGCTGTCCCGCGGCGCCCGCGACGTGTAGGACTGATGGTCATGAGCGCTGTGATCGTCGTTGCCACCATCAAGCCCAAGCCCGGACAGGAGCAGGAGGTGCTCGAGGCCCTGCAGTCCAGCATCCCGCTGGTCCACAAGGAGCCGGGCTGCGAGAAGTACGCGCTGCACCAGGGCCTCGGGGACTCCACGGATCTCGTCATGATCGAGCGCTGGGAGTCCGCGGAGGCGCTCAAGGAGCACGGCTCGGCCACCGCCCTCGCGGAGCTGGGCAAGGCGCTCAAGGGCAAGCTGGCCGGCCCGCCGGAGGTCGTCCGCCTCGCCTCGGTCCCGACGGGCACCGCGGAGCAGGGCGCCATCTGACCCACCGGCTCCTGCAGGAAGGCCACCCGCACGCCAGATCCTGGCGGGAGGGTGGCCTTCCTGGCATCGGGGGACGGGTCGCGGACGCGCCGGACTACCGTGCGGGAGTGGCCGGACCCCTCGTCTCCCTCGCCGACATCACCCTCGCCGCCGAGCGGATCGCCCCGCACGTCGTCCGGACCCCGACCGTCCCGAGTCCGGGGCTGAGCGCGCTCCTCGGGGTCCCGGTCACCGCGAAGCTGGAGCTGTTGCAGCGCACGGGGTCGTTCAAGGCCCGCGGGGCGACCGCCAAGCTCCTCTCCCTCACCGACGCCGAGCGCGCGGCCGGGGTCGTCGCCGTCAGCGGCGGGAACCACGGGATCGCGGTCGCGGTGATGGCGGGCGAGCTCGGGGTGGCCGCGACGGTCGTGATGCCCGAGTCCGCCCCCGCGAGCTCCGTCCGGACCGCCCGGGACGCGGGAGCGGACGTCCGGCTCACCCCGGACGTCGCCCGGGCGTTCACGATGATGGCCGAGCTGGAGGCGGGCGGGCTGACGCTGGTTCACCCGTTCGCCGACGCCACCGTCGTCGCGGGTCAGGGCACGGTCGGCGCCGAGCTAGCCGAGGACGCGGGCGAGCTGACGGACGTCCTCGTCAGCATCGGGGGCGGCGGCCTGATCTCCGGGGTCGCGGCGGCCCTGCTCGCGCACCGCCCGGACGTGCGGATCTGGGGTGTCGAGACCGCGGGCGCCGAGTCGATGACCTCGGCGCTGGCCGCCGGGGGCCCCACGCCCGTCCAGGTCTCCTCGATCGTGACGACGCTGGGCGCCCCGACCGTCTCCCCGCTCACCTACGAGCACGTGTCCGCGCTGGTCACCGAGGTCCTCGTGGTACCGGACGCGGATGCCGTCCAGGGAACGCTGGACCTCGCGGACCACGCGAAGGTCTGGGCGGAACCCGCCGCCGGCTGCCTGCTGCCGGCGGCGCGGCTGGTCCTCGACAAGATCGGCGACGACGCCCGGCTGGGCCTGGTGATCTGCGGCGGCAACGCGTCGACGGCGGACGTCACGGCCTGGGCGGCCCGCTTCGGCCTGCGGTAGGGACTCGATCCGGGCGTCCGAACGTTGTACCGGTCGTGCGGACTGACGTGGTGGTGATCGGGGCCGGGCAGGCCGGGCTCTCGGCGGCCTACGGGCTGCGCCGCGCCGGGCTCGAACCCGGCGCGGGGTTCACGGTGCTCGACGCGAACCCGGCCCCGGGCGGGGCCTGGCAGCACCGGTGGCCGACGCTGCGGGTCGACGACGCGCACCGCATCCACTCCCTGCCGGGCCTCGAGTTCGCCCCGGACGACCCCGCGCGGCCGGCCAACCAGGTCGTCCCGGAGTACTTCGCGGCCTACGAGCGGGACCACGACCTGCGGGTCCGGCGTCCGGTCCGGGTGATCGCCGTCCGCGACGCGGACCCGGACCCGACCGTCGAGACGGACCTGCTCGTCGAGACCGATCGGGGCACCTGGACGACCCGGGCCCTGATCAACGCCACCGGCACGTGGAGCCGCCCGTTCGTCCCGGCCTACCCGGGGGCGCGGGAGTTCCGCGGCCGGCAGCTGCACGCCGTCGACTACCCCGGCCCGGAGGGGTTCGCGGGCGAGCGGGTGGTGGTCGTCGGCGGCGGGACGACCGCGGTCCAGCTGCTGTTGCAGATCGCGCCGTACGCCGCGGCCACACGCTGGGTGACCCGGCGCGAGCCGGAGTGGCACGAAGGGCCGTTCGACGCGGAATCCGGACGGGCCGCCGTCGCGCGCGTCGAGGAGCGGGTCCGGGCCGGCCTGCCGCCGCGCAGCGTCGTCGGCGTGACCGGGCTGGCGCTCACGCCCGAGTACCGCGCCGGGATCGCCGGCGGTGTCCTGGAGCGGCACCCGATGTTCGCCCGGCTCACCGCGGACGGGGTGGTGTCGGCGGACGGGACGCTGTGGCCCGCGGACGTCGTGCTCTGGGCGACGGGCTGGCGGCCCGCCGTCGGGCATCTGGCGCCGCTGGGCCTCAGGAGCCCGCGCGGCGGGATCACCCTCGACGGCACCCGCGCGGTCGCCGATCCCCGGGTGCATCTCGTCGGGTACGGGCCGTCCGCCAGCACGATCGGCGCGAACCGGGCCGGGCGGGCGGCGGCACACGAGGTGGTCACCCGGTTGCGGGCCGGGTCACCCGCAGCGGTGGGCTGAGCCGGCGGCCGGGCCGGTCACCGCGACCCCGTTCCCGGCCCGGACCGATCCGGGTGCTCTCCGCCGAGGGCGGCCCGCTCCCGTCGCAGCACCACGTACTCCCGGATCACCACCACGATGATCGCGATGTCCAGGGCGGCGAGGAACGGCAGGACGAACGATCCCGTGTGGATCGCCCGCAGCACCTCGTAGACCACGAACGCGCCGAGGACGAGCACCGCCACCGGGTAGGCCGGGAGCCATTTCCGCAGCAGCGCCACGACGAGCCCGAGCTTCACCACGCCGTGCAGTGCGAGGTAGAGCACGGCGAACGTGCGGCTGCCGGACACGAACTCGGTGGTCCCGGACACGAAGTGCCGGGCCAGCGTCCCGTCCGGCGGGCCGAGCAGGTCGCGCGCGAGGACCTCCCCGACGATCCGGTGCACCGCCGCCCCGGACACGAGGAGCAGGACCAGGGCGCCGATCAGCTCCGCGGCGCCGTCGGCGCCCTTGACGAGCAGCGCGATCCGGAAGAGGCGGTCGGTCCGCGTCGGCGCGCTGCTGGTCACGATGCCGAGGGTAGGCGCCGGTCAGGTCCGGCCGCGCCGGATGCCCAGCAGGCCCGGCAGGTCCGCGATCGAGTCGACGACGTGCTGCGGCCGCTCCCCGTCGACGCCCTCCTCGGTCTCCGGCCGGTACTTCCCGGTCCGGACGAGCACCCCGGTCAGGCCGTGCGCCTGGGCGCCGAGGACGTCCGCCTCGACGTCGTCGCCGATCATGAGGGCCTCGTCCGGGGCGACGCCGAGGGTGCCCAGCGCGGCGGCGAAGAACGCCCCGGACGGCTTGCCCAGGACGACGGCCTCGGTTCCGGCGGCCCGCTCGAGGCCGACGAGGAACGCCCCCGTGTCCAGCTGCATCCCCGCGTCCGTGCGCCAGTACAGGTTCCGGTGCATGGCGACGAGCGCGGCACCGTCCTGCAGGTGCCGGAACGCGGCGTCGAGCGCCTCGTAGGAGAACTCGGGGCCCGCGCCGCCGAGCACGACCACGTCCGCGGTCCCGGCGGTGACGTCCACGAGCTCGATCCCCGCCAGGTCCTCCTCGACGTCACCGCTGCTGAGCAGGGCACACCTCGCCCCGCCGTGATGCTCGCGCAGATGGGCCGAGGTGGCCGCGGCGGCGGTCAGGACGTCGTCCGGGGCGACGGGGAACCCCGCGTCGGCCAGGGTGGCGGCGATGCGGGCGCGTGTGCGGGACGTGGTGTTGGTGATCAGGGCGAACGGGACGTCCGCGTCCCGCAGCGCCGTGAGCGCCTCGACGGCACCGGGCAGCGGCGCCCAGGAGACGGTCAGCACGCCGTCGATGTCGATGAGGACAGCCCGGATCCGCTCCATCGGTCGCTCCTCCCGTCGTGCTGGTCGTGTGGCGTTCACCCCGGCACCGAACCGACGCCGTCGGGATGGACCACGGACCGCTCGCGGCGTAAATTAGTTGTTGATGCTAATCAAGCCGATCACGGACTCACGCTACAAGTGGGTCGCGCTCTCCAACACGACCATGGGCGTGCTGATCGTGACGATCAACATGTCCATCCTGCTGATCGCGCTGCCGGACATCTTCCGCGGCATCGCGATCGACCCGCTCGCCCCCGGCAACATCAGCTTCCTGCTCTGGCTGATCATGGGCTACCTCGTGGTGACGGCCGTGCTCGTCGTCAGCTTCGGGCGGCTCGGGGACATGTTCGGCCGGACGAGGATGTACAACCTCGGGTTCGCGGTGTTCACCGTGTTCTCGATCCTGCTGGCCGCGACGTGGATGCAGGGCAGCGCCGGCGCGCTGTGGCTGATCGTCATGCGCGTGCTGCAGGGCGTGGGCGGGGCTCTCCTGCTCGCCAACTCGACGGCGATCCTCACCGACGCGTTCCCGGGCCATCAGCGCGGGCTGGCCCTCGGGATCAACTCCGTCGCCGGGATCTCCGGGTCCTTCCTCGGCCTCGTCGTCGGCGGCGTCCTCGCCCCGGTGAACTGGCACCTCGTCTTCCTGGTGTCCGTGCCGGTGGGCGTGTTCGGCACGGTGTGGGCGTACCTCAAGCTGCGGGACACCGGTGGACGCAGGCACGCCCGGATCGACTGGTGGGGCAACGTCACGTTCGCCGTCGGGCTCGTCGCGGTGCTCGTCGGGATCACCTACGGCATCCAGCCCTACGGCGGGCACACGATGGGCTGGACGGATCCGCTGGTCCTGGGCCTGATCGTCGGCGGGATCGTCGTCCTGGCGGGGTTCTGCGCGATCGAGACACGGGTGGCGGACCCGATGTTCCACCTCGCGCTGTTCCGGGTGCGGGCCTTCACCGCGGGCAACGTCGCGAACCTACTGGCCGCACTCGGCCGTGGCGGGCTGCAGTTCATCCTGATCATCTGGCTGCAGGGCATCTGGCTGCCCCGGCACGGGTTCGCCTTCGAGCAGACACCGCTCTGGGCGGGCATCTACATGGTCCCGCTGACGATCGGGTTCCTCGTCGCCGGGCCGCTCTCGGGGATCCTCTCGGACCGCTTCGGCGCCCGGCCGTTCGCCACCGGCGGGATGGTCCTGGCCGCGGTGAGCTTCCTGCTGCTGGACCTGCTGCCCGTCGACTTCGACTACCGGGTCTTCGCCCTCCTGCTCGCCCTCAACGGCCTGGCGATGGGGCTGTTCGGCTCACCCAACCGCGCGGCGATCATGAACAGCCTCCCCGCGAACCGGCGGGGCGTCGGCGCGGGGATGATGACGACGTTCCAGAACGCCGCCACCGTCCTGTCCATCGGCGTGTTCTTCTCGATGCTGATCCTGGGCCTGTCCAGGACCCTGCCGACCGCCCTCTTCGACGGGCTGACCGCCCAGGGCGTCCCGGCCGCCGTGGCGCAGCAGATCGCCGGGCTGCCGCCGGTCGCGACCCTGTTCGCCGCGTTGCTGGGTTACAACCCGATCCAGACGCTGCTCGGGCCGCAGGTGCTGGCGGCGGTGACCCCGCAGCAGGCCGGGTTCCTGACGGGCCGGGCGTTCTTCCCGGACCTGATCTCCGGCCCGTTCGCGGACGGCCTGACCCTCGCCCTCGGGTTCGCGGCGGCCTGCTGCCTGGTGGCCGCGGTGGCCTCGCTGCTGCGGGGCGGGAAGTACGTGTACTCCGAACCCGCCGCCGTCGAGGCTCCGGCGGAGCGGGTCTCCACCCCGACCTGAGAAGACCCACCCAGCGATCCGCAGGCCACACCCGTCCCGTCCCGACGACGGCCCGTCCCGACGACGGCCCGCACCCCCGCGAGTCGGGGTCTGGGACCCCGCGAGTCGGGAGCTGGGACCCCGCGAGTCGGGAGCCGAAGCCATAGGTTGCCCGGCCCCAGACCCCGACTCACCCGGTCCCAGAGCCCGACTCGCCCGGTCCCAGACCCCGACTCGCCCGGTCCCAGACCCCGACTCGCCCGGTCCCAGACCCCGACTCGCCCGGTCCCAGACCCCGACTCGCGGGGTCCCGGACCCCGACTCGCGAGTCGGGGCGTCGGGTCAGTCCGTCTTGACCTCGGTGCCGTCCTGGGCCCAGCGGGTGTGGAAGCTGCCCTCTTCGTCCGTGCGCTTGTAGGTGTGCGCACCGAAGAAGTCCCGCAGACCCTGGATGAGGTTCGCCGGGCCCCGCTCGGTGCGGTAGCCGTCGTAGTAGGACAGCGAGCTGGAGAACGCCGGGATGGCGACCCCCTGCTCGGTGGCGGTCACGACGACCCGGCGCCACGCGTCCTGCGCGGTCGCGACGGCCTCGGTGAAGTACGGGACCATCAGCAGGTTGTCCAGGTCCGGGTGCTCGGCGTAGGCGTCCCGGATCCGGTTGAGGAACTGCGCCCGGATGATGCAGCCGCCGCGCCAGATCGTGGCCATCGCGCCCAGGTCCAGGTCCCAGCCGTTCTCGATCGACGCCGCGCGCATCTGGGCGAAGCCCTGCGCGTAGGCCACGACCTTCGACGCGTAGAGCGCCTGCCGGATGTCCTCGACGAGGTCCGTCCGGTCCGCCTTGCCCGCGGGCTGCGGGCCGGCGAGCGTGGTGGACGCCTTCTTGCGCTCGTCCCGCAGCGCGGACAGGCCCCGGGCGAAGACCGCCTCGGTGATGCCCGTCAGCGGGATGCCGAGACCCAGCGCGTCGATCGCGGTCCAGGTACCGGTGCCCTTCTGGCCGGCCTGGTCCACGATGACATCGACGAGCGGGCGTCCGGTCTTCTCGTCCGTCTTCGCGAGCACCTTGCCGGTGATCTCGATGAGGAAGGACTCGAGGTCACCGGAGTTCCACTCCTCGAAGATCTTCCCGATCGCCGGTGCGTCCAGCCCCGCGACGTGCGTGAGCAGGTCGTACGCCTCGGCGATGAGCTGGATGTCCGCGTACTCGATGCCGTTGTGCACCATCTTCACGTAGTGCCCGGCCCCGCCGGGACCGACGTGGACGACGCACGGCGTGCCGTCGACGACCGCCGCGATCGACTCGAAGATCTCCCGGACCTCCTCGTAGGCCTCGGGGTCCCCGCCCGGCATGATGCTCGGCCCGAGCAGGGCGCCCTCCTCGCCACCGGACACCCCGACGCCCATGAAGCGGATGCCGTTCGCAGCGCACTCCGCGGTGCGGCGCACGGTGTCCGGGAAGTGCGAGTTGCCGGCGTCGATGATGATGTCGCCCTCGTCGAGCAGCGGCGTCAGCTCCTCGATCACGCCGTCGACGGGCTTGCCCGCCTTCACCATGACGATGATCCGGCGGGGCTTCTCCAGGGCGGCGACGAAGTCTGCGGTGGACTCGGCGCCCGTGAAGGCGCCCTCGTGGCCGTAGTCCTCGATGAACTGCGTCGTCTTCGCGGTCGTGCGGTTGTGCACGGCGATCGGGACGCCTCGGCTCGCGATGTTGCGCGCCAGGTTGGCACCCATCACGGCCAGCCCGGTGACACCGATCCGGCTCTTCTCCGCCATCCGTCGCTCTCCTCGCCTCATCCACTGATCCGCACCGGGGCACCCGGCGACGAGCCGGCCCCCGGCGCCCCATCTTGCCCCCGACGCACCCCGGCGTCTCCCCCGGCGGCGCGCCGGACGTGTGACGGCGGTCCCCGTCGTCGGCTCACCAGGCGCCGTCCTCGCGGGACGGCGCGCCCGCGACCCACATCGTGTGCACCCGCCCGGCGATCCGCCGGTGCGCGGCCAGGGCGGCCCCGGGAGGCCGGACGAGGACCGGGCCGTCCGCACCCCAGCGGCGCAGGACCGCCATGTCCTGCCCGAGGTCCAGGTCCAGGACGCCGTGGACCCGCGCGAGCTCCACGACGACCCGCGGCGGGGTGGTGCTCGACGCCTGGGCGGCACGGCGCACCGCCTCGCCCGTCCAGGCGTGGCCCGGGGTGAGGGACGGCTCCGGGAGCCGGGTCCGGCCGAGCCGGCGGGCCGCGGCACCCAGCACGGCGATGTCCACGGGATCCACGGTGACGAACGCGAGCCGCGGCTGCAGCCACATCGATCCCGGCGATGCCGCCGCCCTCGCCGGGGTCAGCGCCGCGCAGAGGCGCCCCCACGCCCGCACGCCGACACCCCCGCCGAGCGGAGCGGGCAGGACCCCCCGGTCACGGTCCGCCTCGGCGAGGTCGGCCAGGAAGCCCGAGAGCATCCCGCACACCCGCGTCCACTCCGCCGGTCCGTGCGGCACGGCCCGGCGTACCCCGCCCCCTGGCTCCATCGGTCCCCTGTCCTCACCCCGTGAGATCTCACCCAGAGTGACGGCGGAACGGCGGATGGGCCATACGTGAACCTACGTACGCAGAAGGAGGGAGCCGTGCCTACGGACGGCTCAGAAGGCCGGCCACGGGATCGCGGGGCCGTACCCCGACGGCTCCGGGTAGCGCCGGACCCCGAGCAGGCCGTCCACCCGGTCCTTCAGCGTCCTGATCTCGGTGAGGGTGATGTGCTCGCCGAGCGCGTCCTCCAGCGGACCCTCGAGATCGGCCCGCAGGACACCGAGCGACTCGACGATCTCGTCCGGCAGCTCCTCCCCGACCCAGCCCCACAGGACCGTCCGGAGCTTGTCCTCGGAGTGCATCGTCAACCCGTGGTCCACGCCGTAGACGTGCCCGTCGTCCCCGGCCAGGACGTGCCCGCCCTTGCGGTCCGCGTTGTTCACGACGACGTCGAACGCGGCCATCGTGCGCAGCTCCGGATGGTCCGCGTGCACGAGCACGGCGGGGCGGCCGTCGTCGTCCCGGGCGCGGAGCACGCCCAGCCAGCCCGCCGGGACCTTCTTGGGGGCGCACACGTCGACCAGGTCCTCGGTGGTGTCCGTGTCCACCCAGGCCTGCACCATCCCGGTGCCGAACGGCCCGTCCCTCAGCAGGGTGGGCGGGACCACGTGCCAGCCCGCCGCCTCCGAGACCAGGTAGCTGGCGACCTCGCGGCCGGCCAGCGTGCCGTCCGGGAAGTCCCACAGGGGACGCTCGCCGCGCACCGGCTTGTAGACACACTTCACCGAGACGCCGTCCGCCGTGGCGGTGCCGAACAGCGTCGCGTTGGAGGCGGCGACGAGCCGGCCGGTGATCTCGATGCGGCCCCTGCCGAGGATGGTCTTGACCTCGGGGTCCCGCAGGTCGGGCGCGTCGTTCAAGCTACTCGGCGACCGGGGAGCGCTCGTGGAAACCGTTCAGCCGGACGCAGACGTGCCCCTCCGGGTCCAACGGCTCGGCGCACAGCGGGCAGGGCGCGCGGCCCGCGGAGACGACCTTCTCGGCGCGGTCCGCGAACGCCTTCGCCTGGACCGGGGAGAGGAACACCCGCAGGGCGTCCGGGCCCTCCTCGGTGTCGTCGAGGACGACGGACTCGTCGACCTCCTCCTCGGTGACCGCGAGGAGCTCGACGACGATCGACTTGGAGTCCGCGTCCCAGCCCAGGCCCATCGTGCCGACCCGGAACTCCTCCTCGAGCGGCACGGTGAGCGGGTCGTTGTCGCTGTCCGCGGCCTCCGCCTCGGTGGCGACGTCCGGCCCGAACCGGCGCGAGACCTCGGTGAGCAGGGCCGCGACCCGCTCGGCCAGCACGGAGACCTGCTGCTTCTCCAGCAACACGCTGATGGTGCGGGCCTGCTCGATCGCCTGGAGGTAGAAGGCGCGGTCGCCGGGCTCGCCGACGGTCCCGGCGACGAAGCGCTCGGGCTGGCGGAAGACATGGATGACGCGTGACATGGCACTTTCAGACTAGGCCACGGAGAGATCCGGGGCACGCCGGTGTGGCGGACCCGCCTCTGTGGAGGGAGATCAGGCGTTCGTCGAGCCCCCGACGACCGCCTCGGAGGAGGGTTCCTGCTCCTCGCCGTCCTTCGTCTCGGGCTTCGGCGGGATCAGCGACGCGACGTCTCCCCCGACGTCGTTGACCCGGCCCACGAACGGCCGCGTCTCGGTATAGCTGACGACCGAGATCGAGCAGGTGTCGACGATGATCCGCTGGAAGTTGTCCAGGTGGCTGGCCAGGGCGTCCGCGAGGATCGACTTGATCACATCACCGTGGCTGCAGGCGACCCACACCGCGGTCGGGCCGAACTCCGCGGCGATGCGGCGCTCGTGCCTGCGCACCGCCGCGACCGCGCGGGCCTGCATCCCGGCCAGCCCCTCGCCGTCCGGGAAGACCGCCGCGGACGGGTGGGCCTGCACGACCTTCCAGAGCGGCTCCTTGGCCAGGTCCTTCAGCTCGCCCCCGGTCCAGCTCCCGTAGTCGACCTCGGACAGGTCGTCCTCGATCGTCGGTTCGAGCCCACGGGCGGCGGCGAGCGGCGCGACGGTCTGCCGGCAGCGGATCATGGGCGAGCTGACGATCGCCGAGATCGGGACGGTGTCCAGCCGGTCCACGACCTTCGCGGCCTGCTCCCGGCCCTTGTCGTCCAGCTCGACACCGGGGGTGCGTCCCGCGAGGACGCCGGACACGTTGGCCGTCGAGCGGCCGTGGCGCAGCAGGATGAGCGTGGTCACGATGATCGAGCCTACGTGCCGGGGAGGAGCGCCGCCGACACCCGGCGACGGCCCCGGGAGGTTCAGGTCGCGGAGACCGCGCCTATGGAGAGGGCGGCGAGCAGGGCGACCCCGAGGGCGATCCGGTAGGCGACGAAGACGTAGACGCTGTTGCGTTCCACGAACTTCAGCAGCCAGGCGATGATCGCGTACCCGACGACGAAGGCGATCACCGTCGCCACCACCATCTGGGGCACGCTCGTGTCCCCGGCCGTGACGTCCTTCAGCTGGAACACCCCCGCCGCGACGACGGCCGGGATCGCCAGCAGGAACGAGTACCGGACGGCGGCGGGCCGGGTCAGCCCGAGGAACAGCCCCGCGGTGATCGTGCCGCCGGAGCGGGAGACGCCGGGGATCAGCGCCAGGGCCTGCGCCAGGCCGAGCAGGATGCCGTCCTTGACCGTGAGCTCCTCCACCGGGCGCCGCTGCGTGCCGTAGCGCTCGGCCAGGCCCAGCAGGACGCCGAACACGATCAGCGTGACGGCGATCAGCCAGAGGTTGCGGGCGACGGTCTCGATCGAGTTCTGGAAGATCACGCCGAGCACCCCGATCGGGATGGTGCCGATGATCACCAGCCAGGCCATCCGGTAGTCCGGTGTCGCGCGGACCTCGGGGTCCCGGAAGCCGAGGAACCAGGTCTTGACCAGGCGTCCGATGTCCTTCGCGAAGTAGATCAGCACGGCGAGCTCGGTGCCGAGCTGGCTGACCGCGGTGAACGCCGCGCCGGGGTCGTTGCCGAAGAAGATCCCCGAGACGATCCGCAGGTGTCCGGAGGAGGAGATGGGCAGGAACTCCGTCAGCCCCTGGACGAGACCCAGGATGACGACCTCGAGCCAGCTCACGTCTGCGTTCCCTCGATCGTGGTCACCGCGGCACCGTACCGACGCCGCGCGACGGCCCCGGGAACGGCTGCCGCAACGGCCGGGAGATCGTCCGCGCGAGGGTCTCGTAGGGTCGGTTCGTGCAGCGCAGACCGGTCGGGGACAGCGGGCTGCAGGTCTCCCGCATCGGCCTCGGGACCATGACCTGGGGCGAGGACACGGACGCGGACGCCGCCGGCGAGCAGCTGATCGCGTTCGTCGAGGAGGGCGGGACCCTCGTCGAGACCGCGGACGTCTACGGCGACGGCAAGGCCCAGCAGGTCCTCGGCGACCATCTGGCGGCCCGCCTGGTGGACCGGGACTCGCTCGTCATCGCGGGGCGCGGTGGTCCGCCGCCCGGCCCGCTCGGCGAGAACGCCGCCCGCGGGGCGCTGCTCGCCGGCCTCGACGCCACGCTCCGGCGGCTGCGCACGGACCGGCTCGACCTGTGGCAGCTGCCCGGCTGGGACGCCACCGTCCCGCTCGAGGAGACGCTGAGCGCCGTGCAGGTGGCGGTCCTGTCCGGGCGGGTCCGCTACGCCGGGCTCGTCGCGCCCGCCGGCTGGCATCTCGCGACGACGGTCGAGCGGGCCCGGCACCTCGGCAACATCGTGCTGCCGGTGTCCGCGCAGGCGGAGTACTCCCTGCTGCACCGCACGGCGGAGTTCGAGCTGCTCCCCGCCGCGCGGCACCACGGCGTCGGGATGATCGCGTGGGCACCGCTGGGCCGCGGCGTGCTGACCGGGAAGTACACGGACGGCACGCCCGCGGACTCGCGCGCGGCGTCGGCGTTGCTCGCGCCGTACGTCGAGGCCCGCCGCAACGAGCGGTCCGCGCGGATCGTGCAAGCCGTCCTGACCGCGGCGGACGGGCTCGGGACCTCTCCGCTGGCCGTCGCCCTGGCCTGGGTGCGGGACCGGCCCGGGGTGGCGGCCGCGGTCGTGGGGGCCCGGGATGCGGCACAGCTCGCGGCGTCCATGGCGACCGAGTCGATCACCTTGCCGCCGGAGATCCGGGCCGCGCTGGACGACGTCAGCGAGCCCGTCCGCTAGCGCGGAACCTGGCCCGCGACCCCGTCTCCCGCCTATGGTGGAGCCGTCACCCTGTGTTCACGTCAGCCGGGTGGACCGCACGAACCAGGCAGGAGGTGGCCGGATTGCCGAGCAACACCGGCACTACCGAGGCAGGCGATCTCGCGGACGGGGATTGGGAGTATCGGCCGCTGCAGATCGAGGGGAACGTCTCCCGGATGACGGCAGCGGTGCGGCTCGCGATCCACGCCGAGTACTCCGGCTGGGAGCTGTCCCGGGTCCGTCTCTATCCCGGCGGCGTCCGCAAGGTCTGGCTCCGCCGCAAGCGGTCCAGCCGGATGCTCCCCGAGCTCTCCACCTGAGCCTCCTGCGCCCGACATCCCAGGCCCCGAGACCTCAGGGCACGAGCACGACCTTCCCGACGGTTCCCCGCGAGCCGAGGAGGCGCAGCGCCTCCTTCGCCTCGGTGAGCGGTAGCTCCTCCCCCACCAGCGGGTCGATGGCGCGTCTCGCCCACAGGGCGTTCAGCGCATCCTGCCACTGCGGCAGCAGGCCGGGGTTCCGCTTGCGGTAGAACGCCCAGTGCACGCCCACCACCGAGTAGTTCTTGACCAGCGCGTGGTTGGTGGGCGCGTCCGCGATCCGGCCCGACGCGAAGCCGACCACGAGGATCCGGCCCTCGAACGCGACGACCTTGCGGGACGCGTCGAACGTGTCCCCGCCGACCGGGTCGTAGATCACGTCGGCACCGCGGCCGCCGGTGAGCTCCTTGACGGCCGCGACGAGGTCCTCGGAGCGGTAGTCCACGACGTCGTCGCAGCCGAGGGCCTTCGCCTTCGCGCACTTCTCGGCGCCGCCGGCCGTGCCGATCACCCGGGCACCCGCGGCCTTGCCGAGCTGCACCGCCGCGCTGCCGACCCCGCCCGCCGCGGCGTGCACCAGCAGGGTCTCCCCGGCCTGCAGGTTCGCGCGCCGGTGCAGCGCGCAGTACCCCGTCTGGTAGGTGACGAACATCCCCGCGGCCTGGCCCGCGGACATGCCGTCGGGCCACGGGAAGGTCGAGTCGGCGTCCAGCACCGTCAGCTCGACGTACCCGCCCGCACCGGCCCGTGCCGTGCCGAGCACCCGGTCCCCGACGCCGGCGCGGGCGCCCTCCCCCGCGGCGACGACCTCACCGGCCACCTCCATCCCCGGGGTGAACGGCAGTGCCGGCCGCTCCTGGTACTTCCCCCGGCAGACGAGGATGTCCGCGAAGTTGCACGCCACGGCGTGCACCCGCACGAGTACCTGCCCGGGCCCCGGCGAGGGGTCCGGGAGGTCGTCGTGCCAGGTCAGGACGTCGTCGGGCTCGCCGAGCTCGTGGACCTGCCAGCCCCGCACGTCAGTGCCCGCTCCACTCGACGGGCGGCGGGGGCGTCCCGCCCTTCGGTCCCGGCACGCCCCGAAAGCCGTAGGGTGCAGGCTCGCGTCCGGGCTGCACGTACCAGCAGTCCCCGGGCTCGCCGCGCTCCAGGATCTGCTCGATCGCCGTCGCC
Source organism: Pseudonocardia sp. (assembly GCA_025869365.1). Taxonomy (GTDB): domain Bacteria; phylum Actinomycetota; class Actinomycetes; order Mycobacteriales; family Pseudonocardiaceae; genus Pseudonocardia. Next base: position 16,516 of record JAOZVV010000143.1, read on the forward strand.
ACGTCCTCCGCCGTGAGCAGCGGGAACTCGCCGAACTGCTCCTTGAGGTGCGCGATCAGCGGGGTGTCCGCGAAACCCGGGCAGACGGCGTTGACGATGATGTTCTCCGGCGCGAGGGCCGGGCCGGCGGACCGCACGTACCCGACGACGGCGTGCTTGGTCGCCGTGTAGAGCGCGTCCCCGGGCAGCGCGACGATCCCGGCCAGCGAGGCCGTCGCGATCACCCGCCCGCCCCCGGCCCGGCGCAGCGCCGGAACGGCGGCGTTCAGCCCGAACACCACGTGGTCCACGTTCACGCCGAAGATCCGCCGGTAGCCGTCCAGGTCCAGGTCCGTGACGCCCGTCTGGCCGCCGGTGACACCCGCGTTCAGCAGCACGACGTCCAGGTGCCCGGTGTGCTCCTCGGCCGCGGCGACCGCCGCGGCCATCGCCTCCGGTCGCGTCACGTCCGTCGGCACGGCGAGACCGCCGAGCTCGTCCGCGACGGCCTTCGCGCCGGCCTCGTCCCGGTCCGCGACGACGACCGTCGCCCCGGCCGCGGCCAGCCGCCGCGCCGCCGCCGCGCCGATGCCGGAGGCGCCGCCGGTGATGAGTGCCGTCTTGTCCGTGAGATCCACCCTGACCTGGCCTTTCATGCGGAGGGAGTCAGCTCGAGAGCAGGAAGCGTTCGAGCACCCGGGTGCCGAACGTCAGCGCGTCGACGGGCACCCGCTCGTCGATGCCGTGGAACAGCGACGCGAAGTCCAGGTCCGGGGGCAGCCGCAGCGGCGCGAAACCGAAGCCCCGGATGCCGAGGTCGCTGAAGTGCTTGGCGTCCGTCCCGCCGGAGAGCATGTACGGGATGGCCCGGGAGTTCGGGTCCTCGGCCTGCAGCGCGGCGGCCATCGCCTCCACCAGCGGGCCCTCGAACGGGGTCTCGAGCGCGGGCAGGTCCGTGATCCACTCGCGGGTGACGTCCGGGCCGAGCAGCTCGTCGACCTCGCGCAGGAACGCGTCCCGGCGCCCGGGCAGGATCCGGCAGTCCACGGTCGCCTCGGCCGTCGAGGGGATGACGTTGGCCTTGTAGCCGGCGCTGAGCATGGTCGGGTTCGCGGTGTCCCGGACCGTGGCGCCGACCATCCGGGCCACCGGGCCGAGCTTGGCCAGCGCGCCCTCGATGTCGTCCTCGGGGAACTCCTGACCGGTGAGCTCGCGCATCTGCTCGACGAACGCGCGGACGGTGTCCGTCATGACGATCGGGAAGCGGTGGTTGCCCAGCCGCGCCACGGCCTCGGAGAGCCGCGTGACGGCGTTGTCGTCGTGCAGGAACGAGCCGTGCCCCGGCTTGCCCTTGGCCCGCAGCCGCATCCAGGCCATGCCCTTCTCGGCGGACTCGATCAGATAGACGCGCTGGTCCTCGCCCAGGGTCAGGGAGAAGCCGCCGACCTCGCCGACGGCCTCGGTGCAGCCCTCGAAGAGGTCCGGGCGGTGCTGGACGAGCCAGCCCGCGCCGTACTTACCACCGGCCTCCTCGTCGGCCACGAACGCGAAGACGATGTCCCGGGGCGGGACGGTGCCCGTCCGCTTGAACCGCCGGGCGACCGCGATGATCATCGCGACCATGTCCTTCATGTCGACGGCGCCGCGGCCCCACACGTAGCCGTCCTGCACCGCGCCCGAGAACGGGTGCACGGACCACTCGCTCGCGTCCGCCGGGACGACGTCGAGGTGCCCGTGCAGCAGCAGCGCGCCCCGTTCGGGGTCCGCCCCCTTCAGGCGGGCGAACACGTTCATCCGCCGCGGCCCCCCGGACTCGATCAGCTCGACCTCGTAGCCGACCTCGGCGAGCTTCGCCGCGACGTACTCCGCGGCCTCCTGCTCGCCCACCGTGGTGTCCGGGTCGCCGGTGTTGGAGGTGTCGATGCGGATGAGCTCCGAGGCCAGGTCGACGACCTCGTCCTCGGCCGCGATGTCGGGAGAGACGGTGCCGGTCATGCGGATCTTCCTACCACTCCGGGGTGGGGTGCCGGACGGTCCGGAGGTGTGCGTTATCCTTCTCCCGTCGCGGACGGCCCGGCACATGCAGGTCGACGCGATGTGAGTCCGAGTGGCGGAATGGCAGACGCGCTAGCTTGAGGTGCTAGTGCCCTTTAACGGGCGTGGGGGTTCAAGTCCCCCCTCGGACACCACCATCATCTACACCGCTCGCCGGGAGATCCTCTCCGCGAGCGAGGCCCGGTCGCTCCGGCAACCCGGTCGCACATCCGCCCGGCGGGGCTCGGCCCCCCTGACGACGGCCGCTCGTCGCACGAGCGTGCGGACCTCGGCTCGAGGACCGGGTCGTCACCCTCGGCCACGCGGAGCCGGCCTTCCGGCGCCGCCGTCGACGTCCTCGGGGCTCTGACCCGCAACTGTGAACCAGGCACCGGGCTGCCCGGCGCCGCCCGCCGCGTGTCCACCGATCGACGGACACGCCGTCGGCCGGTGCCCCGGCTGATCGCCCGATCCCCTTCCCCGGCGCACCCGGCCACATTCGTGGTGGGCGCGGAGAGCGCCCGGAGGCCGCCGGAAGTGCGGCTCACCATCAGAAGGGGAGCTCGACATGCGCAGGATCATCATCGTCACAGGCATCGTCGCGACAGCCGCGCTCGGCGTGGTCGGCACGGCCGCCGCGAGCGACACCAACGCCGTGATCACCCGGCCCACCTCGTCCTACACCAGTCCGTCGGACGTCACCATGCCCGTCCGGAGCCTGGAGCCGGGCACCCCTGTCCTGGCCCAGTGCTTCACCGAGGGCCAGCAGCTCCGGGGCAACTCCACCTGGTTCCGCATCACGAAGAACGGTGACTCCGGATTCGTCCACCGCGACACGATCTCCGGTGAGCTCGCCGGCCTCCGGCACTGCTGAGCCCGCCGGACGCCGTCCGGTCCCGTTCGGGGCCGGCCCCGGGGCGCCTTCGGGCTGGCGTGCTGGGCGGTGCTCGGGTCGATCGGTTCCGGACCCTCAGGGGCTCCGCGGCCCGTCCGCGGCCATCCCGCGCCAGATCAGGTCCGCCAGGTTCTCGGCGTCGCGGTGCCAGTCCCCGTCCGGGTCGAGGTACAGCAGACCACCCAACCCCCGCATGACGGTCTCCGGGTCCGCGTCCGCACGCACGACTCCGGCCCGGACGTTGGCCTCGACCAGCGCCGACGTCGCGTCGAGCATCGTCCGGTAGGCGTCCGCGAGCACGTCGCCCGCCGCCGCGGTGCTCGCGGCCTGCAACGCGGCGCCCAGGCCCCGTTTGGTCATCATGTAGCGCGCCAGGTGGTCCGTCGCCCACGTCCGGAAGGCCAGCTCGGGCGGGTGCGCCTCCAGCAGCCCCGGGACGACCTCGACGAGGTGGCGCACCTCGCGCTCGTAGACGGCCAGGACCAGCGCGTCCTGGGTGGGGAAGTGCCGGTACACGGTGCCGACGCCCACCCCGGCCTGCTTGGCGATGGCGTTGAAGGAGAGTTCGCCGGCGGTGATCGACTCCGCGGCGACGGCGAGGATCCGATCGTGGTTGCGCCGGGTGTCCGCGCGGCGGTGACTGACCGATCCCGTCGTCATCGCCCCTCCCGCCCGGTTCGTGTGGTGGATCGTCACGGTAGTGCAGACGGGCCGCGGATTGCGAAGCGGATAGTAATCCGCTAGCGTCGGGAGGACGCCGCTCGAGGCCCGACCCACCACCACCACGGCCCCGCCGAGCCCTGCTCGGCGACGGAGCCTGCGGGAGAAGAGAGCCAGCGGACATCCCACTCGAAGTCAACGGCAGAGCCGAACGAATCGATGCCGATCCCGGCGTGACCCTGCTGGACGCGCTGCGCGAACGCCTCGCCGTCACCGGCCCCAAGAAGGGCTGTGACCGCGGCCAGTGCGGCGCGTGCACCGTGCACGTCGGCGGCAGGCCCGTGCTGGCCTGCCTCACCCTCGCCGCCACCGTCCGGCAGCCGGTGACCACCGTGGAGGGGCTCGCCACCGGCGACGAGCTGCACCCCGTGCAGCAGGCGTTCGTCGACCAGGACGCCCTGCAGTGCGGGTTCTGCACGTCCGGACAGGTCATGTCGGCCGTCGCGGCGGTCGAGCAGGAGGTGAGCGACGTCCGGGAGTTCATGTCCGGCAACCTCTGCCGCTGCGCGGCCTACCCGAACATCGTCGCGGCGATCGAGCAGGCGAGGCACACCGATGCGACCGTTTGAGCTCATCGCACCCACGACCGTCGACGAGGCCCTCGCCACGCCCGGCACCTTCCTGGCCGGCGGCACCACCCTCGTCGACCTGATGAAGCTCGACGTCCTGACGCCGCAGCGCGTCCTGGACATCAACGACCTGCCGCTGCGCGGCATCGACACCGGCGACGGCCTGCGGATCGGGGCACTGGAGCGGATGAGCGACATCGCCGCCCACCCCGGCACCTACCCGGTCATCTCCCGCGCCCTGCTGCTGAGCGCGTCCCAGCAGCTGCGCAACATGGCCAGCATCGGTGGGAACGTCCTGCAGCGGACCCGCTGCACCTACTTCCGGGACGTCTCCTCCCCCTGCAACCGGCGCGAACCCGGCAGTGGCTGCCCGGCCCTGACCGGGGCCAACCGCATGCACGCCGTGCTCGGTACCAGCGACTCCTGCGCGGCCACCCACCCCAGCGACGTGGCGGTCGCCCTCGTCGCGCTCGACGCCGAGGTCCGGCTGGTCGGGCCGGACGGGAGCCGCACGGTGCGGCTGGCGGACCTCTACCGCCTGCCCGGCGACACCCCCGAGATCGAGAACGACCTGCGCCCCGGCGAGCTCCTCACCGAGATCGTGGTCCCCCGGCTGGACTGGGCGTCGAACTCCACCTACGTCAAGGTGCGGGACCGCCAGTCCTACGAGTTCGCGCTGTGCTCCGCCGCGGTCGCGCTCGACGTCCGGGACTCCCGCATCGTCGACGCCAGGGTGGCGGTCGGTGGCGTGGCGACCGTGCCGTGGCGACTGACCGCGGTCGAGGCGGCCCTGCGGGGCCGGCCCGCCACCCTCGCGACGTTCTCCGACGCGGCGGCGGGGGCGGCCGACGGAGCCCGGCCGCTGTCCGCCAACGGTTTCAAGACCTCGCTGCTGGAGCGGACCGTCGTCCGCGCACTGCTCGAACTGACCGAGGGAGATCGCGCATGACCACCACCAGGTTGGACGCCCCGCTGAAGGTCACCGGCCGGGCCACCTACGCCTCCGACCACACCTTCCCCGGCCTGGCCCACGGCTACGTCGTGGTGAGCACCATCGCCCACGGCGAGATCGAGTCCATGGACGTCACGGCGGCGAAGGGCTCGCCCGGCGTGCTCGCGGTGTACTCGCCGTTCGACCCGCTCGAGCTCCGCACGCCGAGCACCGCCTTCCTGGGTGAGACATGGGTCCCGTTGCAGGACAGGGAGGTCGGCTACTACGGCCAGCCGATCGGCTTCGTGGTCGCGGAGACCTACGAGCAGGCCCGGGACGCGGCGATGCTCGTCGAGGTCACCTACCGTCGCCGGCCCGCGCGGACCTCCCTGCAGGACGGCCTCGCCACGGCCGAGGACGCGCCGCCGGCCATGGACGGCTCACCGCCGTCGCTGTCCGTCCTCGCGGACGGCGTCGAGTCCATCGAGGACGCGCTGGCGGCGAGCCCCGTGGTCGTCGACGCGACCTACCGCACGGCGACGCAGAACCACGCGGCCATGGAGCCGCACTCGGCGGTCGCGGTGTGGGAGGACGGCACCCTCACCGTCCACAGCGGGAACCAGGGTTCGGACCTGCAGGCCCAGGAGCTGGCGAACGCGCTGCAGGTGGATCCGGCGGCGGTGCACGCGGTGAACCCGTTCGTCGGCGGGGCCTTCGGCGGCAAGGGGCGCACCTCCGTACCCGCGTTCCTCGCCGCGGCGGCCGCCAGGGCGCTGGGCAGGCCCGTCAAGGCCGCGCTCAGCCGGGAGCAGGTCTTCACCGCGACCGCGGGACGGGCCGCGACGGTGCAGCGGATCACCCTCGGCGCCGAGCGGGACGGCACGCTGGTCGCGATCCGCCACGACTCCTGGTCCAGCACCGCGCTGGACCGTTCGTTCGTCGAGCCGACCTCGCACGGCACGTCCCGCGAGTGGTACTCCACCCGCAACCTCGCGATCAGCCAGAAGATGGTGCCGCTGACCATCTCGCCGACCACGTTCATGCGCGCGCCGGGCGAGGCTCCGGGCTCCTTCGCCCTGGAGAGCGCGATCGACGAGCTGGCCGTCGCGCTGGACATGGACCCCGTCGAGCTGCGCCTGCGGAACAACTCCACCGCGCCCCCCGGCAGGGACCTGCAGTGGTCCAGCAAACATCTCGACGAGTGCTTCGCCATCGGCGCGGCCCGGTTCGGCTGGGCGGACCGCTCTCCGCAGGGGCACACCGACGGGGACTGGCTCGTCGGTCTCGGCACCGCCACCGCGATGTTCCCGGCCCTGCGGTTCCCCGCGACGGTCGGGATCACGCTGCGCGACGACGACACGGCCGAGGTCGCGACCAGCGGGGCGGACCCGGGAACCGGCCTGCTGACCGTGCTCGCCCTGATCGGCGCGGAGTCCCTGGACATCGCGCCGGAGCGGATCACCCCGCGGCTGGGCGACTCGGCGCTACCGTCCGGCGGGATGTCCGGGGGCTCGACCGCCACCGCGAGCACGGGGACCGCCATCATGGTCGCCGCGCCGAAGGCGATCGACGAGCTGCTCGCCCTGGCCGCCGCGCCGGGTGCGCCGTTCGCCGGCCGGGACGTGTCCTACGCCGACGGCCGGGTGCTGGCCGACGGCGGGTCGATGACCTTCGGCGAGGTGCTGCGGGCCGTCGGCCGCGCGTCGGTCTCGGTGACGGGCTCGTCCGCGCCGGGCGAGGAGATGACCAAGCACTCGTTCAGTTCCTTCGGCGCCCAGTTCTGCGAGGTCCGGGTGCACCGGTGGACCCGCGAGGTCCGGGTGTCGCGCATGCTGGGGGTGTTCGACGCCGGGCGGATCATCAACCGCAAGGCGGCGCGCAGCCAGCTCATGGGCGGCATGATCTGGGGCGTGTCCGCCGCGCTGCACGAGGGCCTGGACGTCGACGCGGACGGCAGGCCGTCCAACGCGGACCTCGCGGGCTACCTGCTCCCGGTGAACGCGGACATCGGCGAGGTCGACGTCGCGCTCGTCGAGCACCCGGACACGCTGCACAACTCCGTCGGGGCCCGGGGGCTGGGCGAGATCGGGATCGTCGGGATGGCCGCGGCGGTCGCCAACGCCGTCCACAACGCCACCGGGGTGCGGGTCCGCCACATCCCGATCACGATCGAGGACCTCCTCGTGCCGCCGGTCAGAGGCTCTTGAGGACCGCGTCGGCCGAGCTGACCGTCACGTCCGAGGGTGAGGACTCCACCCAGACGTCCCGCACCACGCCGTCGACGATCACCGCCGCGTAGCGCTGCGAGCGGATCCCCAGGCCGAAGCCGCGGGCGTCGAGCTCCAGGCCGACCGCCCGGGCGAAGTCCCCGTTGCCGTCCGCGAGCATGCGGATCGCGTCGCCGGTCTCCCGGGACCTGCCCCACGCGTCCATGACGAACGCGTCGTTCACGGCGACGCAGGCGATGGTGTCCACCCCCTTGGCGCGGAGCTCGTCCGCCCGCAGCACGTACTCGGGCAGGTGCTGGTCCGAGCAGGAGGGCGTGAAGGCGCCGGGCACGCCGAAGAGGACGACCGTGCCCGTCCCCAGCACCTGCGCGCTGCTGACCGGGGCGGGGCCCGCCTCCGACATCGCGGTGAGGGTGACGTCCGGGACGGCATCGCCGGGAGAGAGGGACACGGTGCTCCTCGAGGGTCTGGCGGGCGGGAGGTCGCCCACCGCTCGACCCTAGGTCGCCGAGGGCGCCACCGCGAGCGCCGCCGACCGAACGGCCGGTCTCAGCCCTGGACGCCGTTCGGGTCCATCCACAGGACCTCCCAGTGGTGGCCGTCCGGGTCGACGAACGAGCGGCCGTACATGAAGCCGTGGTCCTGGGGGTCCTGCGCCTTCGAGCCGCCGTTCGCCAGCGCGGCGTCCGCGATCGTGTCGACCTCCTCCTTGCTCTCGACGCCGAGCGCCAGGATCGCCTCGGTCGTGCCGCCGTCCGAGGTGGGCTTGACGGTGAAGTCCGCGAACCTGGGCTCCGAGAGGAGCATCGCGTTGATGGACTCGCCGATCACCAGGGCGAGCGCGTTCTCGTCGCTGAACGTGTCGTTGAACGAGTAACCCAGTGCCGTCCAGAAGGACCTGGTGGTGGCCTGGTCCTTGATCGGCAGGTTGACGAAGATCTGCGTGGTGGCCATCGGGTGCCTCTCTCGCGGGGGCGCGCTCCGGGCTCGGTGCGCTCTCGAAGGGGGAGACCGGACCCTCCCGCGGAAGTCATCGGCGGCGCGGGAACTTCTCCGCGGCTCGACGGGGCGGTCCGGGCCCGAAGGGGCGGTGACCGGCGACCCGCGGCCGAACCTAGGCTCGTCGCGTGCCGGAGAAGCAGGTCAGGGTCGGGGTCGCGGCGGTCGTCCCGGACGGGGACTCGTGGCTCGTCCTGCGCCGGCGCGGCGCGCACGGCGCCGGGACCTGGGGCCTGCCCGGCGGGCACCAGGAGTTCGGCGAGTCTCCCGAGGCCACCGCGGAGCGGGAGGTCGCCGAGGAGACCGGGCTGACCATGCGCGCCGTCGAACGCCTCGGCGTCACCGACGACCCGATGCCCGAGATCGGCCGGCACTACCTGACCGTGTTCGTCCGCTGCGCGCTCGTGGCCGGCGAGGCGCGGATCGCCGAGCCGGACAAGGCGGACGACCTCGCCTGGCTCACCCCCGCCGAGCTGCGGGCACGTCGCGACGAGCTGTTCGCGCCGCTGCGCCGGTTCCTCGACGCCGCCCCGGCGGCGGCCGCGGGTGGCTGAGAATGCAGTACCGTCGTCGCCGAGTCACAACTGCACACGCCGCACGAATCCCAGCGGGAGATCCGGTGCCCGTGCACCGGAGCCGTAGGAGCAACCTTCCCCGGAAATCTCTCAGGCCGCCGTACCGCTGGGGCGAGGCAACTCTGGAGAGCGTCCACCCCGGTGGGCCACCGACGGGGCAAGCGGGCACGATCCGCGGAATCTCTCAGGTCCCCTGACAGAGCGGGGAGACACCCGACCCTCGATTCCGGAGCCGCGCTCATGCCCCTCGAGACCCCCCTCGCCGCCGAGCACGCCGCACTCGGTGCGTCGTTCACCGACTTCGCCGGCTGGCGGATGCCCGTCCGCTACAGCAGCGACCTCGCCGAGCACCACGCCGTCCGCAGGGCGGCCGGGCTCTTCGACCTCTCGCACATGGGCGAGGTCGAGTTCGTCGGGCCGCAGGCCGCCGCCGCGCTGGACTTCGCGCTGGCCGGGGCGCTGTCGAAGGTGAGGATCGGCCGGGCCAAGTACTCGCTGCTCTGCGCCCCCGACGGCGGCGTGCTCGACGATCTCGTCGTCTACCGCCTCGGGGAGGAGCACTTCCTCGTCGTCGTCAACGCCGCCAACGCCGCGCAGGACGCCACCGAGCTGATCTCCCGCGCGGACGGGTTCGACGTCGCGGTCACGGACCGTTCCGCCGCCACGGCCCTGATCGCCGTGCAGGGTCCCGCGTCGCCGGACATCCTGCGCGCGCTCGCCGACCCCGCGGGCGTCGAGACGATCGGCTCGCTGAAGTACTACGCGGCCGAGCCCGCGACGATCGCCGGGATCGACGGCCTGCTCTCCCGCACCGGCTACACCGGCGAGGACGGCTTCGAGCTCTACGTGCCGAACGCGGACGCGCCCGCTCTGTGGCGCGCGCTGCTGGAGGTCGGCGCCCCGCACGGTCTGATCCCCGCGGGCCTCGCCTGCCGGGACACCCTGCGGCTCGAGGCCGGGATGGCGCTCTACGGCCACGAGCTGACCGCGCGGACGGACCCGTTCGCGGCGGGCCTGCGCCGCATCGTCGCGCTGGACAAGGAGTTCGTGGGCCGCGACGCCCTCGCCGCGCTCGCGGAGAAGGAGCCGGCTCGCACCCTCGTCGGGCTCACCGGGACCGGACGACGGGCGGGCCGCGCCGGGTCCGCCGTGCTCGGCCCGGACGGCGGCGTCGCCGGCGAGGTGACGTCCGGGGTGCTCTCCCCGACCCTCGGCGTCCCGATCGCGCTGGCCTACGTCGACGCGGCGCTGACCGAGCCCGGCACCGCCCTCGCCGTCGACGTCCGGGGCCGCAGCCAGGACTACACCGTCGCCCGGTTGCCCTTCTACCGGCGCCCCGCCGACACGTCGCTGTAACAGTCGCCACTTCACGGGCAGACGGTTGAGGGTGACGCTCCCTGCGCCCTCTACGGTGGGAGGCGCCAGAGCATGACGACCCGAGGGATTCCCATGTCCGTACTTGACACGTCGCTGGGTGAGTTCGACCCGGAGGTCGCCGAGCTGATCGGGCGCGAGCTCGCCCGCCAGCAGGACGGCCTCGAGATGATCGCGTCGGAGAACCACGCGCCGGTCGCCGTGATGCAGGCGCAGGGCTCCGTCCTCACCAACAAGTACGCCGAGGGTTACCCCGGACGGCGCTACTACGGCGGCTGCGAGTTCGTCGACGAGATCGAGCGGATCGCCATCGCGCGGATCAAGGCACTGTTCGGGGCCGGGTTCGCCAACGTGCAGCCGCACTCGGGCGCGCAGGCCAATGCCGCCGCGATGCACGCGCTGATCAAGCCGGGCGACACGATCCTGGGCCTGTCCCTGGCCCACGGCGGGCACCTCACGCACGGCATGAAGATCAATTTCTCGGGCCGGCTCTACAACGTCGTCGCGTACGAGGTCTCCAAGGACGACCTGCGGGTCGACATGGACGAGGTCGAGCGCCTCGCCGAGGAGCACCGCCCGCAGCTGATCATCGCCGGCTGGTCCGCCTACAGCCGGCAGCTGGACTTCCCCCGGTTCCGCGAGATCGCGGACTCTGTCGGCGCCTACCTGATGGTGGACATGGCCCACTTCGCCGGCCTGGTCGCCGCGGGCCTGCACCCCTCGCCCGTCCCGCACGCGCACGTCACGACGTCGACCACGCACAAGACGCTCGGCGGCCCCCGCGGCGGCATCATCCTGAGCAACGACGCGGAGATCGCCAAGAAGATCAACTCCGCGGTCTTCCCCGGCCAGCAGGGCGGGCCGCTCGAGCACGTCATCGCCGCGAAGGCCGCCGCCTTCAAGATGGCCGCGCAGCCCGAGTTCGCCGAGCGCCAGCAGCGCACGATCGAGGGCTCGAAGATCCTCGCCGAGCGCCTGGTGCAGCCGGACCTCGCCGCGGCCGGGATCAAGGTCCTCACCGGCGGTACGGACGTGCACCTGGTCCTCGTCGACCTCGCCGGCGCCGCACTGGACGGCAAGCAGGCCGAGGACCGGCTCGCCGCCGTCGACATCACGGTGAACCGCAACGCCGTCCCGTTCGACCCGCGGCCGCCGATGGTCACCTCGGGCCTGCGGATCGGCACGGCCGCGCTCGCCACCCGCGGCTTCACCACCGAGGGCTTCGTCGAGGTCGCGGACGTCATCGCCCGCACCCTGCTGCTCCCGGCGGAGACGGCGGCGGACGACCCGTCGATCATCGCCCTGCGGGACGAGGTCAGGGCGCTCGCGAAGCGCCACCCGCTCTACCCCGGCCTGTAGACCCGGACGTCCCGCTCGCGGCCGGAGTCGGGGCCCGGGCCGCGCGCGGGCCGTCGTGTGACGCGCCCGCGGTGGCGCCGCCTCAGCGCTCGTCGACCACCCGCTTCGCCTTGAAGGTGGTCTCCGGGAGGGTGCCCTCGGGGAGCAGCGTGACCGGCACCCGGATCCCGAGGACGCGCTTGAGGGCTTCCTCCGTACGCGGGGCGAGCGCGGGATCCCCCTCCGCCTCGACGGTCATCTCGTCGAGCGCGCCGTTCCTCCGGACGCGGATCCGGAACTCCGGGCCCAGTTCGGGGATGCTGCGCAGCGCGGTCTCCACCGCACTGGGGAACACGTTCGCCCCCCGGATGACCAGCATGTCGTCCAGCCGGCCGAGGATGCCCTCGGGCAGCCGCGGGTAGGTGCGCCCGCAGGGGCACGGGTCCGTCGCCAGGTAGGTCTCGTCGCCCGGGGCGAACCGGATCATCGGCTGGGAGTCCCGCCAGAGATGGGTGTAGACGACGGCGCCGCGCTCCCCCACCGGGATCGGCGCGTTGAGGTCCTCCGCGGACACGACCTCGGTGAACACCTCGTCCGTGTAGAGGTGCGTCCCCGTACCCGCCTCGCAGTCGACGCTCGTCTGGAACGGGTACATCTCCGAGGTCGAGCCGGCGTCCGCGGCGATCGCGCCCCAGCCCTCCTCGATGATCTTCCGGGTTCCCGGCAGCGACCCGCCGGGCTCCCCGCCGACCAGCAGGTGCCGGACGGTGGAGGCACGCAGGTCGATCCCCATCCGCTCGGCGACGGACAACAGGTGGATGCAGTAGGACGGCGTCGCGCTGAACACCGTGGAGCCCAGCCGCGCGATCAGCTCGAGGTGCTTCTCGGACTCGGTGATGCCGAGGGGGAACAGCGTCGCGCCGATCCGCTCGAGGCCCTGCACCACGCCCCAGCCACCGAAGAACAGGCCGAACGGGAAGCCGACCTGCACGATGTCGTCCGGCCGCACGCCGGCACACCACTGCGCCATCGCGTGGACCTCGCCGGCGCGCTCCCAGTCCGTCTTGGACACCGCGTACATCGTGGGCACACCCGAGGTACCGGACGAGCCGTGGATGCGGGCGATCTCCCCCGGCGCCAGGTCCCGGGCGTAGCTGCCGAACGGCGGATGCTCCTTCTGGTCCGCCACCAGCATCTTCTTCGTGATCACCGGGACCCTGGTCGTGAAGTCCTCGATGCTGCGCACCTGGTCCGGGTGGAAGCCGTGGGCGTCGTAATGGCGCCGGTAGAACGGCAGCTCCGAGTAGACGAAGCGCAGCTGGTGCTGCATCCGCTCCAGGATCAGCGCGTCGCGCTTCGCCGGGTCGAGCGTCTCCCGCTCCTCGTCCCAGAACCGCGGGAAACCCATCCCGTTCTCCCTCATCCGATAGCGCGATCGCGTGCAGCCCAGTGGGGCGCTCGCAGGGCCTTCTTGTCGATCTTGCCGAACGGTGTCTCCGGCAACCCTGCCACGATCTCGACCGTCTTCGGCCGCGCGTAGGCCGCCAGCTCGTTGCGCGCCCAGGCGAGCAGGGCCGGCACGTCCAGCTCCCCCGCCGGGACGACGACGGCGTGCACGGCCTCACCCCAGTCGTCGTGCGGGACACCGATCACCGCCACCCGGGCGACGGACGGATGCCGGGCCAGCGCGTCCTCCACCTCGCGGCAGTACACGTTCATGCCGCCCGAGATCACCATGTCGTTCTTGCGGTCCCGCAGGTAGAGATAGTCACCGTCGCCGAGGAAGCCGATGTCCCCGGTGCGGATCCAGCCAGCCTGCACGAACTCGGACACGGGCAGGAACTTGGCAGAGGTCGCCTCGGGCGCGTCCAGGTACCCGTCGAGGGTGTAGGGCGCCTTCAGACAGATCTCCCCGGTCTGCCCGGCCGGCAGTGGCGAGCCCGCGTCGTCGACGACCATGACGTCCGCCATGATCGACGCCCGGCCGCACGAGCCGAGCAGCTCCGGCCGGGTGAGATCGTGATCGTCCTTCGCCAGCCTGGTTCCCCAGTTCGGGCACTCCGTCTGTCCGAAGAGCTGCACGAACACCCGGCCGAACACCTCCAGCCCGCGGGCGAGCCGGCTCGGTGCGATCGGCGCCATGCCGTAGACGATCGTGCGCAGGGCGAGCTCGCCGTCGCCGCCGTGCTCCCCGGCGACGTCCAGCAGCCGGTAGATCATGGTCGGCACCAGGAACGTCCAGGTGATCCCCGCGCCGCGGAGGAGCCCCAGCGCCTCGGTCGCGTCGAAGCCGTCCCGGATCACGCAGGTCGCGCCGCGGACCAGGGCGGACTGCGCGAACAGGCCGGCCGCGTGGGCCAGCGGGGTCATCAGCAGCAGGCGCTCGTCCTGGGCGATCTCGCCCTCGACGATCTGCGCGTACTGCACCGCGACGGCGGAGCGCTGGCTGTGCACCACGCCCTTCGGCTTCCCGGTGGTCCCGCCGGTGAAGTAGACGGCGGCCCGGTCCGTCGGGCGGACCGGCGGCGGCGCCAGTCGCGGGGGAGCCAGGTCCGGGAGCCCGGCGAGCTCGGGGGTGCTCGCCGGGCCCCCGGACATCGGGCCTCCACCGTCGTCGACCTGCAGAACCACGCAGCCGGGCACGTGCTGCGCGGCGCGGAGGCCGATCTCGCGGAGGCTGGTCCCGAGAACCATCGCCCGTGCACCCACCGCCGTGAGCACGTGGACGACAGCCGCCTCGGGCAACTGATGGTTGACCGGGACCTTCACCGCGCCGAGTCGCGCCACCGCCACGTCCGCGACGACGAACTCGGCGCGGTTGCGCAGGTACAGCGCCACCGGGTCACCCGCCCCGACGCCGTGTTCGCGCAGCTGGTGGGCGACGGCGGCGGACCAGCGGTCGAGGTCCGAATAGGTGAGCAGCCGCTCGCCGTCCTCGATCGCCGTCCGGTCCCGGTACCGGCGCAGCGCGGCCTCGAACTCCTCACGCAGGGTCTCGCGCACGGTTCTCTAGGGACGCGGGACGAGACCCTGGGCCTCGGCCACCTCGAGCGCCGGGACGGGCGACGACGGGCCCGCCTCCATCATGCGATCCCGAGGGCGACGTTGGCCAGCTTCTGCCGGCGCGCCATGTTCTCCCGCTTCGTGAACTGGGGCATGACGTAGCGGGCGAACATCTCCAGCGAGCGGTTCCACTTGTCCGTGGTCACCCAGTCCCGGCAGTTGATCAGCAGCGTGCCGAAGCCGCCGACCTCCTCCTCGAGCTCCTTGAGCTGGCGGGTGCACTCCTCGGGGCTGCCGACGATCCAGGGGATGTTCTCGACCATCCACTCGAAGGACAGGTCCGAGTCCTCCATGCCCTGGCCCTTCTTCATCAGCGCGCCGAGGCCGAGGCCGAACAGGTAGTCGTAGGAGCGCTTGACGCCCTCGCGGATGTCCTTGAGCGCCTGGTTCTTGTCGTCGGTGACGTAGACCTCGCGCACGATCCGCCAGTTGTCCCTGGTCACGGCCGGGTCGATGCCCGCGGCGGCACCCGCCTCCAGCATCGCCGCACCCATGCCCTTGAGATCCGGCGCGTCGGTGTAGGTGCCGTTGTCCGTCGGGGCGAAGTGCACCGAGAGCGGCTTCCAGCCGTTGCTGCCGCACTTCGCGTAGTTGTGCAGGCCGGTGAGGCCGGCGATCGCGAACGGCGGGACGTCCTGGTACGGCCCGACCTGCAGCTGGCGGTTCTCGTACTTCCAGTAGACGCCCTCGTAGGTGACCGGGTCCTCGGACGTCAGGAGCTTCCAGATGATCTCCAGCGCCTCGTTGGTCCGCGGGGCCGCCTCGGAGGGCTCCAGGCCGAACAGTGCCTTGTCCGTGGGCAGCCCGCCGCCGCCGAAGCCGTACTCCAGACGCCCGTGCGTGAGGTGGTCCAGGAACGCGAGGCGCTCGGCGACCATGAACGGGTCCTGGTACGGCAGGTTCACCACGCCCGTGCCGAGCCGGATCCGGTGCGTCACCGCGGAGGCCTTGGCGATCATGTACTCGGGGACGGGCACGTTCTCGAAGCCGCCGGTGTGGTGCTCGCCGATCCAGAACTCGTCGAAGCCGAGCCGCTCCGCCTCGACCACCGCGGCGATGTCGCGGTCGTAGGACAGGGTCCAGTTCTCGTTCGGCGGGTGCTCGGGCA
>JAOZVV010000144.1 GCA_025869365.1 Pseudonocardia sp.
TCCCCACGGTGCCGGGCACGATCGTCGGCTTCGGTCTCTCCGGGCTGGGCGTCGCGACCCTCATCCCCGCCGCGATGCACGCCGCGGACGAGCTGCCGGGCCTGCCCCGCGGCACCGGCCTCACCGTCGTCAGCTGGCTGCTGCGGCTGGGGTTCCTGTTCTCACCGCCGATCGTCGGGCTGGTGGCGGACGCGACGACCCTGCGCCTCGGCCTCCTCGTCGTCCCGCTCGCCGCGGTGGTGATCGTGGCCGGGGTGGTCGTCCTGCCCCGCCGTCGACCCCGGTGAGTGCGGGCGCAGGCCAGCGGCGCAGACGACATCCGCCGGCCGCGCCGCTCCTGCCCCGCGTCGATCCGGGCTCCCGGGAACGCCTCGCGGCCGCCGAACTGCTGCCGCACATCGCCATCCGGTGTCTGAGAGGGTGGGGCCATGGTTGGAACGACGACCCACCGGATGCCCTCCTCGACCGGATCGGAGGGCACGCCTCCTGACGCCTGAGTCGCTCGAGCGCCACCGAACGCCGCTCGAGCCACTCACGCGCCGCAGGCAAACCGGTTGACCTCGAGTCCGGTCGAGGGGGCAGGCTGAGGCGCATGTCGACCGACAGCACCGTCCCCGTCCGCGATGAGCTGTTCGGACCCTCCCGCCGCGCGGTGACGATCGGCATCGTGCTGCTGGTCAGCCTCGTCGGGTTCGAGTCGCTGGGGGTCGGCACCGCGATGCCCGCGATCGTTGCGGACCTGGGTTCCATGTCCTCCTACGCCTGGCCGTTCGTGGCGTTCACCGCGGCCACGGTGGTGGGCACGGTGCTCGGCGGCCGCTGGTGCGACGCTCGCGGGCCCCGCGCCGTGCTGCTGGGCGCACCGGCGCTGTTCGGCGTGGGGCTGCTGGTCGCCGGGACCGCCGGGACGTTGGCACAGCTGCTGGTCGGGCGGGTGCTGCAGGGCGTGGGCGCCGGGGCGCAGGGCGTCGGGGTGTACGTGCTGATCGCGCTCGTCTACTCCGCCGGTGCCCGGCCCGCGGTGTTCGGCCTGGTCTCCTCGGCCTGGGTCCTGCCGTCGCTGGTCGGCCCGCCGGTGTCCGGGATCGTCACCGAGCGGTTCTCGTGGCACTGGGTGTTCCTGGGGCTGTTGCCGCTGGTCCTGCTCGCGGTGCTGCTCGTCCTCCCGGCGGTGCGTGGGATGGGCCGGCCGGAGGCTGCGGCACCGCCGCGGGCCGGGGCCGTCCTGGCGGCGCTGGCCGCCGCGGCCGGGGTCGCCGGGCTGAGCTGGGCCGGTCAGCACACGACGATCGCCGGCGGGGCGGTGGCCGTCGTGGCGCTCGTCGTGCTCGTCCCGGCGCTGGGGCGGCTCGTGCCCACCGGGACCGCGCGGGCCCGGCGCGGCATCGCGGCCGTCATCGCCTGCCGGGCGCTGATCTCGGGCTCGTTCTTCACCGTGACGGCGTTCCTCCCGCTGATCATGAACGTGATCCACGGCTGGTCGCTGTCCGCCGCCGGGCTGCCGCTGATCGTCGGCTCGCTGGGCTGGTCCGCGGCCGCGGCGTGGCAGGGGCGGCATCCGGACCTGCCGCGGCCCCGGCTGCTCCGGCTCGGGTTCGCCGGGGTCGCGCTCGGCTCGGCGGGGATGCTCGCCGTCGTCCCGGCCTGGGGTGTCGCGTGGCTCGCGCTGCCGCTGTGGGGCATCGCCGGGCTGGGCATGGGGCTGGGCTTCTCCTCCCTGTCCTACCTGCTGCTGCAGGAGTCCGCGGCCACGGACGTCGGGTACCACTCGTCGGCGGCGCAGCTTGCGGACCAGCTCTCCCAGGCGCTGCTCGTCGGTGCGGGCGGCGCGCTGCTCGCCGTCCTGACGTCCCCGTCGGTCGCCCTGGCGGCGCTGCTGGCCGTCCTCACGGCGCTCGCCCTGGCCGGGGTGGCGGCGGCGGGCCGGACGACGACCTGAGCGGCGGGCCCGCCGGTGGGCACGCCCGCCGACGAACGGACGTCCCCGGTGCGGGCGGTACTCCGGCCGCCTGCCTCAGGTGGCTTCCCACAGCGCCGTGACCACGGCCGCGACGTCCGAAGCCACCGAGAAGACCTCCTCGATCGCCGCCACCGGGGTGTGCATCGCGTAGACGGCGACGACCGTCTCCCGCCCGCTCCGCGACCTCATGTACCCGGCGTTGCCCCGGGTCATGACGAGGGCGCGGGCGTTCATCAGGTCCCCGGCCACCGTCGTGCCGCTCTTGGCCGCGACCTTCCCGGCCACCGGGGCGTCCGCGGGCACCACGGAGGTCTCGGTCCCGTCGACGCCGAACACCGGGAGCGAGTCGTGATAGGTCGGGAAGTCCGGCCGGGTGGCCATGTAGCGCAGCAGGGCCGCCACCGTGCGCGGGGCGAAGAGGTCCGTGTACTCGTTGCCGCGGCCGTCGGACAGCGAGAGGCTCGCCGGGTCGATCCCGGCCTTGCGGACGAACGGCACGAGTGCGGCCATGCCCTCGTCCAGGGTGCGCTTACCGTTCCTCACCGCGATCAGCATGATCAGCGTGTCCGCCTGCACGTTCATGCTGACCTTGTTGATCAGCCGCAGGTTCTGCGCGAACGGGAGCGAGCGGTGCAGGGCGACCCGGTCCGCGGCGGCGTAGGAGCCCGCGGCAGGCAGGGCGGCGGCCAGGTTCGGGCCGGTGGCCTTCGCGGTGACCGCGACGCCGGCACGGGCCAGCGCCTCGATGAACAGCGTCCGCGCGAACGCCTGCGGGTCCGCGACCTGCTGCACACGCAGCAGCGGTGCACCCGTGGGCACGGTGCCGGCGAGCGCGATCACCCCGGGCTCGGGTGTGCTGACGGTGACGGCCGCGGGCCCGCTCGCGGACGTCGTCACCGTCGAGCGGACCTGGTAGGCGGCGGTGACCGGCCGGGACGTCACGGTCGCGGCGGCACCCGCCGCGCCGGGGGTGATCGTCAGGTCGACCAGGTTGTCGTTGATCATGATCGGGGTGAGGACGTAGTCGTCCTTGGGGGTCTGGTCGAACAGGCGGGCGTCGATCAGCACGTCGCCCTCGACGCGCCGGACACCGGCCGCCGCGACCTGTCGCGCGAGGTCGTCGAGACCGGCCACGGGGTCCTGCGGGGTGAGGGTGGCGCCGGGCAGGGCGTTGGACTCGGCGTGGTCGAGCGGGGTGAACGCGATCGTGCCCTCCGCGGTGTCCCGGCCCCCCATCGTCAGGTCACCGCTCGCCACCAGGACCAGGTCGCCGCGGAGCACGTCACCGGACAGGGTGCCGCGCCGGTACACCGGGGTCTCGAAGCGGAAGTCCGGGCCGAAGGTGTCCAGGGCCGCCGCGGTGGACCACAGCTTCGTCGTCGAGGCGGGGAGCACCAGGTCGCCCGAGTTGAGGCCGATCAGCTCCTCGCCGCTCCCCCGGTCCGACACGTGCAGGAACCAGCGGCTGATCGCGTAGCGCGGCCCCTGCATCACGGCGAGCGCGGCCGGGGGCGGTCCGGCGGCGGGCGCCGCCGCGGCCGGGGTGGCGGCCCAGCCGGTGGCGGTGAGCGCCACGGCGCCTCCGGCGGAGACGCGCAGAAAGGTGCGCCGGGACGACCTGGACCGGTCCGCCGCGGCGCGGGCGGGGAGGGGGGTCTGGTCCGGGCGGGCGGGCGGGGTGGTCGGCACGGGTGCCCCCTTCGGCGAGCGCGCACCGGCGGTGCGACGACGGAGCCGCCCTGCCCCACCATCGACCGCGGACCCCGACGTCCCCCGGACGCCCGGTCCTCGGTCGCACGACACCCCGACGGGTCGGCTCGTGCAGCGTGGCGTCTCCGGGACCGTCTGGCAAGGACCGTCGCGCGGGCCCCCGGCACGCGCGGGCCCGGTCGCGGGCCTGCTCAGGCGCCGGTCCCGGTGCCCCGGCGGGACAACGCGTCGTCGAGCAGCCGGTCGTACCCGTCCGCGAGATCGGCCAGCACCACAGGTGCGTCCCCGACGAAGGTGGGGCCGTGCATCAGGGCGAGGGAGCTGGGCCGCGCATCCGCGAGCCGTCGCACGGCGGGACCGGTGTCCGGGGTGAGCGCCGTGGCGTGGAAGAGCGCCTCGGCCGCGAGTGCCGGGCCGACCGGGTCCGTCCCCGACGTGGCCGGCGCCGGGCCCGTCGCGGTGAACAGGTCTCCGCAGAACAGCGTCCCGGTCGTCTCCTCGAGGAGCAGGCCGGACTCCCAGCCGTGCGGCACGTGGGAGGTGTCCAGCCAGCGGACCCGCCGGTCCCCCAGGTCCAGGGTCTCGCCGTCGGCGAGGGCCCGCGGCGGCCGGTCCGCGAGGTCGTTGAGGGACACCATCACGCCGAGGACGCCGTGGACGACCTCGGCCTGCGGAGCCGCGGCCAGCCAGTCGTTCATCGAGCCGCACTCGTCGGACTCCACGTGGCCGAAGCTGATCCAGCGGAGCCGCTCGACCGGCATCACCCGGCCCATCGCCTCCCGGACCAGCGGGAACAGCGCCCGCGCGCCGCAGTGGAACAGCAGCGGCTCCTCGGCGGCCACCAGGAACTGGTTGAAGACCAGGCCCGGCGGCTCGACGTAGGTGGAGAAGCGGTAGACGTCCTCGGCGATCTCGTCGACGCTGGTCTCCATCGGTCCTCCCCCGGGTCGATGACCGACGAGGGTCCTCCGGCCCCCCGGCCCGGGTCAACCCGGCCGGCGGCTCACTCCGCCTCGAGGTCCCCCTCGGTCTCCAGGTAGGCCTGCCGCAGGGCGTCGAGCGTGGCCTGCTCGGGGGCCTCCCAGAGCTTGCGTTCCACGGCCTCGAGCAGCCGCTCCGCCATCCCGTGCAGCGCCCACGGGTTGGACTCGGAGAGGAACTTGCGGTTGTCCGGGTCCAGCACGTAGGTCTCGGTGAGCTTCTCGTACTGCCAGTCCGCGACGACGCCGGTGGTCGCGTCCCAGCCGAAGAGGTAGTCCACCGTCGCGGCCATCTCGAACGCGCCCTTGTACCCGTGCCGACGCATCGCCTCGATCCAGCGCGGGTTCACCACGCGCGCCCGGAAGACCCGGGCGGTCTCCTCGTGCAGCGTGCGGGTACGCACGGACTCGGGGCGCGTCGAGTCCCCGATGTAGGCCTCGGGCGCGGTGCCGGTCAGCGCGCGGACCGTGGCGACCATGCCGCCGTGGTACTGGTAGTAGTCGTCCGAGTCCGCGATGTCGTGCTCTCGGGTGTCGGTGTTCTTGGCCGCCACCGTGATCCGCCGGTAGGCGGTCTCCATGTCGTCCCGCGCGGGGGCGCCGTCCAGGCCGCGGCCGTAGGCGTAGCCGCCCCAGGTCGTGTAGACCTCGGCCAGGTCCGCGTCGTCGCGCCAGTTCCTGGAGTCCACGAGCTGGAGCAGGCCCGCGCCGTAGGTCCCCGGCTTCGAGCCGAAGATCCTCGTGGTGGCGCGGCGGCGGTCCCCCGTCCGCTGCTCGTCGGCGAGGACGTGCGCCTTGACGAAGTTCTGCTCCGCCGTCTCGTCCAGGTCGCTCACGAGCTGCACCGCGTCGTCGAGCAGGGCCAGGACGTGCGGGAACGCGTCCCGGAAGAAGCCGGAGATGCGGAC
>JAOZVV010000145.1 GCA_025869365.1 Pseudonocardia sp.
GTCGACCCGAGGTCCTCGACGTACCACTCCTCGCCCTGCTGGCTGATCCGCGCGTGCCGGGTGGAGGCGTAGTCGTCGTCCAGCTTGAGGGTGGAGTCGTCCGCCCGTCCGATCAGGATCGGCCGGGAGTCCAGCGTGATCCGGCTGCCCGCCAGCGGTCCCTGGGTGACCAGGAGCTGACGGGCTGTGCGGGCACGTCCGGAGCGGGCCGTGACCCGGCCGCCTCCGGGCATGATGGCCCGCAGCCCCGACGCCGCGTAGAGGTCGGAGCGAACCACCCTGAGGGCGACCAGCACGAACAGCCAGAGCAAGGCCAGGAAGCCCGCTCTGGTCAGCTGCAGCACCAACTCGGGCACTCGTCGCCTACCCCGATCCACGTCCGTCCGATCGACGATCCGACCGGATCATCGACACACGCCAGGAGCCGCGCCGGAGGACTCCCGGCGCGGACCGTAGCAACACGTGCCGACGAGCCCGCTCTCGCACCGTCCCGACGCGCCGCACACGGCGCCCCGGCCGCTGCTCAGGCCTGGGCGCGGAAGACCAGGCTCGAGTGCCCGACCCGGATCACGTCGCCGTCGTTGAGCTGCCACTGCTGCACCGGGTTGCCGTTCACGGTGGTGCCGTTGGTGGAGCCCAGGTCCGACAGGGTCGCGGCGGAGCCGTCCCAGCTGATCTCCAGGTGGCGGCGCGAGACGCCGGTGTCCGGGAGCCGGAAGTTGGAGTCCTGGCCGCGGCCGACGACGTGGGTGCCCTCGGTCAGCTGGTAGCTGCGGCCGGAGCCGTCGTCCAGGGTGATCGAGGCCTGCAGCGCCTGCCCGTAACCCTGACCGCCCCAGCCCTGCTGCTGCCCGGCGTAGCCCGGCTGCCCGCCGGCGTAGCCGGGCTGGGCGTAGTTGGCGTCGTAGCCCTGGTCGTACTGCTGGCCGTAGCCGCCGTCGTAGCCCTGGTCGTACTGCTGGCCGCCGTACCCCGGCTGCTGGCCGCCGTACCCGGGCTGACCCGCGTAGCCCTGGCCGCCGTAGCCGCCCTGCTGCCCGCCGTCGTAGCCCTGGTCGTACCCGGGCTGGCCGTAGCCGGGCTGCTGGCCACCCTGCGGGTAGCCCGGCTGGCCGCCGTACTGCTGGTCTCCGTAGGCACCGCCCTGCTGGGCGCCGTAGCCACCCTGCTGCCCGTAGCCGCCCTGCGGGTCGTACCCGGGCTGGCCGTAGCCGCCCTGCGGGGCGCCGTAGGCGTTGCCCTGCTGGTCGTACTGCTGGCCCTGCTGCCCCTCGCGGCGTTCTCCCGCCGGGGGCGCGTAGGTCTGCTGGCCGTATCCGCCGGGGGCGCCACGGTCGTAGCCGTACTGCCCGTTCTCCTCGGGGTGGCCCGGTTGCTGGCTCATGGGTGCTTCTCCTGCGTTGCGAGCTCGAACTGCGGTCCGGCGGGAAGCGTCGGGGTCCACGGACGAGCGGGTGCGGAACTGTCCCGTGTGCAGCGCCTCGGAGCGCTCCAGAAAGACTACGACCTCGCCGTAGGTGTCCCATCCCTGGTCGGCGAGTTGTTCGGCGACGTGCTGGGACAGCGAGTCGACGACTGCGGCTGATCCCTCCACGTCCCCGGCCATGCGATCGAGATCGCTGGGGCTGAGCTGCACGACGTACCGGTTGGGCGCCAGCAGGCGCCCTCCCGCGAGCGGCTCGATGTGATCCTCGGCTTCCCTGAGCAGTGCCTGTGCGACTTCCTGGGGAACGACACTGCCTCCGAAGACCCGCGCGAAGGCGTCGCCCACCATCCCCTGGAGACGGCGTTCGAAACGATCGACGCGGCCCAACGACCTTCCTCCGTTCGCATCGGCGTGTTACCGGCAAGCACGATGGTATCTGTGCTACCCGGTCGGCCGGTGACGCCCGACCGGGGCCTCATGGTGACACGGGAGTGAAAAGGGGTGACGTGCAGGTCACAGCCCTGTCTCGGTCCGGACTCGAGGGGGTCCCGACGGGTGTGGTGACGGCGGGCACGGCGGTTCCGGACGACGGCCCGTGAGCAGCGGAAAGATCGATACGGATGCCTCCGCGGGGCCGTCCGCGAGGCCGTACGGACGACTCGCGGGGGACCCCCGTGGACGCCCTCGGAACGGCCCCGTGCTAGCTTTCCTCCTGCCAGGGCGAGTGGCGGAATGGCAGACGCGCACGGTTCAGGTCCGTGTGTCCGAAAGGACGTGAGGGTTCAACTCCCTCCTCGCCCACAGTTCTTCTCCATGATCGAGGGCCCCGCATCGCGGGGCCTTTCTTCATGTCCGGGGTCCTTCGTCCGCGGGCTCCGGGTCACCCGCGCACGGCGGGCCGGTCCGGATGGTCCGCCATCACGAGGACGTCCGCGGAGCCCGCCGGGTCCCGCTCCCGCTCGTACCGCGCGACCACGGGAAGCGTCCAGAGGTCGTCGTCCTGCGTCCGGCGGCGCAGCTGGGCCGCTCCCATGTGCAGGTGGACCGCGACGTCGAGCGGCAGCCCACGGCCGAGCAGCAGCGAACCGGACACCACGACCACCCCGGACGGCCCGAGGTCCCGGTAGTCCTCCCGGTAGGCCCGGTCCCGCTCGGCGTCCCACAGCCGGGGGAGCACGCGGCCGGCCCCGTCCGGTGCCGCCGGGTCGAGCACCTCGCGGCGCAGCGCACCCTCGTCGAGCCAGCCGTCCAGGAGCATGTCCTCGTCCCGGTGCCCGTACTCCAGCCGGACGGACGCGGGCCGCAGGAAGTCACCGGCCCGCACGTGCACGGCCGGGCGGCCCGCCGGGCGCAGGGCGTCGACGACCGCGGCCGCGAGCCGGTCCGGGCCCGTCGGCGGTGCACCGTCCACCGCGAGCCGGACCCGGCCCGGCCGGGCGGTGACGAGGCCGGTGACGTGCTCCGCGAGCGCCTCCGGGGAGATCGCGCGGATCGGACCGGATCCGGCCGGACTCCCCGCCCGGCCCCCGGAGCGACTCCCCGCCCGGCTCACTGGCGGTAGTTCTCCACCACCGACGCGTCCCGCTCCTGCGCGGTGTCCGGGTCCTCGCCTGCGGCGCGGCGGGCGTCGCGCTGGCGGAGCAGGTCCCAGGCACGGTCGAGCTCGACGTTGATCGCCGCGAGCCGCGCCAGCTCGTCTGCGGAGAGCGCCTGGCCGATGTGGGCGCGCTCGAGGCGGTGCTCCTCGTCGACCAGTTCACTGATGTGGTGCCGGATCTGCTTCTCGTCCGCCATCGTGTCCTCCTGCTGGTTGTCGCCGCTCCGGCGTGTACCCGAAACTAGTCCCGTGGCGGGCGGTGACGGCGTGGACGGTGGGGCCGGGGGATCGGTCCTGCGCGCCCTGCGGGTGATCGAGGCCGTCGCCGCAGCGGGGGACGGGGTCACCGCGAAGGCCATCGCGCGGCGCCTCGGCTGCCCGCTGCCCACGGCGTACCGCGCGCTCGGCACGCTCGTCGAGGAGGGCTATCTCGTCCGGCTGCACGCCGTGCGCGGCTACGGGCTCGGGTACCGGGTCGCGGAGCTGCACCGCAGCCTCACCGACCAGGTCCGCCCGCCCGCCGCCGTCCGCGCCGTGCTGGCGGACCTGCACTCCGCCGTCGCCGCGGCCGCCTGCCTCGCCGTCCTGCGGGACGTCGACGTGGTGGTGGCGGGGATCGACCGCTGTGCGGACCACCCGGGGGCGGCGGACCTGCGGGTCGGTGAGCCCACCCCGGCGCACGCCACCGCGCTGGGCAAGGCCGTGCTCGCCGCGCTCCCGCCGGTCGCGCTGGAGGACGTCCTCGCGCAGCGGGGCCTGGAGGCCCTCACCCCGCGCACGGTGGCCGACCGCCGCTCGCTGGACCGTGAGCTGCTGCGGGTGCGGACCGCGGGAGCGGCGGTGGAGGTGGAGGAGTTCCACCGGGGCGTCGCCGGGATCGCGGTGGCGGTGCGCGGCCCCGGCGGGGCCCCCGCGGGGGCGATCGGGGTGTCGGTCACGCGGGCGGACTTCGGCGCCCGGCGCTGGGAGCTGGAACACGCCGTCCGGGAGGCGGCGGACCGCGCCACCCGGGCCCTCGCCCATCCCGGTACCGCCGCGTCCGGAGCCTGACCGCGGCCGATGACCGCCCGGGGGTCAGTCCGGGATCGCCGCGGCGAGGGCGTCGAGCTGCGCCTGCGTCCCGGCCGCGGACTCGTCGTCCTTCAGCTCGAACAGGACCCGGTCGACGCCGGCCTTCTCGTAGGACTCGAGCGCGGCGGGCTTGGGGACGGCGCCGTACACCGTGACCGTGACGGCCTTGCCCGCCTGCGCGCCGCGGTCCCGGAGGTCGGCGATCCGGCCGGCGAACTCGTCGAGGCCGGCGAGCGGGACGCGCAGCGGGATCCAGCCGTCACCGTGGGAGAGCACGCGGTCCAGCACCGTCGGCCCGTCGCCGCCGATCAGCACCGGCGGGACGCGGACGGGCTTGGGCCAGGACCAGATCGGGTCGAAGTCCACGAACTCGCCGTGGAACTCCGCCTCGTCCTGGGTCCAGATCGCGCGCATCGCCGCGATCCGCTCCAGCATCTCCGCGGTGCGCCGCTTCGGGTTCGCGCCGTGGTTCGCCATCTCCTCGACGTTCCAGCCGGGGCCGATGCCGAGCTCGAAACGGCCGTCGGAGATCCGGTCCACGCTGGCGACCTGCTTGGCCAGGGTGATCGGGTGGTGCTGGTTGATCAGCGAGACGGCGGTGCCGAGCGCGATCCGCTCCGTCACCGCGGCGACCGCCGCCAGCGCGACGAACGGGTCGTAGGTGTGGGAGTACTTGCGGGGCAGCTCCGCGCCGCCGGGCCAGGGCGATATCCGGCTGGTCGGGATGTGGGTGTGCTCGGTGAGGAACAGCGACGCGAAGCCGCGCTCCTCCACCGCCCGGCCCAGCTCCACCGGGGTGATCCCGTAGTCGGTCAGGAAGGTGACGACGCCGTACTCCATGCCCTCGACCCTGCCATCCCGGCGGCCGGCGGAACAGAGACCACACGTGGCCGGTGCGGATGTGGCCGGTGCGGATGGGGCGGACGGCCGCGACCGGCGATAGGTTCGCACCATGGCGCTCCGCACAGAACCTCCCTTCCGCGCCGACCACGTCGGCTCCCTGCTCCGGCCGAAGGCGCTGCTCGACGCCCGGGCCGCCCACGCCCCCGGCTCCCCGGAGCTGCGGGCCGCGGAGGACGCGGCGATCCGGGACGTCGTCGCGCTGCAGGAGGAGATCGGCCTGCGGTCGGCGACGGACGGCGAGTTCCGCCGCACCTCCTGGCACATGGACTTCATCTACCAGCTCGGCGGGATCACCAAGACGGACGAGCAGATCCGGGTCCGGATGGTCAACGCCGAGGGGGAGGGCGCGTTCACCTCGGCGGGGCTCGCGATCACCGAGAAGGTCCGGCTCCGGGAGCCGATCTTCGCCGACGCGTTCCGGTTCCTCGCGGAGCAGACGACCAGCGCGGTCCCGAAGCTGACGATCCCGTCGCCGAGCATGGTCCACTACCGCGGCGGCACCG
>JAOZVV010000146.1 GCA_025869365.1 Pseudonocardia sp.
GGCGGGGCTCCCCCGAAGTGGAGCCGTTGCCCGCCACGTCATCCCCTCCGGCGATGCGCCGCCTCCCCGAGGCTCCCCCGGCGCAGGACCACGACGGACACGACGGACACGACGGACACGACCTCCCGCCCCCGACGGACGAACTCCCCGCGATCGACCTCCCCGCGATCGACGTCCCCCGGCAGCACATCCCCGAAGAGCACGCCCCCGAGCACGACCGGCTCCCCGGCCTCCCCGATCCCGAGCTCCCCGAGAACCCCGGCCTCCCCGCGCACGACCCGCTCCCCGCGAACGTCGCGCACCTCCCGGACGCCGAGCTCGACCCGGACGCCGGCGGTGCGCTGGTGGAGACGGACCGGTCATTCGCCCCGAGGTCCTCGCTGCGCCGGCTCGCTCCCCTCGCCGTCGGCGCCGTCGCCGTGCTGGTCGCGACCGTGGTGCTGACCTTCGCCGGTCCCTCGGACGAGGGACCGGACCTCGCGGCCGCACTGGTCTCGTCGGACACCGCGCAGGCCCGGCAGGAGGCCACGACCACCGCGCCGCCCACGAGCTCCGCCCTGAGCACGGTCGGGTCGTCCGCCCTGGCGGACGCCGCCAGGGCCGCCCGCGAGCGCGCCACCACCACGACCCGGCCACCCACCGCGACGACCACGGACCGTCCCGCCGCCGGTGCGGGCCGGGCGGCCACCAGCCGCCCGGCGGCGCCCTCCCCGGCCGGGAACGGCACGCAGGCCGCCACGGCCAAGGGCTGGCAGCTCGTCGGCGGCGACGAGTTCAACGGCGGCATGAGCTCCCACTGGGGCCCGTACGACGGCGCGGGGCACGGCGGCAACGGCCGTCGCACCCCGGATGCGATCTCCGTGGAGAACGGCTCGCTGGTCATCCGCGGAGACTCGAACGGCAACACCGGCGGCATGGCCTGGGACACCGGGCAGCGCTACGGCAAGTGGGAGATGCGGGCGAAGTTCCCGGCCGGGGACAAGCAGTACCACCCGGTGCTGATCCTGTGGCCGACGGACATGTCCTGGCCCGAGGGCGGCGAGGTCGACTTCGCCGAGACGGACAGTGCGGCGGACGACGTGTCGTTCTTCCTGCACTACAGCTCGTCGAACCAGCAGAAGTACGCGAAGACCCCGCTGGACATCACGCAGTGGCACAACTACGCGGTCGAGTGGACGCCGGACGCCGTGCGCGGCTACATCGACGGCAAGCAGGTCTTCGAGAGCACGGACGGGGAGACCCTGCCCCCGGGCAAGATGCACCCCACCATCCAGCTGGACTACTTCCCGGACGGCGGCTCACCGAAGCCGACGGAGATGCTCGTGGACTGGATGCGCATCTACAAGTGAGGTGACCCGGCGAGGGCGGCTCCGCGATGCGGGGCCGCCCTCGCCGTGATGTTCGCGTCCCCGCCGGGGTCTCGTCACCGGTCGGGTCTCCTCACCAGTCCGACCGTCCCGGGAGCCGGGACGAGACCCAGTCCGACATCGGGTCCCACACCTGTCGCCACAGCGTCGGCCCGCTCCAGTCCGCCCCGGACGTGGCCCGCCAGAGGACGAACCCCGCGGCCGCGAGCGCGAGCAGGATCAGCACGGCCAGCACCGCCTGCCCGCGGCGGGCCCGGCGACGCCGGCGGGTGCGGACGGCGTGTTCGGACCAGTCCACGGTCACCCGCTCCCGCGGCCGCTGGATCGGGATCCACTCCGTGGGGGCGTCCTCGAGGTGGACGTGGCCCACGGACGGTGTCGGGGCAGTCGTGAGACTCATGGCGTACTCCGTTTGGCCGTGCGGTCGTACCCCCTTCTCGCAAGACACGACCGTTGCGTTAGCACTCCGGGGAGAACTTTCACCAGGTCAGCGGCCATTGGACGGATAACGTCGTTTCTCGGCCCGGCATCGTCGGCACCGCGGCGCCGGAGCCCGATCAGCGGTCGGCGCGCGGGTAGCGGATCACCAGGCTGGCGTCGACGTCCTCCCCGCCGACGGCGGCATAGCCGTGCGGTACGTCGGCGTGCCATTCCGCGTAGCCACCCGCCGGCACGTCCCGGGAGTCCCCGCGCGGACCGACGCGCAGCGTCCCCGCGAAGACGGTGACGTGCTCGGTGACCCCACCGTGGTGTGCCGGCGAGGTCTGGGCGGCGCCGGACGGGATCCGCATCCGGAACAGCTCGTAGGTGACCGGGCCGTCGTCGAAGATCCTCAGCAGTTCCATCCGGACGGCCACACCGCGGATCCGGCCGGGCGCCGGGGCGGAACCGGGCGCGCCGGAGACGATCGCGGTGAGTGGCAGCCCGAGGGCGGCGGCGACCGCGTGCAGCGTGTCCAGGGTCGGGTTGCGGGTTCCCGCCTCCAACCCGGACAGCGTCGCCTTGCCGACCGCGGCGAGCCGGGCCAGTGCGGACAGGGACAGGCCACGTTCCTCCCGCAGGGCACGCACCCGCGGCCCGACGTGCGCGGAGCCGTCCGGCAACGCGGGCTCGGCTGTTCCGGGGGCGGGATCGCTTGCTCCGGCGGCGTTCACGCGGCTATCGTCCCGCACCGGCGATCGTTCCGTTTACGGAACGGAGGAGGTGGGTCGTGCGAGGTGTGGGACGGCCGGTACTGGCCGGCGTGGTGACGGCGCTGGTCGGGTTCGGCGGCGCCTTCACCGTCGTGCTCACCGGACTGCGCGCGGCGGGGGCGAGCGAGGGCCAGGCCGCGTCCGGGCTGCTCGCGGTGTGCCTGGGCTCGGGGATCGTGGCCGTCGTGCTCGGGGTGCGGACGCGGCAACCGATCAGCATCGCCTGGTCGACGCCCGGCGCCGCGCTGCTGATCTCCGCCGGCACCCCGGCCGGTGGGTTCGCCGCCGCCGAGGGCGCGTTCCTGCTGTGCGGGGCGCTGATCGTGATCGCGGGCCTGGTTCGGCCGCTCGGGCGGCTGATCGCCGCGATCCCGACGCCGCTCGCGTCGGCCATGCTCGCCGGCGTGCTGCTGGACCTGTGCCTCGCGCCGGTCCGGGCCCTGCACGACGTCCCGCTCGTGGCGGCGCCGGTGATCGTGGTCTGGGCGCTGCTCGCGCGGTTCGCGCGGCCGTGGGCGGTGCCGGGCGCGCTCGTCGTCGCGATCGCGGGGATCGCGCTGACCGGTCCGGGGCTGTCCGGTGTGGCCGTCGCACCGCGCCTGGAGTGGACGACCCCGACCTTCGACGTGCCGACGCTCGTCAGCATCGGGCTGCCCCTGTTCCTGGTCACGATGGCCTCGCAGAACGTGCCCGGGATGGCGGTGCTCGCCCAGTTCGGGTACCGGCCCGCGCTCCGCGGCATCCTCGTCTCGACGGGCCTGGCGACGCTCGCGGGCGCCCCGTTCGGCGGGCACGCGGTGAACCTCGCCGCGATCAGCGCCGCCCTGGCCGCCGGCCCCGAAGCCGGCCCGGAACCGGGGCGCCGGTGGATCGCCTCGATCACCGCGGGGGTCGGCCTCGCGGTTCTCGGGCTGGGCGCGGGGTTGGCGACCGCGCTCCTACTGCTCTCCCCGCCGGTGCTGGTGGAGGCGGTCGCCGGGCTGGCCCTGCTCGGTGCCCTGGCCGCGGCGGTGTCGTCGGCGGTCGCGGCGCCGTCGGGCCGGGAGGCCGCGATCGTCACGTTCGTGGTGACGGCTGCGGGCGTCAGCTTCGCCGGTATCGGATCGGCGTTCTGGGGTCTGCTCGCGGGCGGCGCGATCCTGCTCCTGCACCGGCGCCGACCCCCGGCCGAGCCGCCCGACCTCCCTGCGGGCCGGCGGCCGCCGTCGGCCGAACCACCCTTCCCGGGCGCGCGGGAGGTGTGGTTCAGGCGTCGAAATACGCCGACGCGCGGGCAACGTTGAGCCCTGTGTGGCTCCACGCGTCAGGCTCTCGCTGCTCGACCGGTCCCGTACCCGGACGGGCGAGCCGGACGACGCGGCGCTGCGGAACAGCGTCGCGCGGGCGATCCGGGCCGAGGATCTCGGGTACCACCGCTTCTGGGTCGCCGAGCACCACGCCGTCCCGGGAATCGCGTCCGGCAGCCCGCCGGTCCTGATCGCCGCGGCGGCCGCCGGCACGACGCGGATCCGGCTCGGCTCGGGCGGGGTGATGCTGCCGAACCACCAGCCGCTCGTCGTCGCGGAGCAGTTCGCGATGCTCGAGTCGCTCTTCCCGGGCCGGATCGATCTCGGCGTCGGCCGCTCGCCCGGCTTCACCCCGCCCGTCCGCCGTGCCCTGCGCTCGGACGGCGCGGACACCTTCACCGACGACCTCGCCGAGCTCCGCGCCTACCTCGCCGGAACCGCCGCGATCACGGCCCGGCCCCGGCTCGACCGCGAGATCCCCGTGTTCGTGCTGGCCACGGGCAAGGGGGTGGCGGTCGCCGGGGACGCGGGCCTGCCCGTGGTCGTCGGCGGCCCGATCCTCGACGACGCCGCCCTGCCCCCGATGCTCGACGACTACCGCGACCGGGTGCGGGACGCCGGCGGCACGCCCCACGTGATCGTCTCCACGGATGTGCTGGTCGCGGACACCGCGGAGGAGGCGTACGCCCTCGCCCTCCCCGAGGCGTGGGCGATGGCGGTCTCGCGGACGATCGGTGAGTTCCCCGCCCTCGAACCCGCCGATCCCGGGCGGGAGATGTCCGACCGGCAGCGGGCGACCGTCGAACGGAGCGTGGCGCGCACGGTCCACGGCACGGCGGACTCGGTCGCCGAGCAGCTCGACGACGTGCTCACCCGTACCGGGGCGGACGAGCTGCTGGCGAGCTCGTCGACCTTCGACCGGGCCGCGCTCGCGGACTCGGACGCCCGGCTCGCGGAGCTCGTCGCGCGGCTGTGAGGCTGCGGGCGCCCCGCGCCTCGTGGCCCCGGATCCCGACTCGCCCGGCCCCACACCCCGACTCGCGGGAATGTCAGGTGAGGTTGCGGCGGACGAGGAGCGGGCGGATCTCGGGGTCCCGGCCGCGGAAGGCGCGGTAGGCCTCCATCGCGTCCACGCTGCCGCCCTTGCTCAGGAGCTCGCGGCGGAACCGGTCCCCGTTCTCCCGGCGGAGCCCGCCGTTCTCCTCGAACCACTCCACGGTGTCCGCGTCCAGCACCTCGGACCAGATGTAGGAGTAGTAGCCCGCGCTGTAGCCGCCCGCGAACACGTGGTTGAAGTACGTGCTGCGGTAGCGCGGCGGCACGAGCGGGTGTGCGATCCCGGCCTTGCGCAACGCCTCGGCCTCGAAGGACAGGACGTCGGAGACCGGGTCGTCGGCGCCGAGGGTGTGCCAGGCCTGGTCCAGCAGCGACGCCGCGAGGTACTCCGTGGTCCGGAAGCCCTCGCCGTAGCTCCGGCTGGCGAGCAGCTTCTCCAGCAGCTCGGCGGGCAGCAGCTCGCCGGTCTCCCAGTGCCGCGCGTAGCGGGCGAGCACCTCCGGGCGCTCCAGCCACATCTCGTTGACCTGCGACGGGAACTCCACGAAGTCC
>JAOZVV010000147.1 GCA_025869365.1 Pseudonocardia sp.
TGCCCGCGCGGGCGGCGCGGACATCTGGAAGCCGACGATCCGCGTGACCTTCTGGGGCGCCATCGCTATGGCCGCGACGGCGGCCATCGGCACTCTGGTCGGCCACGCGGTCTAGCGGCCGGCCGTCGGCGGCCCGGATGGCGGAGCTGCGCGCGGTGCTGCGGGACGCGGTCCTCACCGCGGAGAGCGCCGAGACCGAGCGCGCGCGGACCGCACGCCGCGTCACGGCGGCCCGCCGCGCGCTGGACGAGCTGGCTGCGGACGGGCCGCCCGCGGACCCGGAGAGCCTGGCCGCCGCGCGCGCCGCGCGGGACGCGGCCGTGGACGCCTTCCTCGCCGCGGCGGATCCGCGGTCGGGCGCTGCCGCGGCCCTGGCCGTCGAGCGGGCCGTCCGTGCCGCGGACGCCGTGGCGGACCGCATGATCGCCTCCGCGGACCGGGTGGCCGAGCTCGCGGGGCGCCGGGCGGACGTCGCGGCGGCGGAGCAGGAGGACACGGACGCCCAGCGCGCCGCACAGGGCGCGGCGAAGGCGCAGGACGCGGCGGAGGAGCAGTGGCGGTCGCTGTGGCCCGCCGGCGCCGCTCCGCATCCCGACGACGCGGAGACGGTGCACCGGGCGCTCGTCGCGGCCCGCGAGGCGGAGGCGGACCGCGCCCACGCCCGGGAGCGCGCCGAGTCGCTCGCCGACGCCGCTCTCGCCCAGGCGGACACCCTGTCCGTCGCGCTCGCCGCCGCCGGCCGCGCCCGGGACGACGCGGACCTGGACGCCATGCTGGTCGCCGCCGAGGACCTGGAGGCGGCCGCGGACCGCGCCCGGGACCGGCTGGTCCTGCTCGGGCGGCTGCGCGCGGACGTCCACCGGGCCGCCGCCGTGGCGGACGCCCGCCGGCACGACCTGGAGGAGGCCGGTCTGCGGTGGCGGCACGCCCTGCGGGCGGCCGGCATCCCCGCGGACACCGGCCCGGACGGCTGGGCCGTCCGCCGGGACGCGCTCACGGAGGCCGTCCGCGTCCACGCCGCCGCGCGCCGGGCCGAGACCGAGGCCGAGGCGCTGGCGGAACGGGCCTCCCGGCACGACGCCGCCGTCGCGGAGCTGGCCGTCCGGCACCTGGACGAGAAGGACACGGATCCGGCGGAGGCACTGGTCCGGCTCGCCGAACGGGTGCGCGCGGCCGAGAGCGCCGCCGTGTCCGCCGGGCATCTGGACAGCGAGCTCGCCACCGCGGAGCAGGAGGTGCGGGAACGGTCCCGGGCCGCGGAGTCCGCGGCGTCGGTGCTGGACCGCCTGGCCGTCGAGCTGTCCCTCACCGCCGCCCCCGAGGAGGGCGGCATCGAGGCCGCCGCCGAGCGGGGCCGTACCGCCGTCCGTCTCGCCGCTGAGCGGGACACGGCTCTCGCGCTGGTGCGGACCGCCGCCCCGGACCTTCCCGCGGACGCGCTCGCCGAGGCCTCCCGCAGCACGGAGCCCAGCGGCCTGGCCGAGGCGGCGTCGCGGGCCCGGGAGCAGGTGGCGGCGCTCGCCGCCGAGAACGACGCCCTGCTCGAACAGCTCGGCGGCCTGCGGTCCCGGCTGCGCGCGCTGGAGGGCGCCGAGGGCGTGGCGGTGCTGCACGCGGAGGCCCAGGAACATCTCTCACGCGCGGCGGACGCGGCGGAGCGCTACCTCGTCGTGCACCTGCAGCGCGAGATCCTGCGCCGGGAGCTGGAGAACTACGAGCGTCGCCACGCGTCCCCGCTGCTGGTCGAGGCGGGCCGGCTGCTCGAGCGGCTCACCGCCGGCCGGTTCACCGGGCTGCGACCGGGCGAGGGCGGGCGCACGCTGGTGGCCGTCCGCGCGGACGGCGAGGAGCTCGGCCCCGAGCAGCTCTCGGAGGGCACCGCGGACCAGGCGTTCCTCGCGCTCCGGCTCGCGGGGATCGTGGCGCTGCAGGGCGAGCGGGAGGCGGACGGCCTGCCCCCGGTCCCGGTGGTCCTCGACGACGTCCTCATGACCTTCGACGACGCCCGTGCCTCGGCCGCGCTCGCCGTCCTGGCGGACCTGGCGCAGCGCTGGCAGATCCTGCTGCTCACCCACCACGACCATCTCGCCCCGCTGGCGGCAGCGGCGCAGGCAGCGGTCGTCGCGCTCGACGCCCCCGCAGCCCTGCAGCCGGCCGGCTGATCGGCGGCGCCGATCCGGGCGCCACCCGCGGCGCCCGGATCCGGGTCGGATCCCGGCTGCGGTAACGCACCCGCAACGTGGGGCGCCTCCGCTCACACCAGCGAGTTCCGGACGCAACGCGATGGTGATCATCGGGGGCCAGACTCTGCTCCCGATGGACGAGTGCGGTGCACCGTCCGGGCCTGCCCCCCATCCCGAACCGCCCGAGGTGAGCACACTCATGAGCCCGTCCCGCACCCGTTCCTTCCTGGCCAGGATCTTCTCGCCCGAGGGCGAGCCGCCCGCCCCCGCGGAGATCACCGAGACCCCCGTCCCGGCACCCACCGCGGCGGAGCCGGCAAGCCCGTCCGGCCCGTCCGGGCTCTCCGAGCTCGAGGCGCAGAGCCTCGCCGAGATCCCGCACCCGTCGCTGCCGGAGGGCTCGTCGCTCTACGGCGGCACGAAGGTCTTCGCCGACGTGCAGGCGAAGGTGGGGGAGTCCTACTTCACGCTCGTGCACGGCATCGCGCACGAGTCGTCGGTCAGCTTCGTCGCGGTCCTGCAGGCGACCCGCGCCCTGCGCAAGGGCTATGAGTCCGCGCTCTACTTCTACGGGCCGGGAACCATGAACTGCATGGCCACGCGCGGCTTCCCGACCACGGGGACGGCCGCGTTCCCGGGCGAGCTGAACCTGAACACGACCCTGGCGACGTTCCTCGCCGAGGGCGGCACCGTGTACTGCTGCCGGTTCGGCCTCTCGCTGCACGGCCTGCGCGAGGAGGACCTGATCGCGGGCGTCATCCCGACCCATCCCCTCGACGTCCAGGACGCCCTGATCCACTACGCGCGCAAGGGTGCGGTCATCAACTCGACGTATCAGCTCTGACACCACGAGACCCGGCCGGTCGTGCCGCCACGCCCGGTGGCACGGCCGGTCCCACCGCAGGGACCGCGGGCAGGGGAGAATGGTGTCCGTGATGGACCCGACCGGGCAGCAGTTCGAGATCGCCGCAGGCGGCGTGCGCGCCGTCGTCACCGAGGTGGGCGCGGGCCTGCGCTCGTTCACCGTGGGCGGTGTCCCCTATGTCGAGAGCTACGACGCGGGCACGCGCCCGCCGCGCGGCAGCGGCTCGCTGCTGGCGCCGTGGCCGAACCGCGTCGCGGGCGGGAAGTGGAGCTGGGAGGGCAAGGAGCAGCAGCTCGCCCTGACCGAGCCCACCGCCGGCAACGCGATCCACGGGCTCCTGCGGCACGTCCTGTGGCGGGCCGAGCAGGACCCGGAGAGCGTCCGGCTCACCG
Organism: Pseudonocardia sp.; assembly: GCA_025869365.1. GTDB lineage: Bacteria > Actinomycetota > Actinomycetes > Mycobacteriales > Pseudonocardiaceae > Pseudonocardia. The sequence goes on from JAOZVV010000147.1 coordinate 3,441, forward strand.
CCGTCGCCCCGCCGCAGTCCGGCTGGCCGGAGCCGGTGCAGGTCTCGGTCCGCTACACCGTCGCCTACGGCGGGCTCACCGTCACCACCATCGCCGAGAACCTGGGCGAGTGGCCGGTCCCGTTCGGCCTCGGTTTCCACCCCTACCTGCGGGCGGGCGACGCCGAGACCGACGACTCCGTGTTGCGCCTCGCCGCCACCACGGAGCTGCCCCTCGAGGCGCAGCTCCCGGCCGGGCCCGCGTACCCGCTGGCCGGCGCGGACCCGTTGCGGGACGGCCTGCCGCTGCGCGGGGTGTCCCTGGACTCGGCGTTCGGCGGCTGCGTACCGGACCCGGTGGACGGGCGGGTCCGGCACACCCTCACCGGGCCGGACGGCTCCGGTGTCGCGCTGTGGGCGGACCCGGACTTCCGCTGGGTCCAGGTGTTCACACCGGAGGACTTCCCGGGCCGGGGCCGCGCCGTGGCCGTGGAGCCGATGACCTGTCCGCCGGACGCGCTGAACTCCGGCACGGACCTGATCATGCTGGAGCCGGGGAAGCCCTGGACCGGCAGCTGGGGGCTCTCACCGTTCCCGGCTCCCTGAGGGCCCGGCCCCGGCGGCCCTCCCCCGAATGGTCCTGCCCCGGGCGATCCGTGCCCCCGGCGACCGTGGAGGCGCTGGTCGCCCGGGAGCAGCGACTCAGCGGTGCGCCAGCAGGGCCGCCCCGATGATTCCCGCGTCGTTGAGCAGCGCGGCGGGCTTCATCGGCGTCCGCGTCTCGACGTAGGGCAGCCAGCGGTCGGACTTCTTGCTCACCCCGCCGCCGAACACGATCAGGTCCGGCCACAGCAGCCGCTCCACGGTCTGGAAGTACCGGGTGAGCCGGCCGCCCCACTCCTCCCAGGAGAGGTCCTCGCGCTCCCGGGCGGAGTCCGCGGCGCGCGTCTCGGCGTCGAACCCGTCGATCTCCAGGTGGCCGAGCTCGGTGTTCGGGACCAGCTTCCCGTCGATCACCAGCGCGGAGCCGATGCCGGTGCCGAGCGTCGAGACCAGCACGACGCCGCGGTGCCCCCTGGCCGCGCCGAACTCCACCTCGGCGACGCCGGCGGCGTCCGCGTCGTTGACGACCAGCGCCTTGCGCCCGGTCACGCTCTTCATCAGGTCGTGCGCGTCGACACCGATCCAGGCCGGGTCCACGTTCGCGGCGGTCTGCACCACGCCGTGCTGCACGACGGCCGGGAACGTGCAGCCGAACGGCGCGTCCCACTCGAAGTGGTCCAGGATCTCCCCGACGACCTTCGCCACCGCCTCGGGTGTCGACGGCTGCGGCGTGGCGATGCGCAGCCGATCCTCGGAGAACCTGCCCTTCTCGAGATCGACGGGGGCCCCCTTGATCCCGGAGCCCCCGATGTCGATGCCCAGGCCGTGGTGCTTCTTCAGCTTCGACATCCTCAGTTCCCCTGTCCCGTCGAACCCTGTCCCAGGGCCGCCGCGACGACCTCCCGGGCCTCGTCCTGGATCCGGGCCAGATGCTCCGGGCCCCGGAAGCTCTCCGCGTAGACCTTGTAGACGTCCTCGGTGCCGGACGGGCGGGCGGCGAACCAGCCGTTCTCCGTCGTCACCTTCAGCCCGCCGAGCGCCTCCCCGTTCCCGGGCGCCGTGGTCAGCCGGTCCGTGATCGGCTCGCCCGCCAGCTCGACGGCGGTGACGTCGTCCGCGGCCAGCTTGCCGAGCTTCGCCTTGTCCTCCCGCGAGCAGGCCACGTCGATCCGGGCGTAGGCGGGCTCGCCGAACCGGCTCGTGAGCTCGCGGTAGTGCTCGCTGGGGGTCGCCGAGGTGGTCGCGGTGATCTCGGAGGCGAGCAGCGCCATGATGATCCCGTCCTTGTCCGTGGACCAGGGCGTGCCGTCGTTGCGCAGGTAGGACGCGCCGGCGCTCTCCTCGCCGCCGAAGGCGATGCTGCCGTCCCGCAGGCCGGGGACGAACC
>JAOZVV010000148.1 GCA_025869365.1 Pseudonocardia sp.
ACCGTGCCGTTCGTGGGTTCAGAACAGGACGGTGGCGAAGCTCGCGACCTGCTGGAACCCGATCCGGTCGTACGTGGAACGGGCCCGGGCGTTGAAGCCGTTGACGTACAGGCTCGAGATCTTGCCCATCGCGGCCAGCCGGTCCGCGACGGCCGCGGTGCCCAGGATGCCGAGGCCCTCACCGCGACGGTCCGGGCGCACCCAGACGCCCTGGATCTGCCCGACCCGGGACGACAGGGCCCCGATCTCGGCCTTGAACACGACCTCGCCGTCCTCGAAACGGGCGAACGCGCGGCCCGCGGAGACCAGCTCGGCGACGCGGGCGCGGTACCCGGCCCCGCCGTCCCCGGCCCGCGGGTCGATGCCCACCTCCTCGGTGAACATGGCGATCGCGGCAGGCAGGTAGCGGTCCAGCTCCTCGATCCGCACGGGGCGCACCAGCGGATCGGGACGCACCGTGGGGCGCCCGGCGAGCACCATCAGCGGCTGGTCGGCACGCACCTCGCGGGCAGGGGCCCAGCCGGGCGCGAGATCCTCCCAGAGCGGGAGCACCAGCTCCGCGCGGCCGACGAGGGACGAGCAGGCGCGGCCGTGGCGGCGGGCGCGGTCCGCGAACGCGCGGATGGCCGACCGCTCACCGCGCAGGGGAACGAGATTGGCACCGGAGAAGCAGAGGCCCTCCATGCGCGAGCCGGCCGCCCACAGCTCGCCGCCGAGCCGCCAGGGATCGAGGCCGGCGATCTCCACGCGGGCGGCCACCATGCACGTCGCAACCGGGTCGGCGTCCAACACCGCGCGGACCCCACCGCGATCACGATCATCGAGCAGCCGGGCACCGGCGACCCTCAGCACCCCTTTACGGTGCCATACCCGGGCGGTGATTCCCATTCCCTGATCGCCGCTACCGCGGACCGTGTCCATGGATCATCCGTTGGCAGTAGTGGGGACCGTCGTCCGGCGGTGCCGATGGCGGACTCGCACGCTCATCCGACTGGGCCGATGGCGGACTCGCACGCTCATCCGACTGGGCCGATGGCGGACTCGCACGGTCATCCGACTGGGCCGATGGCGGACTCGCACGCTCATCCGACGGTCACCTGCGGCTCGCCCTCGAGCTCCATCCCCTCGGCGATCTTGAGCGCCTCCTCGATGAGCGTCTCGACGATCGCGTGCTCGGGGACGGTCTTGATCACCTCGCCCTTGACGAAGATCTGGCCCTTGCCGTTGCCCGACGCCACCCCGAGGTCCGCCTCGCGCGCCTCGCCCGGGCCGTTGACGACACAGCCCATGACGGCGACGCGCAGCGGCACCTCCATGCCGGTGAGCCCGGCGGTGACCTGCTCGGCGAGGGTGTAGACGTCCACCTGGGCGCGGCCGCAGGACGGGCAGGAGACGATCTCGAGCCGGCGCGGCTTGAGGTTCAGGGACTCCAGGATCTGCCGGCCGACCTTGATCTCCTCGACGGGCGGGGCGGAGAGCGAGACCCGGATGGTGTCCCCGATGCCCTGGCGCAGCAGCGCCCCGAACGCGACGGCGGACTTGATCGTGCCCTGGAAGGCCGGACCCGCCTCCGTGACGCCGAGGTGCAGCGGGTAGTCGCACTGCTCCGCGAGCAGCTCGTAGGCACGCACCATCACGACGGGGTCGTTGTGCTTGACCGAGATCTTGATGTCGTGGAAGTCGTGCTCGGCGAACAGGCTCGCCTCCCACATCGCGGACTCGGCGAGCGCCTCGGGCGTGGCCTTGCCGTACTTCTCCAGCAGGCGCTTGTCCAGCGAGCCCGCGTTGACGCCGATCCGGATCGGCGTGCCGTGGTCCTTGGCCGCGGCCGCGATCTGCTTGACCTGGTCGTCGAACTTGCGGATGTTGCCGGGGTTGACCCGGACCGCGGCGCAGCCCGCCTCGATGGCGGCGAAGACGTACTTCGGCTGGAAGTGGATGTCCGCGATCACCGGGATCTGGGACTTCCGGGCGATCGCCGGGAGCGCGTCCGCGTCGTCCTGGCTCGGGCAGGCGACGCGCACGATGTCGCAGCCGGAGGCGGTCAGCTCGGCGATCTGCTGCAGCGTGGCGTTCACGTCGGAGGTCAGTGTGGTGGTCATGGACTGGACCGAGATCGGGTGCTCGCTGCCCACGCCGACCGCCCCGACCTGGAGCTGCCGGGTCTTCCGGCGCGGCGCGAGGGTCGGAGCAGGGGTTGACGGCATACCCAGGGAGACGCTCACGACCGCCAGTATCCACCTGTCCCGGGGTCCGCCGCCGCCGGAGGCCGTGATCTGTACCTCCGGGATCTGTACCTCCGGGATCCGTACCTCCGGGCTACGTCCGGCCCTTCCGCTCCTGGGCGTCCTGCAGCGTCGACGAGTGCGGGAGCCAGGTGGCCAGCTCGATCGGCCAGCCGTCCGCCTCCAGCAGGGCGACGACCGCGGGATCGTCGTCGATCATGGAGGCGATCTCGCGGGTGCGGGCGAGGTGGCGCAGGACCTGGCGCTTCATCATCCGGGCCGGGCGGAAGTCGTCGTCCTCGCGCATGAACAGCGGCCCGGTGGGCAGCCCGTGGCGCGCCAGCCACCGCTCGGTGAGCCGGCGGTTCCGCTCCGGGCGTCCGGTCAGGTAGATCACGTCGTGGTCCGCCTGGGCGGCGCGCAACCGCTCGGCGCCCTCGTCGAGCAGGGGGTCGACGTCCGCCTCGGCGAAGAAGCGCTCCCAGCGCTGCGGCCGGTCCTGCAGGTGGTGCAGGCGGTGGGAGACGTCGGCGAGGACGCCGTCGATGTCGAAGACGGCGACGGGCCGGGCACCGTTCGCGGTCGCCCCGCTCGCGGCGGGTGCTCGGTCGACGGGTTGTGGGGAACTCACGGGCGGGCGGCACCGCCCGCCGGGCGCAGGGAGCTGGGGAGGATCACCTCCCCAGTATCCCCTGTCCGGCCCGGACGGCCCGCGGCCAGGAGGGCTCGGCGCCCCGTCGGCGGCGGGCCGTCAGAGGCGGACCGGGTTGATGACGTCCGCCACGAGCACCAGCGCGCTCCACGCCACGAAGATCAACGCGACGGTGTAGGCCACGGGCATCAGCCGCGCGACGTCGACCGGCCCGGGGTCGCTCCGGCCCCGCAGCGCCGCGAACCGCCGGCGGATGGCCTCCCAGATCGCGGGGAAGATCTGCCCGCCGTCCAGCGGCGGGATCGGCAGGAGGTTGAACACGCCGAGGGAGATGTTCACGAGCGCGAGCAGCGTCAGCATCGACGCGATCTCCTGGCCCGGAGGCGCGTCGCTGGCGAGGATCTGGCCGCCGATGCGGGAGGCGCCGACGATGCCGACCGGGGAGTCCTGGGAGCGCTGCTCGCCGAGGAACACCGCGCCGAAGAGGTTGGGCACCCGCTGGGGCAGCTCGATGAGCTTCTGCCCGACCTGCGTGACGACCGACCCGATGGTGGCGCCGACCTCACCGATGCCCTGCCGTTGGATCGCCTGGACCGGGCTGAGGCCCAGGAAGCTGCCCTGGACGGTCTTCGTCGCGTCCGACGGGTTGTCCAGGTCCAGCAGCTCGGTGGTGATGAGCGTCGGGGTCAGGACCTGCTCCTGGCCGTTGCGCAGCACGGTGACCTGCACGGTGCCCGACGCCGCGCGGATCGCCTTCTGCAGATCCTCCCAGCGCTCGTAGCGCCGCCCGTCGAACGCGACGATCACGTCCCCGGCCTGGAACCCGGCCGCGGCCGCGGGGGTGGGCGGCGCACCGGGCGGGCAGACGTTCTGCTCGGCCGCGGGCGCGGAGGCGGGCACGACGCACTGGCTGACGGCGCTGACCGTCGTCGTCGACGTCATCTGCCCGAAGCCCATCAGCACGATCGCGAAGAGCACCACCGCGAGGAACAGGTTCATCACCGGGCCCGCGGCCATCACGATGATCCGTTTCCACGGGCGGCGGGTGTAGAACTGCCGGTCCGCGTCCTCCGGGCCGACGTCGGAGGCCGAGGCCTGCCGGGCGTCGTCGATCAGGCCCTGGAACGGGCCGGTGCGCCGGCTGCGCCCGTACACCTCGCCCTTCGCGGGCGGCATCATCCCGATCATCCGGATGTAGCCGCCCATCGGGATGGCCTTCACGCCGAACTCGGTCTCGCCGACGCGCCTGGACCAGATCGTCTTCCCGAACCCGACCATGAACTCGGGCACCTTGATCCCGAACCACTTCGCGGTCAGGAAGTGGCCCAGCTCGTGCCAGGCGATCGAGAACAGGATCCCCAGGAAGAAGATCACGATCCCGATGATCGTCATCACCATGCGGTCGTCCTCGATCCTCTCCGGTCCCCGACGCGCTCGCGCGCGTGGGCGCGCGCCCAGTCCTCTGCCGCCAGCACGTCCGCCACGGTAGCGGGGTCCGCCGACCACTCGTCGGCCGCCGCCAGCACGCGCTCCAGCTCGTCGGTGATGCCGGTGTAGCCCACGGCCCCCGCGACGAACGCGGCGACGAGCTCCTCGTTGGCCGCGTTGAGGACCGCCGGCAGGCAGCCGCCCCGCTCCCCCGCCGCGCGGGCCAGCCGCACGCCGGGGAACGCGTCGTCGTCGAGCGGTTCGAAGGTCCAGCTCTGGGCGAGGTCCCAGGAGTTCGGGGTGGCCGCGCCGGGGACCCGGGCCGGCCAGGCCAGCGCCAGCGCGATCGGCAGCCGCATGTCCGGCGGGCTGGCCTGCGCGATCGTCGAGCCGTCGACGAAGGTGACCATCGAGTGCACGATCGACTGCGGGTGCACGACGACGTCGATCCGGTCGTAGGGGACCCCGAAGAGCAGGTGCGCCTCGATCAGCTCCAGGCCCTTGTTGACCAGGGTCGACGAGTTGATCGTGACGACCGGGCCCATCGCCCAGGTGGGGTGCTTCAGCGCGTCCTGAACGGACACGTGCTCCAGGTCCGCACGCGGCCGGCCCCGGAAGGGCCCGCCGGACGCCGTGAGGACGAGCCGGGCGACCTCCTCGGCGCTGCCGCCGCGCAGGCACTGGGCGATGGCCGAGTGCTCGGAGTCCACCGGCACCAGCTGACCCGGGGCGGCGGCGGCGAGCACCAGCGGTCCGCCCGCCACCAGGGACTCCTTGTTCGCCAGCGCGAGCGTGGCGCCGGAGTGCAGGGCCGCGAGCGTCGGCCCGAGCCCGCGCGAGCCGGTGATGCCGTTGAGGACGACGTCCGCGGGGGTGGTGGCGGTGAGCTCGGTGGCGGCGTCCGGCCCGTCGAGGACCTCGATCCCCGGAACCGCCTCGCGCAGCTCGGCCGCGGCCCCGGGCCGCGCGACGGCGACCCGGCGCACGTCGTGGGCCCGCACCTGCTCGGCCAGCAGGGACACGTCCCCGCCACCCGCCGCGAGGCCGGCGATCGTGAACCGGCCCGGCGCGGCGGTCACCACGTCGAGCGCCTGGGTCCCGATCGAGCCCGTGGACCCGAGCAGGACCAGCGAACGCGGCCCGGCGTCGTCGGTCATCGCACCTCTTCTCGCCATCAGGTCTCGCCTCCGGAGGAACTCACCCTCCGGCGCCATCATCCCCGTCCGCGTGTTGTGCGACGATGAGGCCCGACCTTCGCAGCACTAATTGGGGAGCAGACGTGGCGAGCAACTCACGGGAACTGGCGCAGCGACCGGCCGTGGACCCGGAGGACGAGCCGTCGGTGGAGTGGGGCTGGCACGGCTCCTTCCCGAAGGCCACGACGATCGCCGCGATCGTCACCGCGATCCTGCTGCCGCTCATGCTGATCGGGCACCACACCAGCGCCACCGAGATCCTCTGGATGGTCCTGCCGGCCGTCGGCATCCTCGGCGTCGTGATCTGGGGTCAGCTGCGCAGGCGCCACTCCTGGCGCCGCTGACCGGGGCCCGGCGGTGGCCGCGAAGGAGGCCGCCGGCTCTCCGGTCGAGCTGGAGATCGGCGGGCGGGTGGTCCGGATCTCCAGCCCGTCGCGGGTGTACTTCCCCGCTCGCGGGGAGACCAAGCTGGACCTCGCGCGCTACTACCTGAGCGTCGGGGACGGGATCGTCAACGCGCTGCGGGACCGGCCCTGCATGCTGCACCGCTTCCCCACCGGCGTGACCGGTGAGAAGGTGCACCAGAAGCGGCTCCCGCGGGGTGCCCCGGACTGGGTCGAGACCGTCCGGATCCACTTCCCCCGCTGGAACCGCACCGCGGACGAGCTGTGCGTGCAGCGCGTCGCGGACGTCGTGTGGGCCGTCCAGATGTCCACCGTGCAGTTCCACCCGTGGAACTCGCGGCGCCCGCTCGTCGAGCAGCCGGACGAGTGGCGGATCGACCTGGACCCGATGCCGGACGCCACCTACGCGGACGTCCGGCGCGTCGCGCACGTCGCGCACGAGGTGCTCGACGAGCTCGGCGCCACCGGGTTCCCCAAGACCTCCGGCGGCAAGGGCATGCACGTCTACGTGCGGATCGCCCCGGAGCACGGGTTCGCGGACGTCCGGCGGGCGGCGCACGCCTTCGCCGTGGAGGTCGGCCGGCGGGCGGGGGACGTCGTGGACCTGAGCTGGTGGCGCAAGGACCGCGACCCCGGGTCGATCTTCGTGGACTACAACCAGAACGCCCGGGACCACACGATCGCCGCCGCGTACTCCGTGCGCGGCGTGCCCGAGGCCCTCGTGTCCGCGCCGATCCGCTGGGACGAGATCGACGACGCGGAGCCGCAGGACTTCACCATCGCGACGATGCCCGCCCGCTTCGCCGAGCTCGGGGACCTGCACGCCGGCATCGACGGGGCGGTGTTCGCGATCGAGCCGCTCCTGGACTGGGCGGACCGCGACGCGCGGGACTCCCCCTCCGACGAGCCCCCGGACCTCGACGCCCTCTAGGTCCGGGCCCGCGCTCAGCGGCGGGCGCCGACGATCCCCACCGCGATCACCGCGGGCACGGAACCCCGGTTGTGCCAGGCGTGCCGGGTGCCGTTCTGCACCACCGTGTCCCCCTGGCGCAGGGTGACCTCGGCGCCGTCGTCCAGCTCGAGGGTGATCTCGCCGGACAGGACGACCTCGACGTCGACGGTCTCGGTGGTGTGCATCCCCGGGTGCTCCGGCTCGAACACGTCCATCAGCCCGGGCAGCTTCTCCGCTGCTTCCGCGCGGGCGGCCTCGGGATCGGCGGGGTCCGCCGCCCCGGCGGACTCGGGCGGCATCGTGAAGAAGCCCCAGCGGAAGCCGTTCACCGGGGGGAAGTAGGTCGTGTAGGGCTGCGGGGCCCCGTCGAGCGGGAGCTGCGGGGTGTCGTCGAACCAGAGCAGCTGGTGGAACTCGGCGCCGGGCAGCGCCGCCGGGGTGACCGGGGCGACCTGCTCGTCGGAGACGAAGACGGACTTCCCGTCGGCCGTCCGGCCGGTGACCACACGCCGTACCTGCATCGTTCCTCCGCGAGGACCCGGGGCGAGACGCCGTCGGCCCGCCGTCGCCCCAGACTCGCCGACAAGCCCCGGCCCTGTCGAGGGCTCAGGGGGCCGAGCGCCGCAACCGGCCGTACTCCGCGACCATCGCCTCCCGGGACCAGTGGGCGTTGAGTCCGGACGGGTTGGGCAGCACCCAGATCCGGGTCTCCCCCAGCGTCGCGTCCTGCGGGCCCACCGAGGCGTCCTTCACGCCGAAGGCCGTCCGGTAGGCCCCGATCCCGACGACGGCGAGCCGGCGCGGCGACGTCCGCGCCACCAGGTCCCGCAGCGCCTCCCCGCCCGCGACGAACTCGGCGCGGCTCAGCTCGTCCGCCCGGGCGGTGGCGCGGGCGACCATGTTCGTGATGCCGAGGCCCAGGCCCGGGAGCAGGCCCTGCTCGTCGGGGCGCAGCAGCCGCGGGGTGAAACCGGCGCCGTGCAGGACCGGCCAGAACCGGTTGCCCGGCCGGGCGAAGTGATGGCCGGTGGCGGCGGAGACCAGCCCGGGATTGATGCCGCAGAACAGGACCCGCAGCGGCGGGTCGGCCGGGCCGGGGAGGACGTCGGGCAGCAGCCGGGCGCGGGCGGCCTCGAGCTCGGCCGGGGTGAAGCGGGGCACCGCACCAGCCTCTCAGGAGAGGTTGCGCGCCATCCGCTGCAGGGTCGCGACCGTCGTGCGGTAGTCCGCCTCGTCGATCCCCTCGGTGATCCGCGCCCGGTACTGGCGGACCGCGACGATCAGCCGTCCGCGCGCCGCGGACCCGGTGGGGGTCACCGTGATCCGGCCGGCCGCGCGCTGCACCCAGCCCCGCGAGACGAGCTGGTCGACGATCACGGTGTGCGGCGGGCCCGCACCGCGGAACGGGGCGAGCGCGACGCCGACGGCGTCGGGTGTGTCCGCCCCGCCGGCGACGGCGTTGAGCGCCTGCCAGTGGCGGCGGCCGACGCCCTCGGCCGCGAGGAGCCGGTCGAACGACGCCTCGATCAGCCTGTCGACCTGCTTGAGCCACCAGCCGATCGGACGGTCCTCGGCGCCGTGATCGCAGCCCGGTCCGTGCCGGTGCTCGGGGTTCACCCGATCAGGATGCCCGTCCGCCCAAGATCCGACCAGTCCCGACCAGGACCGATGCCGGACGCCGCCCTGCCCCCGGCCCGGCTCAGCCGCCGGTGAGCACCTCGGCGAGATCGAACGACACCGGACGTTCCAGCTGCTCGTAGGTGCAGGACTCCGGATCCCGGTCCGGGCGCCAGCGCACGAACTGCGCCGTGTGCCGGAACCGCACCCCCTCCATGTAGTCGTAGCGGACCTCCACGACCCGTTCCGGGCGGAGCGGGACGAACGAGAGGTCCTTGCCCGCGTTCCACCGGCTGCCCTCGTTCTTGCGCGGCGTCCGCTCACCGGTCTCGTGCGCGGCCCAGTTCCACGGATGCCCCTCGAACCCGGTCACCAGTGGCTGGAGCTCGGCGAACAGCTCCTTGCGGCGGGCCATCGGGAACGCCCCGACGACCCCGACGGACGCGAGCACACCCCGGTCGTCGAACAGCCCGAGCAGGATCGAGCCGATCGCGTCCGGCCCGGACTTGTGCACCCGGTAGCCCGCGACCACGCAGTCGCAGGTCCGCTCGTGCTTGATCTTGCTCATCACCCGCTTGTCCGGCTGGTAGAGCAGGTCCGGCTGCTTCGCGATCAGCCCGTCGAGCCCGGCACCCTCGAACTGCTCGAACCAGCGGCGCGCGGTGTCCCCGTCCTTGGTCAGCGGGGTCAGGTGGACCGGCGGCGCTGCATCGGCCAGTGCCTCCTCGAGCAGCGCGCGCCGCTCCTCGAAGGGCCGGCCGGTGAGGTCGGTGTCCCCGAGCGCGAGCAGGTCGAAGGCGATGAAGCTGGCCGGGGTCTTCCCGGACAGCATCGTCACCCGGCTCGCGGCGGGGTGGATCCGCTGCTGCAGGGCCTCGAAGTCCAGGGTGTTGCGGGCGGTGTCCGCCACGACGATCTCGCCGTCGATCACGGCCCGCTCCGGGAAGTTCGCCAGCACCGCCTCGACGACCTCGGGGAAGTACCGGGTCATCGGCTTCTCGTTGCGGCTGCCGATCTCCACCTCGGCGCCGTCCCGGAAGACGATCGACCGGAAGCCGTCCCACTTGGGCTCGTAGAGCTGGCCCGCGGGGATGTCCTTGACCGGCTTGGCCAGCATGGGGGCGACGGGCGGCATCACGGGCAGCTGCACCGCACCAGTGTGCCCCGGACCACACGCGAGAGCCCATGGCCCCCACCCGTCCGGGCCGCGGACTCAGCCGGACGCGCCCGCCGGCTCCGGCGCCGCGACGGTCCCCAGCGCGTCGATCACCGCCGCGGTCACGGCCGCGGTGTCGGCGGTCCCGCCGACGTCCGGGGTGCGCACGCCGGCCGCCAGTGCGGCCCGCACCGCGGCCCGGATCCGTGCGGCGGCGGTGCGGCAGCGCTCGTCGGCGTGCCGGTCGGCCAGCCAGTCCAGCATCATCGCGGTCGACAGGATCGCCCCGACCGGGTTCGCGAGGCCGCGACCCGCGATGTCGGGGGCACTGCCGTGGCAGGGCTGGAACACGGCGTGGTCGCGACCGATGTCCGCGGACGGCGCGAGGCCGAGCCCACCGGTGATCCCCGCGGCCAGCTCGGACACGATGTCGCCGAAGGCGTTCTCCATCACGACCACGTCGAAGCGCTCCGGCTCGCGGACCATGAGCATCACACCGGCGTCGACGTAGAGCCGTTCGGCCTCGAGATCGGGACGCCGTGCCGCCACCTCGTCGAACACCGAGCGCAGGAACGCCTGGCTCTTGAGCACGTTGGCCTTGTCGAACAGCGTGACGCGACCGGGCCCGCCCGCGTTCCGCCGGGATGCCGCGAGGTCGAAGGCGATCTCGAACAGCGCCTCGCTGGTCTCCCGGGTGATCGTCATCCGGTCGTGTTCGGTGTCCGGATCGGTCGAGCGGGGATCGTTCCGGCCGGCGAACAGGCCTTCGGTGCACTCGCGGATGGTGACCATGTCGATCCGTTCTGCATGCAACACCTGGGCCGTCCGCCGAACGGGCGTGGAGGGACCGGGCGCGGCGCCACCGGACCCGGCCGCGTGTGCGGCAGCGCGGCGAGGAGGACGGAGCGTCCGGGCGGTCCTGCTGGACCTTCTCGACCGAGGCGCCGAGCTCGTCGAGGGCCGCGGGCCCGCCGGGAGCGGGCCCGCCGCGCGTACCTGCCCGTCACGCGAATCGAGCTCGTCGCGCGAACCGGGCTCGTGCGGCGGGCCCTATCCGTCGGTACGTCGTGCGTAGGGAGGCGCCCCCGTCACGCCGGGAGGCCGCACCCGCACGAGTCCCGGTGGACGAAGTCCGGCACCATCCTCGTCGTCGTCGGTTCCGCGGCCGGGTCCGCCATCCGCCGCAGCAGCAGCCGCACGGCCTCGCGGCCGATCCGGTCGAAGGGCTGCGCGACGACCGTCAGCCGGGGGGCGAAGAGGTCCGCCCACGGGAAGTCGTCGAACGCGACGAGCGCCAGGTCCCGCGGCACCTCGACGCCGGCGTCCCGCAGGGCCTGCATCGCGCCGATCGTCATGGAGTTGTTGGCGGTGACGATCGCCGTCGGCGGTGCGTCGAGGCCCAGCAGCGTGTGCACGGCGGCGCGGGCGGCCTCGGTCTCGGAGTGCCCGTCGACGAGCAGGGCCGGATCCCTCGGCAGCCCGTGCCGGGCCAGACCCAGCTCGTACCCCTCGACGCGCTCGATCGTCGTCGCGCGGCCGGGATGCCCCGCGACCAGCGCGATCCGCCGGTGACCGCGCTCGGCCAGATGCCCGACCAGCCCCGCGACGGCCTCGACGTTCTCCGTGCCGACCTGGTCCATCCGGTCGTCGATCAGGCGATCCACCAGCACCGTCGGGACGGAGCGGTGGGCGAGGTACCGCAAGGCCGCACCGGGCTCGGCCGACGGCGCGAGCAGCACCCCGTCGACCCGGCGGGAGTGCAGCTGACGCACGACCCGGTCCTCGAGCTCGGGGTCCTCGTGGGGATCGACGAGCAGCAGCGTGTAGCCCGCCCTGGCCGCCTCGGACTCCACCCCGAGCAGGAGGTCACCGAAGTACGGGTTGGAGATCGCGGAGAGGGTGAGCCCGATCGTGGTGGTACGGGCCGTGGCCAGCGACTGGGCGACCGTGTTGGGCGTGTAGTCCGCCGCCCGGATCGCGTCGAGCACCTGTGCGCGGGTCTCCGGACGCACGGCCCGGGTCCCGTTGAGCACGTGCGAGACCGTCGCGATCGAGACCCCGGCCAGCCGGGCCACGTCGGCCATGGTCGCCATGGCAGCACCTCCGCGTGCAGATCCGGTGGCACCGGATGCAGACACCCATCGAACACGAGCGCGACCCGATCACTCACCACCCGGGGGACGTGACCGGTCGACCCCCCTCTCCGAGGTGGGGCCTCGGCAGGTTAAGCGTTTGCGCAAACGTTTAACTTGCCCATAATACCGTAGCTGGTGACATACGACACGTCTGATATCGGAGTGCGGGCTCCCCGGTCCGTAACCTCTGACGCTCGAGTGGCTCAAGCGTCACCCTGCGCCGCTCGAGCCACTCGAGCGGCGCGGGCAGGGGAAGCGGGCGGCGCCGGCGTCAGGCGCGGGCTGTCGCGGCGAGCTGACCGCAGGCCGCGTCGATCTCCTGGCCACGGGTGTCCCGGACGGTGCAGGAGATCCCGGCCGCCTCGACCCGGCGGACGAACTCGTCCTGCACGGGCTTGGGGCTCGCGTCCCACTCGCTGCCCGGCGTCGGGTTGAGCGGGATGAGGTTGACGTGCACCCGCTTGGTGCCGATCTGCTGGCGCAGGATCTTGCCGAGCATGTCCGCGCGCCACGGCTGGTCGTTCACGTCCCGGATCAGCGCGTACTCGATCGACACCCGCCGGCCCGTCGTGGTGGCGTACCGCCGCGCGGCGCCGAGCACCTCGGCGATGTTCCAGCGGTTGTTGACGGGCACGAGGGTGTCCCGCAGCTCGTCGTCCGGGCAGTGCAGGGAGACGGCGAGGGTGACGGGCAGGCCTTCCGCGGCGAGCTTGTCGATCGCCGGGACGAGCCCGACCGTCGACACCGTGACGCCGCGGGCGGAGATGCCCAGCCCGTTCGGCGCGGGCTCGATGATCCGGCGCAGGGCCGCGACCACCCGCTTGTAGTTCGCGAGCGGCTCCCCCATGCCCATGAACACGATGTTGGACAGCCGGGTGGGCTCGCCCAGCGCGCCGTCGCGGGCCGCGCGGGCGGCCTGACGGACCTGGTCCACGATCTCGCCGGTCGTCAGGTTGCGCTGCAACCCGCCCTGGCCCGTGGCGCAGAACGGGCACGCCATGCCGCAGCCGGCCTGGCTGGAGATGCACACCGTGGCGCGGTCCGGGTAGCCCATCAGCACGGACTCGGCGAGCACGCCGTCGTGGCCGCGCCAGAGGTACTTGCGGGTCTGCCCGTCGTCGCAGACCTGCTCGGTGACGGTCGTGACCAGGGACGGGAGCAGCGCGGCGAGCTTCTCGCGCGCGTCGGCCGGCAGGTCCGACATCTCGTCGAGGTCCGCGGTGAGCCTGCCGAAGTAGTGCCGGGCGAGCTGGTCCGCACGGAACCCGGGCAGGCCGAGCTCGCTGACGGCGGCCTTGCGATCGGCCGGGGCGAGGTCGGCGAGGTGGCGGGGCGGGAGAGCACGCCCGGAACCAGGAGCAGGCAGGGGCTCGTCGAAGACGAGCGGCAGGGATGTAGGCATGACCGCACCCATTGTGCCAGGTCGAACCCGTGTTGCCCGCGCGCGGGGACGCCGGTCACGCTCATCGACCGCGAGTCACGTCGGGTTCCGGGTGCCGCGGGCGGACGGGAGCGTCGTGGAGCGCGACGAGCCCGCGCGGTGGTCAGCGGCCGACCCGGGACCGGAGCTCGCCGAACAGGCCGATCCGGCGGCTGCCGGCGAGCCAGAGCAGCAGCCCGCCGCCGATCCCGACGACCCCCTGGGGCAGGGTGGCGCCGGCCGAGTTGAGCGCGAGCAGCGCGCCGACGGCCCCCAGGACGACGAGGAGCCCGCCGAGCGCGACGAAGGACCGCTCGCCCAGCAGCGACGACAGCGGGAACAGCGCCACCCCGACGACCGCGCAGCCGAGCGGGACGGTCAGCTCGCCCCAGCCACCGACGAGCGGGAGTGCGACGCCCAGCACCACGAGCGCGACCACCACGCCGACGCCGAGCCGGAGCACCCTGGTGCGGAGCTCCCGGTCCAGGCGGGCACCGAGACCGTGGCGGCGCCGGACGGACACCCAGAGCGCCCCGGTGATCCCCAGCCCCGCGGCCATCAGGACGGTGCCGGTGCCCGCGGGCAGGGCGAGGGTGCCCGCGACCCAGGCGATTCCGCCCAGGACGATCTCCAGATGGGGAACGGGGATCCCCGCGACCGCGCGCACCGTCCGGCTCATGCGCTCCACGGTAGCGAGGCCCGGGACCTCACACGGGCCCGAGGTCCCGCCCGGGAAGATGACAGTTCAACCATCTGGCCTGTCCCCCACCACGAGGAGCTCCCCGCGATGACCGACCTGCACGACAACCCCGGTTCGGCGACGGACCCGGCGACGCGGGACCACTCCCCGGCCGTCGAAGAGGCCCGCCGGATGATCGGACGGCGCCGCGTCGTCGCCGGTGCCGGGATCGCCGCGGCCGGGGCCGGCCTGGTCCTCGCGGGCTGCTCGACGGCGTCGGGCACGGGCTCCGCGTCCGGTGGGTCGGGCGGTAGCGGCTCGGTCGGTCCGGGCTCGGGGACCGGGGTGGCCGCGGCCGGGACCGCGTTGGGCCCGGTGTCCGACGTCCCCGTCGGCGGGGCGCGGCTCTACCCCGACCAGGCCGTCGTCGTCACCCAGCCCACCTCGGGCAGCTACCGCGGCTTCTCGACGACCTGCCCGCACCAGGGCTGCGCCGTGAGCAGGATCGAGGGGGCGTCGATCGTGTGCGCGTGCCACGGGAGCACGTTCGCCCTCGACGGCTCGGTCACCCAGGGACCCGCCCGGCAGGGGCTGACCGCGCAGGCGGTGACGGTCACGGACGGCCGGATCACGGTCGCCTGATCCGCCGGCTCAGGCGCGCAGCAGTGTGACCGGGCGGCGACGGGTGCGGATCCGGTAGCCGACGTCGATCGTGAGGCCGGTCGTCTCCGCGATCGCCCGGGCCGCGACGGCGGCCGAGAACTCGATCCGGAGCACGGCCTCGAGCGTGGCCCGGTCCTCGAAGCGCCACACGGTGTCGACGCTGCGGGAGCGGAACCCGTGCCGGTGGAAGAACCCCTCCACCGCGACCGGATCGAACTTCGGGAGATCGGCCCGGAGCCAGTTCCCGTAGGGCGCGGCCGCGAAGTCCAGGTCGACGACGGCGAGGACTCCCCCGGGCCGCAGCACGCGGTCCGCCTCGAGCAGGCCGGGCTCGCAGCCCTCGCCGAAGAAGTAGGCGGTGCGGGCGTGCACGACGTCCGCGCTGCGGTCCGGCAGCGGCAGTGCCTCCGCACCGCCCCGCAGCACCTCGATCGGGGTGCCGGTGACCCTGGCCCGGGCCCGCTCGACCAGCGGCGGATGCGGCTCGACCCCGACGACGGACGCGGCCTCGGCCGCGAACACCGGGAGATGGAACCCGTCCCCGCACCCCACGTCGACGACGTCGTACCCCGCCCACGGGGCGACCTCGCGCAGATGGGCCCAGATCGCGCCGGTCGAGTCCTGCGCGGCGTTCTCCCAGGCGTAGACGTCCGGCCAGTGCCAGATGTTGGGGCTGGGGATCGCCGGGCCGGACCTCACCTGGCCCCCGAATCCCCTGAACGTCCCGTCCAGCCGAGCCTTCCCGGTCAACCGACCGGGACCACGAGGCTCAGCAACGCCCAGGACACGAACGCCGCGGGGAGCATGGAGTCCATCCGGTCCATCAGGCCGCCGTGGCCGGGCAGCAGGTCCCCCATGTCCTTGACGCCGATGTCCCGCTTGATCAGGGACTCGGTGAGATCTCCGAGCGTGGCCGTCACGACGAGCACCGCGCCCGTGATCGCGCCGAGCCACCACAGGCCGTCGAGGAGGAAGGAGACGCAGAGCGCGCCCGCGGCCATGCCCGCGATCAGCGACCCGCCGAAGCCCTCCCAGGACTTCTTCGGGCTGATCGTGGGGGCCATCGGGTGCCGGCCCGCGATGACGCCGGCCGCGTAGCCGCCGACGTCCGAGGCCACGACGCAGATCATGAACGTGAGCACGCGGGCCACGCCGTCCGCCTCGACGACGAGCATCACCGCGAACGAGACGAAGAACGGCACGTAGGCGGCGGTGAAGACGCCCGCACCGACGTCCCGGACGAAGCCCTGGGCCCCGCGACGCATCCGCCACAGCAGGGACACCAGGACCGTCACGGCGAGCGCGACGGCCGAGCCGCGCAGGCCGAACGGCCACGCCAGCCAGATCATCGCCTGGCCACCGACGAGCAGGACCGGGAGCGGGACCTCGATGCCGGCGCCGCGGCGGAGCGCACCGGCGAGTTCCCAGGTGGCGACGGCGGCGGACACGGCCAGCACGATGACGAACGCCTGCCGGACCACCAGCAGGGACGAGATGATGACCGCGCCCATCGCGACCCCGACGCCGATCGCGGCGACGAGGTTGCGCCCGAGGCGCGCGGAACGGGGCGGCGGCGGGGCGCCCGGCAGGTCCGCGCCGGGGAGGTCCGAGGTCACCGGAGGTGCGCCAGGGGCGTCGTGGGGGGAGGCGGTCACGGGCTCAGAGCTCGAGGAGCTCGGATTCCTTGTTCTTGACGAGCTCGTCGACCTGCGCCACGTACTTGTCGACGATCGCCTGGAGCTCCTTCTCGGCCCGGCCGACCTCGTCCTCCCCCGCCTCCCCGTCCTTCACGATGCGGTGGAGCTCGTCCATCGCCTTGCGCCGGACGCTGCGGAGCGTGACCCGGGCCTCCTCGCCCTTGCCGCGGGCCACCTTCACCATGTCCCGGCGGCGCTCCTCGGAGAGCTGCGGGACCACGACGCGGATGATCTGCCCGTCGTTGCTCGGGTTCAGGCCCAGGTCCGAGTCCCGGATCGCCTTCTCGAGCGCCTTGAGCTGGCTTGCGTCGTACGGCTTGATGATGACCATGCGCGCCTCGGGGATGTTCACCGAGGCGAGCTGGTTCAGCGGGGTGTACGCGCCGTAGTAGTCGACGACGATCCTCGAGAACATGTTGGGAGTGGCGCGACCGGTACGCACGGAGGCCAGATCGTCCTTGGCCACCGCGACGGCCTTTTCCATCTTCTCCTCGGCGTCGAAGAGGGCTTCGTCGATCACGGCTGCTCCCAGCGTCTTGATTCTCGGGCAGGTCTAGTTCTCGGGTGTGCTCACCAGCGTGCCGATTCTCTCACCCGCGATGGCACGGGCGATGTTGCCCTCGGTCAGCAGGTTGAACACGATGATCGGCATCCGGTTGTCCATGCACAGGCTGAACGCCGTCGCGTCCGCGACCTTGAGGCCGCGTTCGAGGACCTCGCGATGGGTGATCTCCTGGTACATCGTGGCCCCGGGCGTCGTCTTCGGGTCCGCGTCGAACACGCCGTCGACCCCCTTGGCCAGCAGGAGCGCCTCGCAGCCGATCTCGAGCGCGCGCTGCGCCCCCGCGGTGTCCGTGGAGAAGTAGGGCATCCCGACACCCGCACCGAAGATGACCACACGGCCCTTCTCCAGGTGCCGGATCGCGCGCCGCGGGATGTAGGCCTCGGCGACCTGCCCCATCGTGATGGCGGTCTGCACGCGGGTGTCCAGGTGGTGCTCGCGCTCCAGGAAGTCCTGCAGCGCGAGGCAGTTCATGACGGTGGCGAGCATGCCCATGTAGTCCGCCCGGGAGCGGTCCATGCCACGCTGCTGCAGCTCCGAGCCGCGGAAGAAGTTCCCGCCGCCGATCACGATCGCCATCTGGGCGCCCGTGGCGACGACCTCCGCGACCTGCCGCGACACCGTCTCGACGACCTTGGGATCGACGCCCAGGCCACCGCCCCCGAACATCTCCCCGCCGAGCTTCAGCAGCACCCGGCGGAAACCTGTTCGAGGGTTGCCCGTGGCGTCGATCCCGTGGTCGGCCATGTCGGATCAGGCCTGGCCGACCTCGAAGCGGGCGAACTCCTTGACGGTGACGCCGGCCTCGTCGAGCAGGGCCTTGACGCTCTTCTTGGAGTCCTGGACCGACGCCTGCTCGAGCAGGACGACGTCCTTGTAGAAGCCGGTGAGCCGACCCTCGACGATGCGGTCCAGGATCTTCTCCGGCTTGCCCTCCTCGCGGGCGGTGGCCTCGGCGATACGACGCTCGTTCTCGACGAGGTCCGCCGGCACCTGCTCACGGGTGGTGTACTGCGGGCGGGCCGCGGCGATGTGCATCGCGACGCCGCGGGCGGCCTCGTCGTCGCTGCCCTCGTACGAGACCAGCGCGCCGATGGCCGGCGGCAGGTCGCTCGCGCGACGGTGCAGGTAGACGGCGACCGGGCCGTCGACGTGGATGAAGCGCTTGAGCTCGAGCTTCTCGCCGATCCGCGCGGAGAGCGAGTGGATCGCGTCCGCGACGGTGGCGCCGTCGAGCGGGGCCTTGGTCAGGGCCTCGACGTCCGCGGGCTTCTGCTCGACCGCGACGGCGAGGATCTTGTTCGCCAGGGCGACGAAGTCGTCGCTCTTCGCGACGAAGTCCGTCTCGCAGTCCAGCTCGACCATGGTGCCGCCCTCGGCGACGACCAGGCCGTTCGACGTGGAGCGCTCGGCGCGCTTGCCCACGTCCTTGGCACCCTTGATGCGGAGCAGCTCGACGGCCTTGTCGAAGTCGCCTTCGGACTCCTCGAGCGCCTTCTTGCAGTCCATCATCCCGGAGCCGGTGAGCTCCCGGAGCCGCTTGACGTCGGCGGCGGTGTAGTTCGCCATCTCGGTGTCTTCTCGTTCCTCGGGTCAGCGTGCGATGCAGGGGATTCCGACCAGCGGCCGGGCCCCACGGTTCACCCGTGGAACCCGGCCGCCGAGATCGGGCAGGTCAGCCGGCGGTCTGCTGGGTGCCGTTGCTGGTGCTGGCCGGAGCGGCGGCCGGGGCGGCCTCCGTCTCGGCAGCAGCGGCGGCCGGGGTCTCGGGAGCGGTCTCCGGCGTGCCGGCGGTGCCGTTGATGCTGGCGCCGTCCGAGCCGACCTCACCACCGGTGAGCAGCTCCTGCTCCCACTCGGCCAGCGGCTCCTCGGCCTGCGCCCCGGTGCCCTCGGCCTGACCCTCGCGACCCCGCGACGAGCGGGCCATGAGGCCGTCCGCGGCGGCGCGCGCGATCACCTTGGTGAGCAGCGCGGCGGAGCGGATCGCGTCGTCGTTGCCCGGGATCGGGAAGTCGACCTCGTCCGGGTCGCAGTTGGTGTCCAGGATGGAGACGACGGGGATGCCCAGCTTGCGGGCCTCGCCGACGGCGATGTGCTCCTTCTTGGTGTCCACGATCCAGACCGCGCTCGGGACCTTGGTCATGTCCCGGATCCCGCCGAGGGTCTTCTCGAGCTTGGTCTTCTCGCGGGTGAGCATGAGGATCTCCTTCTTCGTGCGACCCTCGAACCCCCCCGTCTGCTCCATCGTCTCGAGCTCCTTCATCCGCTGAAGGCGCTTGTGCACGGTCTGGAAGTTGGTGAGCATCCCGCCCAGCCAGCGCTGGTTCACGTACGGCATGTTCACGCGGCCCGCCTCGTCGGCGATGGCCTCCTGCGCCTGCTTCTTCGTGCCGACGAACATGATCGTGCCGCCGTGCGCGACGGTCTCGCGCACGAACTCGTAGGCCCGGTCGATGTAGGACAGCGTCTGCTGCAGGTCGATGATGTAGATGCCGTTGCGCTCGGTCAGGATGTAGCGCTTCATCTTCGGGTTCCAGCGTCGGGTCTGGTGCCCGAAGTGCACGCCGCTGTCGAGCAGCTGCTTCATGGTGACGACGGCCATGGCCGGTGTTCACCTTTCGTCGGGCGCGGCCTCACGGCCGCGCGTGGCGGTTACGGGGGACCCCGTTCTCGTGGTCCCGCCCTGGCGCCGCGCCGGCCACCGGAACCCGCTCACCGACCCGGAACTGCTGGCCGGCGGTGCAGGACCGCCCGGTCGCCGTTGCCCCCCGCACGGCCTCCGGGAGGAGGGCCGCGACCACGGGACACGCGTGCGCGCGAAGTCACCTCGACGGATCGAGGTGCGTGTCGAGTGTACGCCGTGCGCCGGATCGGCCTCATCCGGCATGGTCGCCGCGGCCGGAGTTGTCCACAGGCGGTTCCGGTTGTCCACCGCCGAGCCCTCCCGGACCGCGAGGGCCGGCGCGGGCGCGAGGCTGGGCCGATGAACGGAGTGCTGGTCCGGATGGTCGCGGCGGGGATCGCGGCGGCGCTGACCGCGGCCGGCCCGGTGACCGCCGATCCCGTGACCGCCTATCCCGTGACCGCCGGCTCCGGGCCCGTCCACTCCGGGCCCGCCGACCCCGGGTCCGGTGGCCCCCCGGACACGGGAGCGGCCGCGCCCGGCGCACGCTACGCCTGGCCCCTGCTGCCCCGACCCGCGATCGGGACCGTCTTCCGCGCGCCGACGTTCCGCTACGGGACCGGGCACCGCGGCGCGGATCTCGTCGGCACCGCGGGCCAGGCCGTCCGCGCGGCGCGGGACGGGACGGTGGTGTTCGCGGCGGAGCTGGCGGGACGCGGGGTCGTCTCGATCGTGCACGCGGACGGCCTGCGGACCACCTACGAGCCCGTCCGGGCGACCGTCACCGCCGGCGTCCGCGTGGGGCGGGGGGACGTCATCGGGGTGCTCGAGGCCGCGCACCCGGGCTGCCCGGCCCCCGCCTGCCTGCACTGGGGCGTCCGGCGGGGGGAGGCGGACTATCTCGATCCGCTGGTCCTGCTCCGGCCGCCGCGGGTCCGGCTGCTCCCCGAGCCGCCGCCCGGCTGAGCCCGCCACCCGACCGTGCCTCGCGCATGCCGAGGGCCCGATCGCCACCTCGCGCCCGGATCAGCCGGCGACGCCCTCCTCGAGCCTCGCCCGCAACCGGGTCAGCAACCGCGCGTGCAGCTGGCACACCCGGGACTCCGTGACGCCGAGGACGCGGCCGATCTCGGCGAGGGTGAGGTTCTCCACGTAGTAGAGCCGGACGACCAGGCGGTCCCGTTCGGCCAGCGCGTGCACCGCGTCCGTGAGCCTGCGGCCCGCCTCCCGGCGCAGGGCGACCTCCAGCGGGTCCGGTGCGCCGTCGTCCGCCAGCAGGTCCGCCACCGGGACGGCCCCGTGCGGCGCCGCGTCCTCGAGCGCCTCGACGCTCACCAGCTGGACGTGCTGACCGCCGGCTCGCAGCTCGCGGAGCCCGATGCCGAGTTCGAGGGCCACCTCGTGCTCGCGGACCGGGCGGCCCACCCGCAGCTCCAGCCGCTCGCGGGCCCGGTCGATCTCCCGGCGGCGACCCCGGACCGAGCGGGGCACCCAGTCCTGCGCGCGCAGCTCGTCGAGCATCGCGCCGCGGATCCGCTGCGCCGCGTAGCTCTCGAAGCGCACCTCGCGATCGGGATCGAACCGTTCGACGGCGTCCATCAGCCCGAACATCCCGGACTGCACGAGGTCCGCGGCGTCGACGTGCGCCGGGAGGCCGCCGGCCATCCTCCCGGCGACCCCGCGCACGAGGCGCCCGTAGTGCACGACGAGGGCATCCCGGTCCGCGCGGGCCCGGTCCCGCAGGAAGCGGCCCCAGAGCTCCGCGGCGAGGTCCGGGGCCCCGGACTCGATCCCTTCGGCCGCGCCCCCCGCGCCCGCGCCCGGCCACCAGGACGGCGAGGTCTCGATCGGGGGATGCGGGTCGGGTTCGGGCGTGTCGCGACGCAACGGGGCGACCACACCGGCGCGCTCCTCCGACCCGTCCGCCCGTCCCGGGCCCGTTCCCCTGCCCGGTTGCGCTGCGTGGTCGTCCTCCGGTGGTGCCGGAACCGCCCGCAAGCGGGTCCGGGGTGGCGCCGACGGCGCGGCGAGCGCCCTGGCCAGCGCCCCGGAGAACGTCATGAGCTGCGCGGATCCGTCCTGCTGTGGATCAAGCTCGGGGATGAGCCTGCTCATGGACCACCTTCAGACGCTCGGGAGTGACATGCGTGTACAGCTGCGTTGTTGACAGCGTAGCGTGACCAAGTAACTCCTGTACGTAACGAAGGTCCGCCCCGCCGTCGAGCAGATGGGTCGCCGCGGCATGCCGCAGCCCGTGCGGCCCGATGTCCGGCGCCCCCGGAACGGCGGACACCGCGCGGTGGACCACACCCCGCGCCACGCGGGGATCGAGGCGGCGGCCACGGACCCCCAGCAACAGCGCGGGCGGCGACCCCGGACGGGCGAGCGTGGGCCTGCCCTCGGCCAGCCAGCGGCGGAGCGCGGTCGAGGCGGGCACCCCGTACACGACCGTCCGTTCCCTGTCGCCCTTGCCGAGCACACGCACCGTGCGCCGGGTGTCGTCGACGTCGCCGACGTCCAGGCCGCACAGCTCACCGATCCGCACCCCCGTGGCGTAGAGCAGCTCCAGGAGCAGGAGGTCCCGCAGGTTCTCGGGGTCTCCCTCAGCCGCACCCGAACCGGCGGCGTCAAGGAGTTCCTCGGCCTGGTCCGCCCGCAGCACCTCTGGCAGCGTGCGGTGGGGCCGCGGCGACGTCAGCCGCGCCCCCGGGTCCGAGGTGAGCAGCCCGCCGCGCGCGAGCCAGGCGGTGAAGGTCCGCGCCGCGGCGGCGCGGCGGGCCAGGGTGGCCCGGCCGAGCCCGGCGCCGTGGGCCGCGGAGAGCCACTCCCGTAGACGTCCCAGGTCCAGCTCGGCCAGCGCGGTCACCCCGGCGAGCAGGCCGGTCAGGTCCGCCCGGTAGGCCCGGATCGTGTTCGCCGAACGGCCGCGCTCGAGTTCGAGGTGGCGCAGGAACCCGTCCAGCGCCTCCGCGGCGTCCGCGGCCAGGCCCTCCTCACCCCGACCCAACCCGACGGCGGCCGGTGGCTGCGGGTCCGGCGACGCGGGCTCGTGGGACATCCGCCGACGGTCCTGGCCTCCGTGCCCGAGGTCAAGCGCGCCACGCGGGCGTGCCCGGACCGGCCGCCGCGGGTTCACACCGGTTGCTCGTCCCGCGTCCGCGCGGGACGTTGCCACCTCCCCTCCCGGTGCTCGACGAGACCACGCCGCTCCAGCTCGACCAGGGCGGAGCGGACCGAGTCCAGCGGCACCCCCGCCTCGACGGCGAGCCAGCCCGTGTCCCGGGCGGCGCGGGCCGGGAGGGCGTCGTGCACCCGGAGCTGCACAGGATCGAGCCCGTCCGTGACGCGTCGCGGACCCTCCGGCTCGTCGGCCAGGTCGATGCCCAGCCGCCCGGTGGCCTCCCGCACCTCCTCGGCCCTGGTGACCAGGAGGGCGCCCCGACGGATGAGCTCGTGACAGCCCACCGACCCCGCGGACGTCACCGGACCCGGGACGGCCATCAGGACCCGGCCCAGCGCGCCGGCGTCCGAGGCGGTGCGCTGGGCCCCGCTGCGCCGCGCCGCCTCGACGACCACCGTGCCCGCGGACATGCCCGCGATCAGCCGGTTCCGCACGAGGAAGCGGTGACGCGCCGGGACCGCCCCCGGCGGGTACTCCGACACCACCAGCCCGCTCGTCGCGATCCGCTCGAGCAGCGGGGCGTGCGACGCCGGATAGGCCCGGTCCGGGCCGCACGCCAGGGCCGCGACCGTGGGCCCACCGGCCGACAGCGCTCCCCTGTGGGCCGCACCGTCGATCCCTATCGCGGCACCGGACACGACGGTCTGCCCGCCCGCCGCGAGCCCGGCGCCGAGCTCGGCGGCCACGTGGGTGCCGTACCCGGTGGCCGCCCGTGCCCCGACGATCGCGACGGCACGATCGCACAACTCGGCGAGGTCCCCGCTCCCCCGGACCCAGAGGGCCAGCGGCGGGGCGAGCTCCTCGATCCCGCTCACGGTGAACGCCGAGAAGGGCCAGTGCGGCCACTCCGGGCTCTCCGGGACGACGAGGCGCACCCCGGCCGCGGCCGCCGCCGCGAGATCGTCGTCCGCGAGGGTGGTGGCGCGGCGGGCCCGGGTCTGCGTCGCGACCGCGTCCGGGACGTCCCCGCGCCGGATCGCGTCCGCGGCCGCGACCGGCCCGAGCTGCTCCACCAGCACGCCGGTGTCCCACGCGGGCGGTTCCGCCACCCGCAGCAGGTAGGCGCGGGCCCGCAGGATCTCCCGGTCCACGGGGCTCATGTCGCCCTCCGGTCCCGGTAGTAGAGGGCGCTGTCCACCATCTCCCTGTCCGGGCGCGACGTCCCGGCCAGGTCACTGAGCGTCCAGGCCACCCGCAGGGCACGGTCCGCGCCGCGGGCGGACAGCTCGCCCGCCCGCATCCGTTCCTCCAACGGCCGGACGACCGCGCGGGGCAGCGCGAACCGGGTGCGCAGGGCCGGCCCGGGAGCCTCCGCGTTGGTCCGCCAGCCGTGCTCGGACCAGCGCGCCTCCGCCGCGTCCCGCGCGGCCAGCACCCGTTTCCGCACGACCTCGGTGCTCTCGGCCGTCTCGTCCGGGCCGCCCAGCGCGGTGACCGGCAGCATCCGCGCCCGCAGGTCCACCCGGTCCATCAACGGGCCGGACAGCTTGCCCAGGTAGCGGCGGCGCACCGTCGAGGAGCACACGCAGTCCCGGTCGTTCGCCGGCGCGCACGGGCACGGGTTCGCGGCCAGGACGAGCTGGAAGCGGGCCGGGTAGCTGACGGTCCCCTCGGCGCGGGCGAGCCGGACCTCACCCTCCTCCAGGGGCGTGCGCAGCGAGTCCAGGACCTGTGCGCCGAACTCGACGCACTCATCGAGGAAGAGGACCCCCCGATGGGCCATCGAGACCGCCCCGGGCCGCGCGATCCCGCTCCCCCCGCCCAGCAGCGCCGCCATCGAGCTCGAGTGGTGGGGCGCGACGAACGGCGCCACCGTGCCCAGGGTCCCGGCCGGTGGCAGGTTGCCGGCCACCGAGCGGACCGCCGCGAGCTGCAGCGCGTCCGCCCGGGAGAGCTCCGGCAGGAGCCCGACGATCCGCTGCGCGAGCATGGTCTTGCCGGTTCCGGGCGGGCCCACGAGCAGCAGGTGGTGACCGCCGGCGGCCGCCACCTCCAGCGCGCGCCGGGCGTCCGGCTGACCGACGACCTCGGCGAGCTCCGGCGGGGCGGCCCCCGGCGCTCCGCCCCCCGGCTGCGGGCGCTCGAGCGGACCGTCCCCGGCGAGCCAGGCGAGCACGTCGGACAGCGATCCCGCCCCGAACACGTCCAGCCCGTCGACCAGACCGGCCTCCGCCAACGCCGCCTCGGGCACGACCACGCGCCCGAGCCCGGCGGCGCGGGCGGCGAGCAGGCACGGCAACACCCCGCGGACCTGCCGGATCCGCCCGTCGAGCGCGAGCTCCCCGAGCAGCACCGTGCCCGCCAGCCGACCCCGGTCCACCGTGCCGTCCGCCGCGAGCACCGCGCAGGCGAGGGCGAGGTCGAAGCCCGATCCCGTCTTGCGCAGCGTGGCCGGGGAGAGGGCGAGCAGGATGCGCTCGTTCGGCCACCTCCGCCCCGAGTTCACCACCGCGGAGCGCACCCGGTCCTTCGACTCCTGCAGCGACGCGTCCGGCAGCCCGACGAGGTGCATCCCGGGGATGCCGCCGCCGATCGCGGCCTCGATCTCCACCGGGACGCCCTCGACGCCGCGCAGGGCGACCGACCAGGACCTGGCGAGCGCGGCCATCAGAACGCCGACTCGTAGTGCTTGAGCGTGACCGGGCGGTCCGGTGGCATGAGCACCGCGACGACGTCGAAGCGGATGTCGCACCAGCCGACGTGGTGTTCCGCGAGCCAGGCACGGGTGACCCGGCGGATCGTGTCCGCCTTCTTCCTCGTCACCGCCTCGGCGGGCTCCCCGTAGCGGGTGCCGGAGCGTGTCTTGACCTCGCAGACCACCAACCGCGACCGGTCCGTGGCGACCACGTCGAGTTCCCCGTCCCGGCAACGCCAGTTCCGGGACAGCACGACCAGGCCGCGGTTCTGCAGGTACTCCACCGCGACGTCCTCGCCGCGGCGACCCAGTTCGTCCTTGGCTGCCATGGGGTCAACGATCGCGCGAACCCGGCGTGCGGCCGGGGCGAACCGGGAAACTGTGGACAGCCCAGCGGCGATGGGGACAACTCGCGCCACGGCGGCGCCGCAGCGCCGGAACTGTCGGAGGTGTGGTGTAGCGCCCGGCCTACCGGCCGAACTGCTCGTCCTCCGGGAGCCTGAGGTCCGGCTTGTCCAGCTCCTCGATGTTCACGTCCTTGAACGTGAGGACCCGGACGTTCTTCACGAAACGTGCGGGCCGGTACATGTCCCAGACCCACGCGTCGGACATCCGGACCTCGAAGTAGATCTCCCCCTCCGCGTTGCGGGGGGCGACGTCCACCGAGTTGGCCAGGTAGAAGCGACGCTCCGTCTCGACGACGTAGGAGAACTGCGACACGATGTCGCGGTACTCCTTGTAGAGCGTGAGCTCCATCTCGGTCTCGTACTTCTCGAGATCCTCGGCGCTCACTGCGGTATTCCTCCCCCTGCGGACGACTCGACGGGAACCTCGTCGAGCAGGGTGTCATTGTGGACCAGGCGCTCGGACCCGCCGACCCCGGCCGGGTCGGCCACCGGAATCCGGCGGGCACGGCGCGCCGCGGCGGCGACGTTGACGAAGGAGTAGCGGTGCACGTCGCTCGGTCCGTGCTCGGCGAGCGCCGCGTCGTGCTCCGGTGTGCAGTACCCCTTGTGCACCCCGAACCGGTACCGGGGCAGCGCGGCGTCCAGCTCCACCATGATGCGGTCCCTGGTCACCTTGGCCAGCACGGACGCCGCCGCGACGCAGGCCGCCGCCAGGTCCCCCTTGGGCACCGCCAGGGCGGGACGGCCGAACCCGCGCACGGCGAAGCCGTCCGTGAGGACGTAGCCGGGCGGTGCCGCGAGGCCGGCCACGGCCCGGCGCATGCCCTCGATGTTCGCGATGTGGACGCCCCGGCGGTCCACCTCGGCGGGCGGGATCACGATCACCGACAGGTCCTCGGCCCGCCGGGTGATCAGCGCGAAGAACTCCTCGCGCGCGGCGGGGCTGAGCAGCTTCGAGTCCGTCAGCCCCTCGAAGCGCTTCGCGTCCGTGGGCCTCAGGACACAGGCGGCGACGACGAGCGGCCCGGCGCACGCACCGCGTCCGGCTTCGTCCACGCCGGCGACCGGGCCGAGGCCGTGCCGGTGCAGCGTGGTCTGCAGCGTCCAGGTGCCGGCCGAGGCGCGGACGATCGCCCGACCGGGCCTCAGCTCGGGCGGGAGGATCTCGGCTGGCCGCCGACGCCGTAGCGCCCCGGGCGGGGCGGACCGGCGTGACGGCGTGCGGGGACTCGCGGCCACGCAGCGACGGTACGGGTCAGGACCCGCCGCGGCGGAACCGGGACCGCCGCGGGGTGGGCAGGAACTCGCCGACGTGCTCGTCGAACCGGATGCGGCGCCGGCGCAGCAGGGCGAACGGCACCGCGCCGAGCACGCCGAGTGCGAGCGGAGCGCCCTCGGGTGCACCGCTGCCCAGCCCGACCGCCTGGCTCGTCTGCGGGTTCGTGGCGTCGATCCAGCCGAAACGGCTGATCGGCAACACCTTCAACCGCGCCTTGCCGATGACGTTCGCGACCGGGATGGGGCCGTGGCCGTCGATCCGGGAGTCCGAGGAGTTGTTGCGGCTGTCGCCCATGACCCAGAGCTCGCCGTCCGGAACCGTGATCGGCCCGAACGGGATCTGCCGGGCGGGCCCGGCCGCGGGCAGGTAGTAGATGTAGGGCTCGTCGAGCGGCTGGTTGTCCACCATCACCCGGTTGCGCGAGTCGCAGCACGCGACGGTCTGCCCGCCGACCGCGATGACCCGCTTGACGAAGTCCTTCTCGTCCGGCGGGGCGAGGCCGATCAGCGACCCGATCTCCTGCCCGATGCGGCCGACCGTGCTGGTGGGCTCGGCGACGCTGAACTCGGTGTTGCTCCAGCTGTCCGGGCCGCGGAAGACGACGACGTCCCCCGGCGCGGGATCGCTGAAGCGGAAGGTGACCTTGTCCACGAGCACCCGGTCGTTGTTGCAGCCGGTGCAGCCGTGGAGCGTGGTCTCCATCGAGCCCGACGGGATCACGTAGACCTTCGCCAGGAAGGTCTGGATGAGGAAGGTCAGGACCAGCGCCACCACGATGAGCAGCGGCAGTTCCTTCCAGAACGTGGGCCGCCGTCGACGTCCGGTGCGGGGCTTGCGCCCGTCGGGCCTCCGGGACGCCAGGTAGGACGCGGCGGGCTTGCCCTCGGGCGAGGCGCCCGCCCGACGGCGGTGCCGGCCGGGGATGCCGTCGGCGTCCGGGTCGGGCTCGGCGGAGCCGCCCGGGGTTCCGCCGCCCAGGGTCTCGTCGCCGGGGGTCTGCTCGACCGGGCTCTCGCGGAGATCCTGCGGCGCCGGATCGGGCCGACGTGCGGGGGCCGGGGCGCTCGCGCGGGGGATCGCCTCGGTCTCGGCGGTCTCCGGGGCGGCGGGAATGATCTCGGTGGCGCCGGTCCGCTCCTGCGCCGGGGGACCCGTCGGGGCCCACTGCGGCGCCGCACCGGCGGGGGGGACGCCCCGGCGGCGTGGATCGGGGCCCTGGGGCGGGCGGCCGTTCGGCTGCGGGCGCCCGGGCGCGGGCTGCCCGCCGAACCCACCGGTGACGAACTCCTCGGTGGCCTGCTCGGACCGGTTGTCCTCGGCTCGGCGGCGACCGGAGGGCTCGTCCGCCGAGGGCGGACGGCCGCCGGCCGGCTGAGCGCCGTACCCGACCGCCTCGCCCATACCGAGCCAGACGCCGTTCACCCAGCCGCTGGACCCGGAGGCCTGTCGGCCGGTCGCCCTGTGCGGACCGGGATCGGCCGCACCGGGCTCGGACCGGCGCATGACGCCCGGCAGACCGAGCCGCTCCACCGGGTGGCGGTCCGCGGCGTCGAGGCCCTCCGGGAGGGCTCCACCCCAGCCGCGGCCACGACCGCCGTCGTCCTCGGGCTCACCGACGTCCGGACCACGCCACCCGTCGGGTGGGGTCTGCGTCCGCGCGGCGGAATCCGCGGGCGCGTACCGCCGCGGTTGCGCGCGGCGGTCGTCGGGGAGCTCGGGGAACGCCACGAGGTCGAGGCTACGGCACCCGGGATGACCGCTTCGGGTGACGCTCAGGAAGCGGGGGTCGTCTCGCGCTTCTCCTTGATCTTCGCGGCCTTGCCGCGCAGGTCACGGAGGTAGTACAGCTTGGCGCGACGCACGTCACCCCGGGTGAAGATCTCGATCTTGTCGATGTTCGGCGAGTGCACCGGGAAGGTGCGCTCCACGCCGACGCCGAACGACACCTTGCGGACCGTGAAGGTCTCGCGGGCGCCGCCGCCGTGACGGCGGATGACGACACCCTGGAACACCTGGACCCGAGAGCGGTTGCCCTCGATGACCTTCACGTGCACCTTGAGCGTGTCGCCCGGCCGGAAGGCGGGGATGTCGGGCCGCAGCATCTGTGCGTCCAGGTCGTCCAGGGTGTTCATCGCGCAGGTCCGTCCTCGTCTGAAACTCTCGTGCAGCGGTCTTGCGGGCACGCCACGCAGGTGCTGACTGACCCTGGGGGCGCCCGGCAGGCCCGACGACTCTCCCGTCAGGCGCTGGCAACCCGTCCATAGTGCCAGACGCGGTCCGGGCCGGTGCACGCGGTGGGGTCAGCCGCCCTCGGCCGGGCCGGTCAGCCGGGCCAGCAGCGCCCGGTCCTTCTCGTCCAGGGACTCGTCCGGCAGGGCGTCGAGCAGGTCCGGGCGGCGTTCGGCGGTCCGTTCCAGGGCCCGGTCCCGGCGCCAGCGGGCGATCGCGGCGTGGTTTCCGCTGCGCAGGACGTCCGGGACGTCGAGGCCGCGCCAGCTCTCCGGCCGGGTGTAGGCGGGCCCTTCGAGCAGGCCGTCGGAGAAGGAGTCCTCGGCCGCGGAGCGCGGGTTGCCGAGCACCCCGGGCAGCAGCCGGACGACCGCCTCGACCATCACCAGCACCGCCACCTCGCCGCCGACCAGCACGTAGTCCCCGATGCTCACCTCGTCCACCGGCATCCGCTCCGCGTAGTGGTCGACCACGCGCTGGTCGATGCCCTCGTAGCGACCGCAGGCGAACACCAGCCGCTCCTCTGCCGCCCAGGCGTGGGCGGTGGCCTGGGTGAACGGACGGCCGGCGGGCGTCGGGACCACCAACCGGGCCGGGGCGTCGCCCAGCACCGAGTCCAGCGCCTCGCCCCACACCTGCGGGCGCATGACCATCCCCGGCCCGCCGCCGTACGGGGAGTCGTCGACGGCCTGGTGCACGTCGTGCGTCCAGTCCCGCAGGTCGTGGACGGCGACGTCGATCAGCCCGGCGCCGATCGCCCGGCCGAGCAGCGCCTCGCGCAGCGGGGCGAGGTAACCCGGGAAGATGGTCATGACGTCGATCCGCACCGGGCGGATCCTCGCAGAGAGGGGTGGTCATGGACGTCGGCGGGCTCCCCGGCGGATGGACCGCGCTGTGGTCCTCGGGCGGCCAGTGGGGCCTGCTGCTGCCCGTACTCCTGGCCCTGGTGCTGACCACCGTGATCGGCCTCGAACGCGAGGCCGGGGCCAAGAGCGCCGGGCTGCGCACGCACACGCTCGTGGGCGTCGGCGCCGCGGTGTTCATGCTCGTCTCGAAGTACGGCTTCGACGACCTGCTGGGCACGGAGCACATCGCGCTGGACCCGTCCCGGATCGGCGCGCAGATCGTCTCCGGGATCGGGTTCATCGGCGGCGGGCTGATCTTCGTGCGGCAGGACGCCGTGCGCGGGCTGACGACCGCGGCCACCGTCTGGCTCGCCGCGGGCATCGGGATGGCCTGCGGCGCAGGGCTACCCGTACTCGCCGTCGGCGCCACCGCCGGGCATTTCCTGGTGACCCGCGGCCTGCAGCCGCTGGCCCGCGCGACGCAGCGCCGCCGGCGCGAGCCCCCGCTGCTGCGCGTGAGCTACGACGACGGGCGGGGCCTGCTGCGCAGCGTCCTCGCCGTGTGCACCCGGCGCGGCTGGTCCGTCCAGGACGTCGACATCGAGCGCGAGACCGTCACCGACGACGGAAGCCGCGTCGCCGCCGTCACCCTGCGGCTGGCCGGGCGCGGGGACCTCGCCGGGCTCGCGGGCGAGCTGTCCGAGATCGACGGCGTGCGGTCCGCCGCGACCGGCCGCGGCGAGGCGTTCGACGCGCTGGAGGAGTGAGTACACCTACCCGCTCGCCGCCCCGCGCCCGAACTCCTCGACGGCCGCCCGCATGCCGTCGAGCGTGACGCCGCGAGCGTTCAGGATGTGGTGCGCCGCGCCGGTCTCGGTGTGCAGCAGCCCGAGCAGGAGGTGCTCGGTGCCGATGTGCCGGTGCTTGAGCCGCAGCGCCTCGCGCAGGGACAGCTCCAGGGTCTTCTTCGCGCTGCGGTCGAACGGGATGTGCCCGCGCGGGGAGCCGCCGCGCGCTGCCCGGGTGCGGTCCAGGGCGCCGGGCCCGAAGGCCTCCTCGGCCTGCCGCCGGACCTCGTCGAGGTCGATGCCGAGGGTCGCCAGCGCCTCCGGATCGGGGCCGTCCCCGCGTCTCATCCGCACGATGTCCGCGTCGACCTCGGCGCGCGTCACCCCGGCGCCCCGCAGCAGCAGCGCGCCGGGGCTCGACGGCGTGTCGTAGAGGGCGATCAGGACGTTCTCGGTGCGGATGTCGCCCTGCCGGCGTTCGCGGGCGTCCTGCTGCGCGAGGACCACGGCCCGTCTCGCCGACTCGGTGAACTTCTCGAACATGGCTGCGCCTGCCCTTCAGAATCCGAGGCGGCGGTACTTCTTGTGCACCGCCTGCCTGCTGACCTTCATGACGTCGGCGATCTGCTGCCAGGACCAGCCCTGCGCCCTGGCGTTGCCGACCTGGAGCTCCTCGAGCGAATCGAGCAGCGTCCGCAGCGAGGCCACGGCCGCCAGACCGACCGTGGGGTCCTTGCTCGACGCTGCGGCCGCCACCGCTGTCGCATCTGCCATGCCGTCAACCTACGTTGACACACGTTCGATGTCAACCCACGTTGACAGATCCCGCCCCGCACCCGCGTCGAGGAGCCACGACGCGCTTCT
>JAOZVV010000149.1 GCA_025869365.1 Pseudonocardia sp.
CGGACCGCCGCCGCCCGGACCGCCGCCGCCCGGACCGCCCCCGCCGGCCGGGCCGTCCTGCCAGCCCGGGCCGGGCCGGGGGCCCTGCGCCGGCGGAGCCTCGTAGGCGGGCTGCGGGGCCGAACCCGGATAGGGCGCGCCCTGAGCCGGCGCGCCCGGGTACTGCTGGTCCGGGTACTGCTGGCCCGGGTACTGCGGCTCGGTGTAGCGGGGTTCGCCGTACTGGGTCTCGCCGTACTGGGTCTCGCCGTACTGGGGTTCGGGGTACCGGGGCCCCGGGGTGGGCCGGTCCGGTGTGCGCGGCGGCAGGGTGGTGGTGGCCGCCAGGTCCGCGCCCGCCTGCATCGCCGCGGGCTGGAACGTGCCGTTCTGCGCCGGCCCCGTGGGGTGGGACGCGCCGTCGGCGCCGGTGGCGGGCAGCGCGGTGGTCGCGGAGGCCTGCACGGACTCCTGGGCCGGCGGTGCGGCCGGGGTGGCACCCGTCAGCTCCCCGGCGAGCCGCGCCGCCCCGAGGGCGACCGCGTACTTCGGGTGCGCGTCGACGACCGTCGGCGTGCCGAGCTCCTCGGAGATCATCCGGGCGACCAGCGGGATCCGGGAGGACCCGCCGACGAGCAGCACCGCGCTCAGGTCCGCCGGCGTGACGTCCGCCGAGCGCAGCGTCCGGGTGAGCGCCCCGATGGTGGACTCCACGGGCGCGCGGACCATGTCCTCGAAGTCCCCGCGGGTGAGCCGCACGTCGAAGTGCCGGTTCGGCAGGAACACCGGGATGGTGGTCTCGGTGTCGATCGACAGCGCCTCCTTGGCCAGGATGCAGTCCTGGCGGAGGCGGGCGAGCGCGACGGCCGTCTGCGCGTCCCCCATGTCCAGCTCGGACAGCGCGCCGCCGGCGGTGTAGTTGACGTGGGCGAGGACCGCCTCGTCGAAGTCCACGCCGCCGAGGCGCTCGATGCCCTCCGGCGTCCCGAGGATCTCGATGCCGTCCGGCTGCTTGCGCAGCACGGTGGCGTCGAAGGTCCCGCCGCCGAGGTCGTAGACGGCGACGATCTCGCCGTCGGCGAGGCGGCGCGACGCCGCGTAGTGCGCGGCGGCGGCCTCCGGTTCGGTGACCGTGCGCGGGACGGCCAGCCCGGCCACCTGCGGGACCTCCTCGAACAGCTCGCGCCGGTACGGCCCCCAGTTCGCGGGGTGGGTCAGCACGATCGAGTCCGGCGCGCCGCCCTGGGTCGCCGAGACCCGCTTGACGACGTCGGTGAGCAGACTCGCGAGCAGCGACGTCACGGCGTAGGGGGCGCCGCCCAGCATCACCGGCGTGGGGTCGCCGAGGCGGCGCTTGAACTCCCGGCCGACCCGGTCCGGGTTGCTCACCGCGCGCCGGCTCGCGGCGTCGCCCGTCACGAGGGAGCCGTCCTCCCGGAGGTACACCACCGCCGGGGCGACCACGCTCCGGTCGCCGAGGGTGAACATCTCCACCCGCGACGACTGGGTCACCGCCGCGGCGACGAACGTGGTTCCGAGGTCGACCCCCAGGCTGTAGGACACGAGTGTGCCTTCCCCTCCAGGCGGGACCACCGCGCCCCGCTGACCAGGCATGCGATTCGAAGAGAACGGGACCTGGTGTGGTGATACTCGCCCTGGCGGGCCTTGTCATTACCGGGCGGGGGGAAAACCCTACCCGGACCGGGGGAGTGCCCCCTTCCGGCGCAGCGCGGACCCGACGAGGCTGCCCCGATGAGGCTCGAGCCCGCCCCGGCGGCCCCGGTCGGTCCCGAGGCCCCGGTCGATCCCGAGGCGCGGGTGCGGGCGGCCCGGCGCCTGCGCGAGCAGGAACAGTGGCGCTCCCGGCTGCGCCTGGAGCGCCAGCTGCACGACGGTGCGGCGCTCCGGATCTCCGCGCTGGCCCTGCAGCTCGGGCTCTTCCAGCACCGCGTGCCGGCCGGCGAACCGGAGCTGCGCGACGCCGTCGGGACGCTGCAGGACGAGCTGGCCGCGGCCCTGCAGGAGCTCCGGGACGTGGCGGCCCAGATCTACCCGCCCCTGCTCGACGAGGCGGGCCTCGGGCCGGCGCTGCGGAACCTGGTGGAGCGCCTCGACCTCGCCGTCCGGATCACGGCGGTGCCGGACCGCTTCGGCGCGGCCGCGGAGGGCGCCGTCTACTTCGCCCTGGCGGACGCGCTCTCCGTTAACGCCGGGCCCCTGCCGACCGAGGTCAGGGTGACCCGAGAGGCCGCCGATCTCGTGGTCGTCGTGGACGGCGGGGGCGCCGTCCTCGGCGAGCTGCTGCGGGACCGGGCCCACCCGCTGGGCGGTGCCGTCGACGGCCCGGCCGTCCCTGCCGCTGCCGCTGCCCCCGGCGTCGGCACGATCGTAGTGAGGATCCCATGCGAGTAGCCCTGGCCGAGGACGGTGCCCTGTTCCGTGAGGGCCTGCTGATGCTGCTGCAGGCGGCCGGTCACGAGGTGGTCGCGGTGGCCGCGGGCGGGGACGAGCTGATCTCCCTGCTCGCCTCGACGTCCGCGGACGTCGCCGTCCTGGACATCCGGATGCCCCCGGAGCCGGACGGCGGGCTGATCACGGCCGAACGGCTGCGCGGCAAGTACCCGGACATGGGCCTGCTGTTCCTGTCGCACTACGCGGAGTCCCACTACCTGATGCGGATCCTGGAGATCGGCACGGACTCGATCGGCTACCGGCTCAAGGAGCGGGTGGGCAGCGTCGAGGTGCTCGGGGACACCCTGAGCCGGATCGCGGACGGCGAGATCGTCATCGAGCCCGTCCTGGCGAAGCGGCTGGTGGAACGCCCGCGCGGGCAGAAGAAGGACGAGATCGCGGCGCTGAGCGAGCGGGAGGTGGACGTGCTGCGGCTGATGGCCGAGGGCCGGTCCAACAACGGCATCGCCAGCCAGCTCTTCGTCACCCCGAAGGCGATCGAGAAGAACATCGCGAACATCTTCTCGAAGCTCGACCTGCACACCGACACCTCAGAGCACCACCGCCGGGTCCTCGCGGTGCTGACCTACCTGCGCTCGCAGAAGGACGGCGGCTGAGCGGGTCCTTGGCCGCGACGGGCGGACGCTCTAGGTTCCGCGAGGGAACCGGGCGTGCGCCCGGACGGACCGGTGGTGGGGAATGAACCGGGTGATCGCGGGGGCCCTGCGGGCGACGGGCGTCGGTGTGGTGGTGCTGGCGGTGTTCGTCGTGGTCGTCGGCCTGCCCGGATGGGTCCTCGGGGTGGGCCTGGGCCAGGTCGGCGTGCTCCTGCCGTTCGTCGCCGCCACGATCTGCGCGATGGTGGTCATGCGGGTGCTGGGGCCGGTGGACCGGCTCGTCGAACGGCTGACGCAGCACCGCGGGACCACCCCGTACTCCGCGCTGGCCGAGGCCGCCGCCCGGATCCGCAGCGGCAGCCCGGACTCGGCGCTGCCCGGGCTGGCCGAGGTGCTCGCGGAGGGCACCGGCGCCCAGCGGGCCGTGGTGTGGCTGGCGGTCTCGGACCGGCTGGTGCCCGCGGCCGTCCACCCGGCGACCGGGGAGGACCTCGGCACCGCACAGAACCTCGCCGTCCTGCTGGAACGCCCGGACACCGACCACGTCGTCCCGGTCGTGGACGGCACCGAGCTGCGCGCCGTGCTCGCGATCGGCAAGCCCGGGTCCGCCATCACCCCCGCGGACCAGCAGCTCATGCGCGACCTCGCCGGGGGCGCCGGGATGCTGCTGCGCGGCGTCGCGATGAACACCGAGCTCCGGGAGCGGGTGCGCCGCGCGGACGAGCTCGCGAGGGAGCTGGCGCGCTCCCGCGAGCGCCTGACGAGCGCGCGGGACGTGGAGCGCCGCCGCCTGGTCGGCGAGCTCTCCCACGCCACGACGGACCGGCTCTCGGCGCTGCGGATCGCCCTGGACGGGGCCCGCGAGGACCTGCTGTCCGACGCGCCGGACGCGCGCCGGGCGCGGGCCGCCCTCGACCGCGCCCGGACCGGGCTGGAGGAGCTCCTGGACCGGTTCCGGGTCATCGCCCGCGGCGTGTACCCGGCGGTGCTCCGGGACCAGGGCCCGGCGAACGCCCTCGACGAGGTCGCGGCGGACCTGGACCGAGACGTCGACCTGCGCGGCGGCTCGGCCGGGCGGCTGTCCTGGGAGGTCGAGTCCGGCATCTACTACGTGGCGGCGTCCGCGATGCAGCGGCTCGCCGAGCGGCCCGGCCCGGCCCTGACCGTCGAGCTGTCGCACTCCGAGGGCAGGTTCGCGGTCCGCGTCGTGGACCCGGAGCCGTCGGTCTCGGCCGGTGAGCTGCGGGCGACGCTGGCCGGGGAGCTCGAACGGCTCGCGGCCCTCGGCGGGGACGCGGGGGTCGCCGGCGAGCCCGGTGGCGCGCTCGTGCTGGTCGCGAGCCTGCCCGAACGGCTCGAACCCCTCGTCGACGTCATCCGGGCGGGGCGGGCGTGAACGCGCGGCTGACGCGATCTGCGTTCGTCGTCGTGCTGGGCGTCGTGACGGCCGTCGCGGTCGGCTGGCTCGGGGTCGGCGCGTACGTCGCGTTCGTCCGCTACTGGCCGGGCGCGCTGGAGGCCGCCACGGCCGCCGGTGCGGCGGGCAGCCGCTGGTCCGCCGCGGTGGCGGCGGCCGCACCGGCCAGCGAGCCGCTGGGCCAGGCGGTCCTGGACTACGCGCTGAGCGTGGTCAACCTGGTGATCGCCGCGGTCCTCGTGCTGCTGGGCGGGCGGGCCTGGTCGCTGCGGCTGCTGGCACTGGCCATGGTCGGCTCCGCGGGCGCGTTCAACCTGCAGGCGCACGCCGCCGCGACGGCGGTCGAGGCGGCCACCGGCGTCGGCGTCGGCGGGCTGCACCAGATCGTGCTGCACGGCATCGCCTCGGCCGCCTACATCCTCGCCCTGCTGATCTTCCCGTCGCCCACCGCGTCCGCCTGGTGGGACGCGCGGCCGGGCACCCGCTCGGGCCGGATCGGGCTCGCCGTCGTCGGCATCGGGGTGCTGATCGTCGTCGGGTTCGGGACGGCGCTGCTGCGGCACACGGCGAGCTGCGTGCTCTTCTTCGGGTTCCTCGTGCCGCTCACCGGCCTCGTCGTGCTGCCCCGGCGGATCACCGAGGGCGAGACCGCGGAGCTGCGCACCCAGGCCCGGCTGGTCTTCAGCCTGCTCGTGGCGGCCTTCGCCACGGTCGTCGTGCTGGGCGCCAGCACCCTGCTGCTGTGGGCGCTCGGCGTCCCCGGACTCACCCTCTACGACCCGACCGCGCACGGCGGCGCCGGCGGTGAACCCCTCGCGCTGCTGTTCTGGTCCTCCAGGCTGGGGGCGGCGGCGATCGCCGTCGCCGTGCTCGTCGCCATCCGCGCGGACCGGCTCTGGACGGCCGAGCGGCTCTTCAGCCGGGGGCTCGCCGCGGC
>JAOZVV010000150.1 GCA_025869365.1 Pseudonocardia sp.
CTCGCCGACCTGGGTCTGTGAGGCGCCTCCGGCGGGTCCCCGCAACCAGGGACCCGCCGGACACGCCCGCCACCCGCCCCATCCCGGTCGTCGACACCGGGTCGGGTGGCGGAGCCGTGCGTGCTACGTGATCTTGATCCGGACCACGTCGAACGCCGGGGTCTGGTTGGCGCGCTGCATCATCGGGATGCGGTGCGAGCCGTCACCGGCCCACGAGGAGCACTGCGCGACACCGGCGGACGGCATCCCGGTCACCTTGATCGTGACCTCGTCCGGGGTGTCCCCGCCCCCGCCGTCCTGGGTGGCGACGAAGAAGTCCGGCTTCGGCGAGGCGTCCGGCGCCTCGTCGGTGCTGCTCAGCATGCGGCAGGCGGTGTGGAAGTGCCCGCGCTGCAGCCCGTCGGCGTTGAGCAGCGAGCTCTCCAGGTAGTAACCGCCGGCGGCCGCGCCGAGGAAGCGGTCCCGCACCAGGTTGCGGGTGCTGACCTTCAGGTCGAAGGCCTGGCCGGCCGCGACCTCGGTGGGCGCGGAGGTGATCAGCAGCGACGGGTTCTTGGCCGCCGCGCCGACCTCACCGAACGCCGTCGAGACGCAGACGTTGCCGGTCTCGAACCCGGTGGCCGGGTCCAGCTTGCTGTTCGTGCAGTCCCGCGCCAGGACGTCGAGGCCGTTGGTGCTGCCGCTGGGTGCGGCCGGTGCGGCGGGATCCGCGGGCTTGGCCGGCTTCTCCGGCTTCGCCGGCTTCGCGGGCTTCTCCGGCTTGGCCGAGGGGGCGGCGGACCCGTCCGCGGCCGGGGCGGCCGACGGGTCCGTCCCGCCGGTGGGGTCGGCCGCGTCCGTCCCGCCGGTCTGCCCCGTCCCGCCGGTCTGCTCCGCCCCGTCCTCCGCGGCGGGCGTCGTCGTGCGGGTCGCCCCGCCGCGGTGGTCGTGGCCGGAGCTCTGCTGGGACCTCTCGTCGAGCGTCGTGGACGCCGACGCGGCGTCGCAGGCGGTCGGCAGGAGCACCACCGCGAGCGCCGCGACCGACGTCAGGACGAGCTTGCGGGCCCGGGCGGAGCCGAGCGGATTCGAGTGGGGCGGCTTTCGGCTGGGGAGCATGGCGGAATCCTCGGTCTCAGGAACGGTGCGACGCGGCGGGATCGGCGCGTCGGGGGGGCGGGTTGGTGTTGCGGTAGGAGTGCCGCGACGCCCGGGGCCGGGGGCTGCCCGGGTCGTCCTGCTGCGTGATCCGGTCGTACCGCGCGAGCGGGTCGGGTCGCTCGGACGACGGTGCCGGTTGCCGCTCCCGCCGGGGTGCGGGGATCGTGGGGATCGGTCCGGAGTGCAGGGTCGCGAGATCACGCCCGGTCGTCGGGCCGCCCCGGGTGGGGGTGTCCTTCTTCCGGCTCCGGCGCAGCGAGGCGATCAGGCCGATCGCCGCGCCGGCCGCGGCCAGGAACACGAGGGCCGGGACGATCATGTCCATCCAGGAGGTCCCGCCGCTGAGCAGGCCCGGGGAGGGGGCCTCCGGCAGCGCGGCGAAGTCGACGAGGCCGGTGGACTCGAGGTAGCCGATGTGCCGGGTGACGGTGGTGTCCGCGGTCTCGGCGAACTGCCGGACCAGCGTGTTGCGGGTGCTGACGCGGACCTCGGAGATGATCGGGAGCACGATCCCGTGGGCCTGGCGCAGGCGCTGCACGACGATCTTGTCGTAGTCCGTCCCGGTGGCCGCGGAGATTTCGTT
The DNA here is from genome assembly GCA_025869365.1 of Pseudonocardia sp. Classification (GTDB taxonomy): domain Bacteria; phylum Actinomycetota; class Actinomycetes; order Mycobacteriales; family Pseudonocardiaceae; genus Pseudonocardia. The sequence continues at coordinate 1,724 of JAOZVV010000150.1, forward strand.
CATCCAGCCGACCTGCTGGTCCGTCGCCTTGGTGGGGAGCTGGACGCCGAGCTGGTCGGCGACCTGGCGCACCTGGGCGTCGAGCTCGGCGTGTTCGACGGCCAGGTGGCGCCCGACCTCCTTGACCGCCGGGCTGACGGCCTGCTGCTCGGCCTGCTGCCCGGTGGGCAGCTCCCAGAGGCCGGCGGTCCGGACCTTGATCAGCAGGTCCCGGTCCGCCGGGCCGACGGGGCCCCACTGGGTCTGGGTCCAGCCGCCGGTGCCGGGCGCGCCGGACGCCCAGGACTGGACGACGGAGACGGTGACGGCACCGAGCACGGCGAGGACGAGGGTCCAGCGAACGGAACGCGGTAATCGGTGAAGCATGCGGCGGGGAGCCTTTCGGGGGTGCCCAGAAGACTGGGAGCACTGATGTGGGGAGCACCGGTGCGACGGCGAGCGAACACCTCGGGTCCGCCGGGGGAAGCGGGCGCGAGGACCCTTGCGGGGCTTCTCTGCGGGGTCAGGCCATGTCGAACTGCTCTGTGTGGATCCGGTCGTCCGGCACGCCGATGGACTGCAGCGTGCCGAGCACGTCGTCGACCATCGACGGCGGTCCGCAGAGGAAGTAGTCGTGCCGGTCGTCGCGGTCCAGCGACGACAGCACGGTCGAGAGCAGGCTGACGTCGATCTCGCCGGTGTGCCCTGCCCAGTCGCCCGACGGGCGGCGGAGCACCTCGGTGACGACGAGGTCCAGGTGGTCCCGCAGGACCAGCAGCTCGTCGCGGAACAGCAGGTCCGTGGTGTCCCGGGCGACGTAGACGAGGCGGTGCGGGCGCAGGTCGCCGCGGTCCGCCGCCGTCCGCAGCATGCTCATCATCGGGGTGATCCCGACACCGGCGGCGATCAGCACCAGGCCGGCGGCCGGGACGTCGTCCACGGTGAAGGAGCCGTAGGGGCCGTCCACCCACACCGAGCTGCCCTCGGGCAGGGTTCGGACCGAGGTGGCGAAGTCACCGGTGCCGCGGATGGTGAACTCGGCGAACTCCGGGTCGTGCGCGCTCGAGGCGATCGTGAACGGGTGCTCCTCGACCGCCGAGCGCTGCAGCCGGATCCAGGCGAACTGGCCGGGCGAGAACGTGAAGCTCCCCGGCCGCCGGCGCCGGGGGCTCAGCACGAGCGTCGCGACGGTCGGGCTCTCCCGGCGGACCTGCTCGACCTGGAACTCCTCGCTGGTGCGCATCGTGCGACCGAGCCAGCGGGCGACGAGCACCGCGACCATGAGCAGGCCCAGGCCGGTCAGCACGGGGCCCAGGACGGCGTCGGTCACCAGGTGCTTGAGCCACAGCACGTGCAGGGCCGAGAGCCCGAGGGTGGAGATGGCCAGCAGCAGGTGCAGCCAGCGCCACACCTCGTAGGCGATCCGCACCCGCCGGCGCTGCATGGCCAGGGTGAGCAGGATGGCGAGTGCGAACGTGGCGCCGACGGCGGCTCGGGCCCGGTTCGGCGCGCTGGGCAGGACCAGCAGGGCGACCTGTGCAGGGTTCGCCGCCACGACCGCCGCCAGGTGCAGGGCGATCAGGACGGCGCACAGGATGCCGAGCTGGCGGTGCAGCCCGAGGATGCTCTCGATGCCGAACGTGCGGGTGAGGCCGCGGAGGCGGGAGGGCAGGCAGGCCGTGCAGACCAGCGCGGAGAGCGCGAGCAGGCCCGTGACGATCGACAGCTGGCGCCACATGCCGATCGCGTCCGACCGCACCAGCCAGATCAGCGCAGGTGCGGTCAGCACGAGGAGCAGTACCCCTGCCCACGCCGTCCTGGCCCGTGTCCGTTCCACGGCGGCGAAGGTAGGCAACCCCCGCAGGGGGTGGGGGGAAACTGAGAGTGCCGTGCGGTCGCTGTCGGTGATCACGGTGACGGGGAGCGACGAACGGCAGACAATTGCTCCGAACGCTGGTCGAATTGGGCCGATCGCGGAGCAACCCCCTCAGGATCGGGTCGTCGACCCCCCGTATCGGTCTAATCCGGGACCGCTCGGCGAGGCTCGCCGTGCACACGGCGCACCCGGGGTCGATGCAGGGCCGCGCTCCGCCGGAACGTGCCGTGCATACGCGTTCCGTGCCCTTGTGCTCACGCCCCACTCCCGGGAAACCTTCTCGCAACCTGAACGGTGCAGTGTGCGTCGACGTTCGTGGCGCATACTCGTTGAGGTCACGGAACGGTCACGGCGGGGGGAGGCTCGATGACTGTGCTGTCCGGCTGGTGGCGGGGAAGACGCGGTCGGCGGGCCCGTGTACACGCGGTTCTCGTGACAGCGGTGCTCGCCCTGGCGCTCGCCGCGTGTGGCGGCCCGTCGTTCACCTACGTCACGAACTCCGCGGACCGCACCTACCTGAAGGTGCCGAACGACTGGCGCCAGATCGATCCGAAGGAGATCGAGGAGCAGGTGGGGGTCGAGCCCGCGGAGGACAGCTCGCACGGCCTGTGGCTCGAGGCCTACGACGCGGACGCGACGCCGTCGGTCACCCACGTGTTCGACAGCCCGGTGGGCACGCCGGCACCGGCGCTCCTGGTCGCGGTCCAGGCGGTGCCGGAGGAGAGCCGGGGCCAGCTCGGCCTGGACTCCCTGCGGGACTTCTTCCATCCGGTGTCCTCGGCGGCCCGCCAGCAGCTCATGGCGATGGGCGGGCAGAGCCCCTACACGGGGTTCACCGAGGTGTCCGACGAGGTGCTCACCCCCGGTCACGGCATCCGCGGGGTGCACACCGTCTACTCGTACCGGATCAACGGCGGGGACGCCCAGGTCTTCGACCTCACCGGCTACCTCAACGACGACGCCAGCAAGGTGTCCATCGCGCTCGCGCGCTGTTCGCTGGAGTGCTTCGAGAAGCGCCGCCAGGAGATCGAGTCCGTCGTCTCCTCGTTCACGGTCCGGGAGGCCGCATGACCACGCCCACGGCCGGCACGGACGACCCGGGCCCCGCGCCCGAGGCACCGATGCCCCCGGTCCACGAGCCGCCGCCCCCGCGCACGGACGCGACCCGCAAGAAGATGTCGCTCTGGGACCGCATCCGGCTGTTGCTGCTCTTCGTCGTGCTCTTCGCGATCATCGTCTGGGCCCAGGTCGCGGACAACCCGCTGATCACGGTCCAGGACGCGGTGAAGATCCAGCTCTACGAGTCCCAGTGGCTGATCTGGCTGGCCGGGCTCGAGGTGCTGCGGCAGATCCACTTCTTCGTCAGCGAGCGGTCCGTCCGGTACCACCGGTTCTGGTCGCAGAAGGTGTTCGGCGGTACGGAGCGGGCCCTGCGCCGCCGTTTCTCGGACTGGACGCGGTTCCGGCTCGCCCGCCTCCTGAAGGTCGTCGCCTTCCTCGTGCTGGTGGCCGTGGTCGCCGGGCAGATCCTGGAGACGTCGCCGATCATGGCGCTGTTCCAGGCACCGGCGCTGCTGTGGCAGGCCGCCCCGCTGATCCTGCAGCTCGCGTTCGCGTTCTTCTTCGTCGCGTTCCAGTTCATCGGGCTGTTCTGGCTGCTCTCCCGCGGCGGTGTGGACACCTACTACCCGGACGACATCAAGACCCGCTTCGCCGACGTGTGGGGCCAGGACCACGTCGTCCAGCGCATCCGCGAGAACATCATGTTCCTGGAGAAGCCGGAGGAGATCGAGGCCAAGGGCGGCTACGTGCCCGGTGGCCTGCTGCTCTGGGGCCCGCCCGGGACGGGCAAGACGCTGATGGCCGAGGCCGTGGCGGGTGAGACGGGCAAGCCGTACGTGTTCGTGGACCCGGGCGCGTTCGTCAACATGTTCATGGGCGTCGGGATCCTCAAGGTCAAGTCCCTGTTCCGCAAGCTCCGGAAGCTGTCGCTGCGCTACGGCGGCGTGATCGTCTTCTTCGACGAGGCGGACGCGCTGGGCAACCGCGGCACGCTCGCGGGCGTCGGCCCGGGCGGGGTGCGGGGGATGGGCCCCGCACCGTTCGGGAGCGCCGCGCCGTTCCACGCGGCGGGTTGCCACGGGTTCTCCTACCTGTCGGAGGACACGCGCACGCTGCTGACCCGGTCGGCGATGTCCTCCGGGGCGCAGCCGGCCGAGGACACCTCCCGGCGCAGCCGCTTCATGATGGGCGGGATGCAGGGCGGCGGCGGGGGCGGGGGCACGCTGCAGGCGCTGCTCACCGAGCTGTCCGGGCTGAAGAAGCCGCGCGGCCTGCTCAACCGGATCGGCCGCCGGGTGCTGGGCATGCGCCCGAAGCCGCCGCCCAAGTACCGGATCCTCGTGATGATGGCGACGAACATGCCGGAGTCCCTGGACGAGGCGCTGCTGCGCCCGGGCCGCATCGACCGGATCTACAAGGTCGGCTACCCGAGCCGGGCCGGGCGGATCATGACCTACCAGGGGTACCTGGACAAGGTCCCGAACGAGATCACCGACGACAACCTCGAGAAGCTGGCGACGATCACCCCGTACGCCACCGGGGCCTCGATCAAGGACCTGGTCAACGAGTCTCTGATCACCGCCATCCGGGACGGCCGCGAGGTCATCACCTGGAAGGACGTCATCAAGGCCAAGCAGCTCAAGGACCTCGGCCCGCCCGAGGACGTCGAGTACATCGAGCGCGAGCGGCACTCGGTCGCCGTCCACGAGGGCTGCCACGCGGTCGTCGCGGCCCGGGTGCGGGCGCATATGGAGATCGACATCGCGACGATCGAGAAGGGCAGCGACTACCTCGGCATGGTCGCGAGCATCCCGCCGGAGGACCAGTTCACGCGCTGGCGCTCGGAGTACGAGGCGGACATCCTGGTCTCCCTCGCCTCGCTGGCCGGGGAACGGATGTTCTTCGACGGGGACAGCTCGTCCGGGGTCTCCGGGGACCTCGAGTCCGCGACGACGGTGGCGTCGTTCATGGAGGGCTTCTGGGGAATGGGTGCCACGGTGTCCTCGTACTCCTCGGCCCGGCGGCTCGAGGTCGGGTCACCGGGCGGTGGCCGCGGCCCGGGCAAGGACGACAAGCCCGAGGCGATGCTCCGGCGTGCCCTGGCGGACCGGATCGAGGACCATCTCGCGACGCTGCTGGACCGGGCCGAGGAGATCCTCACGGAGAACCGCTCGTCGGTCCTGGCCCTGGCCCACGCCCTGGAGACGCACAAGACGCTGACCGGGGAGGACGTCGAGGCCGTGATGGCCGGCCGCGAGGGCCCGACCGTCGACGGCCGGATCTACGCGGAGCCGGGGTTCCAGCGGCAGCTCGAGGACTACCACGCCGCCGCGGCCGGGGCGCACCGCGCACACGCCCAGATCCGGTTGGCCCTGCCGTCGTCGCACCGGGACCGGGAGGAGGGCAGCACCGCCGCCGCGACCCCGGTCCCGCCCCAGCCCTGACCCGCGAGTCGCGGTATTTCCGTCACCGAGTCGCGGTATTCGCGACGGCGGTTCGGGCCCGCCGTGCGGGTCAGGGATCATGCGGGGGTGAGCGAGCCGTCTGATCCGGAGTTGGCCGAGGGGGCCGGGCCCACCGAGTGGGCGATCCCGGGACAGGTCGGCGTCGGGCCCTGGCCCGGCGGGCGGCCGGCCTGGCCCGCGGACGAGCGCTACGACCCCGAGCTGCTCGAGCACGGGGACCGGCGCAACGTCGTGGACGCCTACCGCTACTGGCGCCGCGAGGCGGTCGCGGCGGACCTCGCCACCCGCGGCCATCCGTTCCACGTCGCGATCGAGAACTTCGCGCACGACCACAACATCGGCACCGTGGTCCGCACGGCCAACGCGTTCGCCGCGGCGGGCGTGCACATCGTCGGACGCCGGCGCTGGAACCGGCGCGGGGCGATGGTCACCGACCGCTACCAGCAGCTCCACCACCACCCGGACGTCGCCGGGGTGCGGGACTTCGCGACGACGCACGGGCTGGTGCTCGTCGCGGTGGACAACACCCCCGGGGCCGCGCCGCTGGAGACGACCGAGCTGCCCCGGTCCGCCCTGCTGCTCTTCGGCCAGGAGGGGCCCGGCCTGACCCCGGAGGCGCGGGAGGCCGCGGAGCTCGTGGTGTCGATCGCGCAGTTCGGCTCCACCCGCTCGATCAACGCCGGGGTGGCCGCCGGGATCGCCATGCACGCGTGGGTGCGCGCGCACGGCGACCTCTCCCGTGCCTGGTGAGCGGTCAGCCGGACAGCCCGCTCTTGACCTGGCGGCTGAGCTCGTCCGCGAGGACCTCGTCCCGACCGGCCTCGAGGGCGTCGAGCACCTGGCCGGCGACCCCCACCGGTGAGGACTTGGGCGCGTCGATCGCGGCCGTCATGTCCGTGTCCATGTAGCCCACGTGCACGGCGAGGACCTGCGTCCCCTGCTCCGCCAGCTCGGCGCGCGCGGAGTTGGTGAACGACAGCGCCGCGGCCTTCGACGCGCTGTAGGAACCGGACGCCGGCAGGGCGAGCCAGGACAGCACCGAGAGCACGTTCACCACCGCTCCGCCGCCGTTGCGGGCGAGGACGGGGGCGAACTCCCTGGTGACGGTGACGGTGCCGAAGAAGTTGGTCTCCAGCTCCGCCCGCGCCACGTCGAGGGACGGCCCGAGCAGCGACCCGCCGCCGGCGATCCCGGCGTTGTTGATCACGACGGTGACGTCCGCGGCGAGCTCGGCGGCCGCGGCGACCGAGGCCGGGTCGGTGACGTCGAGCCGCACCGGGGTGACGCGGGGATCGGTGATCGACGCGGGGTCCCGGACCGCGGCGTAGACGGTCTTCGCGCCCCGCTCCAGCAGGGCGTCGACGAGGGCGCGGCCCAGGCCGCGGTTTGCGCCGGTGACGAGCGCGACGGATCCGGAGAGCGAGGTCATGAGTCCAGCCTTTCGATGATGGTGGCGTTGGCCGTCCCGCCGGCCTCGCACATGGTCTGCAGGCCGAACCGGCCGCCGGTCTGTTCCAGGACGCCGAGCAGCGTCGTGGCGAGCCGGGCGCCGCTGGCCCCGAGCGGGTGCCCGATGGCGATCGCGCCGCCGTTCACGTTGACCTTGGCCGGGTCCGCGCCGGTCTCCGCCAGCCAGGAGAGCACGACGGACGAGAAGGCCTCGTTGACCTCGAACGCGTCGATGTCGCCGATCGTCAGGCCGGCCCGGGCGAGGACCTTGGCGGTGGCCGGGATGATGCCGGTGAGCATGTAGATCGGGTCGTCCCCGGTGACGGCGACGGTGTGGATCCGGGCCCGCGGACGCCAGCCCCGCGCCCGGGCGATCTCACTCGTGGTGACGACGAGGGCGGCGGCGCCGTCGTTGATCGGGCTCGAGTTGCCGGCCGTGACCTTCCAGTCGATGTCGCCGAACCGCTCGGTCCAGCGGTCATCCGCGAAGGCCGTGCGGAGCCCGGCGAGCGCGTCGAGGGTGGTGCCCGGCCGGACGGTCTCGTCGACGTCGAGCTGGGTCACGGTGCCGTCCGCGTGGGTCACCTTCAACGGGACGACCTGGTCCGCGAACCGGCCTTCGGCCCAGGCCCGGGCGGCGTTCCGGTGGCTGCGCAGCGCGAACTCGTCGAGCTGGGTGCGGGAGAGGTTCCACCTGCGGGCGATCAGCTCGGCGCTGACGCCCTGCGGGATGAGCCCGCCGGGGTAGCGCCGCGTGACCGACGGGCCCGCGACGTCCTGCCGCACCCCGTCGACGACCCCCGAGCTCCCGATCGGGATGTGGCTCATGGACTCGATCCCGGACGCGACGACGACGTCGTACGCCCCCGCGATCACGCCCTGCGCGGCGAAGCTCAGCGCCTGCTGGCTGCTGCCGCACTGCCGGTCGACGGTGACCCCCGGTACCGACTCGGGGAACCCGGCGGCCAGCGCCGCGAACCGCGTCGTGTTGCCGCTCTGCTCCCCCACCTGCCCGACCGCGCCGCCGATCACGTCGTCGATCTCGGCGCTGTCCAGCCCCGGCACGCGTTCGACGGCGCTGCGCAGGACGTGGGCGTGCAGCTCGACCGGGTGGACGTCCGAGTAGGCGCCGCCGGGCTTGCCCTTGCCCACCGGCGTCCGGACCGCCTCGACGATCACCGCATCTCGCATCGGAGCCTCCTCGATCTGAGTTTCTCTTCGCTACCCAGTCTGCATAGTGAATCGAAACTCAGCAAGGAGTCGGTCGTCACCCGGTTACCTCCGACGTCATCGACCGCCGGCCCGGGAGGCCCGATGCTCGTGACGTGCCCCGGACGGGGTACCCGGACCGAGGAGACCGAGATGACCGCCTACGCCATCGCCCACCTGCGCTCCGTCGACCTCAACGACTCGATCGTGGAGTACCTGACCCGCATCGACGCGACCCTGGAGCCGCACGGCGGCGCCTTCGTGGTGCACGGGACGACGCCCGAGGTGCTGGAGGACGAGTTCCCCGGCACCCTCGTGGTGATCGGCTTCCCCACCCTCGACGACGCCCGCGCCTGGTACGACTCGCCCGCCTACCAGGCCATCCTGCCGCTGCGCACCGAGAACTCCGACGGCACGGCGTTCCTGATCCAGGGCGTGGAGCCCGGCTACCGGGCTGCGTCCTTCCTGGCGAAGGCCGGCGTCGGCTGACCGCCGTCCCGGGCGGGCCGGCGGGACGCCGTCCGGGCCCGCAACGCCGTCCGGACCCGGGGCCCGGTCAGGACCGCACCGCCCGGTACTCCGCGATCCGGGCCATGACCTCCGGTCCGACCTCGTCCGGGTGCCCCGCGTCGTAGGGCGGCTCCGGGTCGTACTCGACGACCACCTGCGCGGCCTGCGCCGCGACGTCGTCGACCAGCAGGGCGACGAGCCGGATGGCCATGTCGATGCCGGACGACATCCCGGCCGCGGTGATGATCCGCTGCTCCGGATGCGCGACGACCCGATGCCGGACCGGGTGCGCGCCGAACCGGGCGAGGAGCTCCGTCGCTCCCCAGTGGGTCGTCGCGGTGAGGCCGGTGAGCAGGCCCGCGGCGCCGAGGATCAGCGAGCCGGTGCAGACGGACGTCGTGAACCGGGTGGTGGGGTGAACGGCGCGCACCCAGTCCACCAGCGCGCCGCCGCGGACCTGCTCCCGGCTGCCGATCCCGCCCGGCACCACGACGACGTCGGGTCGGGGGAGGGAGCCGTAGGTGGCGTCGACGGTGAGGCCCAGCATGCCGTTCTCCGTACGGACCTCGCCGAGCTCCTCGCCGACGAACACGACGTCCAGCTCCGGGACGCGCTGCAGCACCTCGTAGGGACCGATCGCGTCCAGCGCGGTCAGCCGGGGGTAGAGCGGTATCGCGATCTGCATCGGTGCTCTCCTCGAGGTGGATGCGGCGCCGAAGCGCCTCCGGTGGGGGTCGGGGCGGGACCGTCGGCTGCGTGGCCGCGGGGAGCCCGCGCGCAAGCGGCCACCGCACGACCGTGACGGACGCCGGGGATGGCGTCAACGACCGGGAACGGTCGGCCCGCGGGGCCGCTGTGGTGTCGTCGATGTCTCCGGGTGAGGGCGGTGCCGCCGGCGGCCGTGGCTGCGATGATCGGTCCGTGGGATCCAGAGGAGCCCGGGTGCGGAACCGGATCTGGGCGGAGCGGGCGGCGGAGGCCGAGCGGGCGGTCCGCCACCGGTCGCTGCGCCGGGTCGCGAACGTGGTGCCGGCGACGCGGATCGGCCGGATCTCCGCGGACCGCGCGGTGAGCCCGCGCAACCTGCTCGGCCCCTGGCACTACTGGTGGCAGGCCCACCTGCTGGACTGCCTGCTCGACGCCCAGCTGCGGGAGCCCTCGGGCCCGCGCGGGCGGGAGCTCGGTGCACTGGTCCGGGCCGTCCGGCTGCACAACCTCGGCCGCTGGACCAACGACTACTACGACGACATCGCCTGGTTCGGCCTCGCGGTGCGCCGCGCGGGCCTGCGCATCCCGCGCACCGGGCCGAAGGCCGTCACGGCGATCACCGAACGGCTGCGCTCGGCGCACACCCCGGACGGCGGCGGGGGCATCTGGTGGCGACGCGGGGACGACTTCAAGAACGCGCCGGCGAACGGGCCCGCCGCGATCCTGCTGGCCAGGACCGGGGACGTGCCCCGCGCCGTCGCGATCGTGGACTGGATGGCCGCGACGCTCGTCGATCCGGGGACCGGGCTGGTCAGGGACGGTGTCCGGCCCGATCCGGCGACCGGGCGGTGGCAGCTGGAAGGCGCCGCCTACACCTACTGCCAGGGCGTCTACCTGGGTGCGTGCGTCGAGCTGGCCGAACGGGACGGGGACCCGCGCTGGGCGGAGCGGGCCGCTGCCGTCGTCGACGCGACCCGGGCGCACCTCGCGGAACCGGACGGCGTCCTCCGGGGCTACGACGACGGCGGTGACGGCGGGCTGTTCAACGGCATCCTGGCCCGCTACCTGGCGGACGCGGCGCTCCGGCTGCCGGAGCCGGGCCCCGCCGCCGCGGCCATGGTGACGGCCAGCGCCCAGCGGGTGTGGGAGAACCGGACCACGGACGCGTCCGGCCCGGTGTTCGCGCACGACTGGCGGGCGCCCGCCCGCCAGCCGCGGGCCGGAACCCCGGAGTCCGCGCTGTCCGTGCAGCTCTCCGGCTGGATGCTGCTCGAGGCGGCCGCCCGGCTGGAGTGCGGGAGATAGTGGATCAGGTCTGCTCGGGCGACGGCTCGGGCGACGGCTCGGGTGCACCCTCGTCCACGGGCTTGCGCATCTCCTGCCGGAACCGGACCAGCCCCACGATCGTGCCGACCACGAAGAAGGCGATCGAGCCGATGACGGCGACGTGTTTGATCCAGGGGATGCCGTCCAGGGCACCCGCCCCGTAGTAGCCCAGCATCATCAGCGTGGGCACCCACAGCAGCGCGCCGATCGCGTTGGCGACGATGAACTTGCGGTTGTCCATCCGGGCCGCCCCGGCGATCATCGGCGCCAGCGTGCGGATCCACGGTATCCACCGCGCGATGACGATCGACCAGAACCCGCGGCGGTCCAGGAACGCGCCGGCCCGGTCCAGGTTGGCCTGGTTGAGCATCTTCCCGTCCTTGCGCGCCAGGATCCGGGTCCCGGTGAAGCGCCCGACGAGGTAGCCCACCTGGTTCCCGGCCACGGCGACCCCGGCCGCGACCCCGGCCAGGACCCAGGTGCCGGCCTCGTGGTGATGGGCGGCGAGGACGACGCCCGCCGCGATCAGCAGCGAGTCCCCCGGGAGGAACAGCCCGACGACGAACGCGCACTCCAGGAACACGAACGTCAACACGACGACCCATACGGTGACGGGCCCCGCGGACCCGAGGGGGTCGAACGCGAGGATCCGGTCAGCCGCGAGGGTCATGGTGGTCTCGCCGTCAGCGGGCGTGGGCGCCCTTGGGCCGCTGGCGCCGTGCGCGCAGGATCTCGATCACGATCGGCACGACGGAGAGCAGGACCACGAGGATCAGGATCAGCTCGATGTTGTTCCTGACGAACTCGAACTGGCCGAGGAAGTAGCCGAGCACCGTGACGCCCGCGGCCCAGGCCACGCCACCGATCAGCGAGTACGTCAGGTAGCGCTTGGCCTCCATCTGCCCGACGCCCGCCATGACCGTGATGAAGGTGCGCACGACCGGGACGAACCGGCCGAGCACGATCGCCCGGTTCCCGTACTTGTCGAAGAACTCCTGCGTCTTGGCCACGTGGCTGGGCTTGAACAGCCGGCTCTTCGGCTTGTCGAAGATCGCCGGGCCGGCCTTGCGGCCGATCCCGTAGCCGACGGCGTTCCCGACGAACGCCGCCACCACCAGGATGACGCAGGTGAGCCAGAGCGGCGTCTTGATCGCACCGCTGGCCACGAACAGGCCGGCGGTGAACAGCAGGGAGTCCCCGGGCAGGAAGAACCCGAGCAGCAGACCGCACTCCGCGAAGATGATGAGGGCCAGCCCGACGAGCGCCCAGGGGCCGAGCCATTCGATGATGGTGTCCGGCTTCAGCCACTCGGGGCCGAGCGCGAGGGTCGTGGTGGCGAGGTGCGTCACGGGCACGACGGTACCGGTCGCACCTGTCAGCCGATCGTGGGCAGTACCCCTGGTAGCAGGATCGAGACGAGGGCGAGGGCGCAGCCGAGCACCGCGCCGACCAGCAGGGCGATCACCAGCGGCCACACGAACGCCGCCGTGGCGAGCCGGGAGGTCTGCGGCGCCCGGGCGGCGGGCCCGGGGGTCCGGGCGGGGGTCGGGCTGGCGGAGCGCTGTTGCGGCGGCAGCGGGGACATCGGTGACGACGAGGGGTTCCGGTAGGCGGCCGGGACGCCCGGGGCCGCGTAGGTCGCGGAGCCGCCGGACCGGGATGCGTGGACGTGCAGCGCCTCGGCCAGCCGCTGCTCCGGATCGGGTGCGGCGTAGGGCCGGGGCCGGTTCCCGTCGAAGATCATCAGTGTCCCCCGGATCGTTCGGCGAGCACCCGCGCGACCGTGTCGAGCGCTCGGCTGGCGGTGGACTTCACGGTGCCCCGGCTGATCCCGGCGGCCGCCGCGATCTCGGCCTCCGACAATCCGCCGTAGTAGCGCAGCACCAGGACCTCCCGCTGTCTCGGCGGGAGGGACCCCAGTGCGTCGACGACGGACTGGTGCTCGGCGGACAGCATGGCAAGGGACTCCGCGGAGCGCGCGTTGACGGCGTGCGGCGCCACGTACTCCCGGGCGGTGCGCCGGCGGCGCAGCACGGATCGGGAACCGTTCACCACGGCCGTACGCAGGTACGCCACCGCGGCCGCCTCGTCCCGGAGCCCGGACCAGTGCCGGTGCAGGCCCGTGAAGGCCTCCTGCACCACGTCCTCGGCGGTGGCCGACTGGTCCACCAGCAGGACGGCGAGCCGCACGAGCCGCATCCGGTGGTCCCGGTAGAGGTCCGCGAGCGTCAGGGGGGTCGCGGGGGCGTCGCCCTGCGGCGCGGGGGGCGGGGCCAGCGTCGGGTCCGGACGGCTGTCGATGCGGCGTAGCCGCGTCAGCGTCCGCTCGACGGCGTTCTCGGGGCCGCTGTCCCCCGCGGCGCCGAGCTGGCCGTCGATCCGGCCCTCGATCCGGTCCCCCACACCTCCAGCTTAGCGGCGGCCGTGATCACGGGCCCCGCCGTGCGTCCCGGGTAGGCGATACTGGCCGTTGAGAACCGCGGACGTCGAGGAGGTCAACCATGCCGATCGCCACCCCCGAGATCTACAACGAGATGCTGGACAAGGCGAAGAGCGGCGAGTACGCCTACCCCGCCATCAACGTGACCAGCACGGAGACGCTCAACGCGGCGCTGCGCGGCTTCGCCGAGGCCGGCAGCGACGGCATCGTGCAGGTGTCGACCGGAGGTGCGGAGTTCCTCTCCGGCACCCGGGTCAAGGACATGGTGACGGGTTCGGTCGGGCTCGCCGAGTTCGCCCACGTCGTGGCGGACAGGTACCCGATCAACGTGGCGTTGCACACGGACCACTGCCCCAAGGACAAGCTCGACGCGTTCGTCCGCCCGCTGATCGCGATCAGCCAGGAGCGCGTCGCCAAGGGCCTGAACCCGCTGTTCCAGAGCCACATGTGGGACGGCTCCGCGGTCGAGCTCGAGGAGAACCTCAAGATCGCGGCCGAGCTGCTCGACGAGGCGGCCAAGGCGAAGATCATCCTCGAGGTCGAGATCGGCGTCGTCGGCGGCGAGGAGGACGGCGTCGCGCACGACATCAACGAGAAGCTCTACACCGCGCCGGGGGACTACGAGCGCACCGTGGAGATGCTGGGCGCCGGGGAGAAGGGCCGCTACCTGCTGGCCGCGACCTTCGGCAACGTGCACGGCGTCTACAAGCCGGGCAACGTCAAGCTCCGCCCGGAGATCCTGAAGCAGGGGCAGGAGGTCGCGCGGGAGAAGCTCGGCCTGGCCCACGGCGAGAAGCCCTTCGACCTGGTCTTCCACGGCGGCTCGGGCTCGCTGCTGGAGGAGATCCACGAGGCGCTGACCTACGGCGTCGTGAAGATGAACGTGGACACGGACACCCAGTACGCGTTCACCCGGCCGATCGCCGGGCACATGTTCGAGAACTACGACGGCGTGCTCAAGGTGGACGGCGAGGTGGGCAACAAGAAGGCCTACGACCCGCGCGTCTACCTGAAGAAGGCCGAGATCGCGATGTCCGAGCGGGTCATCGAGGCCTGCGAGTCCCTCAGGTCGAGCGGGAAGTCCCTGTCGGCCTGAGTTCCGGCGTGGTTCAGGAAAGCCACTTTCATGTAGCCCCATTGCAGGAAAGTGGCTTTCCTGAAGCCGGGTAGGGCGGCTCGGACGTCGAGGAGCAGGATGGGCACATGAGCGTCCACGGCAACCTCCTCGGCCCGGAGCCCACCCGCCTCCCGATCGACCCCGCGGAGTCCGCGTTGGAGAACGGGGAGGACCCGGCCGACGTGGCCGCGGCCAACCCCGCGTCGGTCATCGCATGGGCCACCCTCGCGGAGGCCTCCCTGGCGGAGGGCGCCTCGATCACCGCCTACGCCTACGCCCGCACCGGCTACCACCGCGGCCTGGACCAGCTCCGGCGCAACGGGTGGAAGGGCTTCGGCCCGATCCCGTGGTCGCACGAGCCGAACCGCGCGATCTTCCGGGCGCTCGCCGCGCTGCTCCGCGCGTCCGACGCGATCGGCGAGACGGACGAGGTCGAGCGGCTCCGCTCGTTCATCGAGGACTCCGACCCCGCCGCGCCCGCCGCGCTCGGGCTGACCTGAGGCCGTGCGCCGACGGGCCCGTGCCCGGCTGCGGCTCGGCGGTCGCCGGCTGCGGGTCTCGGCGCTGCCGATCCTGCAGTGCGCCGTGGCCGCCGCGGTCGCCTGGTGGGTCGCGAAGGACCTGATCGGCCACGAACGGCCGTTCTTCGCGCCGATCGCCGCCGTGCTGAGCCTCGGCGTCTCCCTGGGGACCCGCCGACGGCGGGTGGTCGAGCTCGTCGTCGGCGTCAGTCTCGGGGTGCTCGTCGGGGACCTGCTCATCTCCGCGATCGGCTCCGGAACCTGGCAGATCGCGCTGGTGGTGGCGCTGGCGATGGGGGTCGCGGTGTTCGCCGACGGGGCCACCCTGATCGTGGCGCAGGCCGGCTCGTCCGCGGTGCTCGTGGCGACGTTGCTGCCGCCCGGCGGCAGCGGCGGCGTGAACCGGGCCCTCGACGCGGTGATCGGCGGCGCGATCGGGCTGCTCGTCGCGGCGGTCCTGCCCTCGCACCCGCTGGGTCCGGTCCGCCGGCAGGCCCGCGCGACGCTCGACGAGCTCGCCGGCGTCCTGTTCGGGATCGCGGACGCCCTGCGCACCCGGGACGTGCAGGCCGCGAGCGCCGCGCTGGCCCGGGCGCGGGCGAGCCAGCCCCTGATCGACGAGCTGCGGGCCGCGCTCACGTCCGGGCGCGAGGTGACCTCGCTGGCCCCGCTGCGCCGCCCGCACCGCCACACGCTGGGCCGCTTCACCGAGCTCGCCGAGCGCACGGACTACGCGATGCGCAACGCCCGGGTGTTGGCCCGGCGCGCCCTCACCGCCCTCGGGGACGGCGAGCCCGGTGTCGAGGCGCTGCCCGACGCCGTCGCGCAGCTGGGCACCGCGGTGCAGAGGCTGGCCGAGGAGATCGACGACGAGGGGGACCGGGTGAAGGCCCGGGAGCCGATCCTCGAGCTCGTGCGGAACTCCCCGATCCTCGGCGACGCCGCAGGTGAGCTGGGGATGTCCGAGCAGGTCATGATCGCGCAGCTCCGGTCGATCGCGATGGACCTGTTGCAGGCCACGGGACTGACCCGGGCCGAGGCCCAGGCCGCGCTCCGCGCCGAGCTGCCCTGACCGTGCCCTGCGACCGCGGGCGGGGGACGCGGCGCGCGTGCTCCGGTGCGACGCGCGTGCTCCGGTGCGACGCGCGCGGTCGACGGCGCGCGCGGAGCGGAACGCCGCGCGTGGGCCGCTCCGAACGGGGACCGGGCGATCTTCGGCCGGCCGCGGCTCGCCGACCCGTCCGCGTCCCCCTGGTCGGCGCCGACCACAACCGGGGCCGAGAAGAACTGTCCGACTTCGTGTCCCCGGGCCGTTCCGTCTCGGTGACGCAGCGGACACAATGGGTGGGCCACACTGGCGGGGCGTATCGGGAGCCCTCTCGTCGGCTGTCGGGCGGGAGTCGGGGGCCGGGTGGCGGCCGGGGATGTCGGGAAGGTCTTGGGGACATGCAGTTCTTGATCAGGTGGGTGCTCGCTCCGCTCGTGCGGTTCGTGTGGCGGCCGAGGGTCCACGGCGCGGGTCGGGTTCCGTTGCACGGCCCGGTGATCCTCGCGTCCAACCACCGCGCGGCCGTCGACACCGCGGTGATCCCCCTGGTCACGCCACGTCCCGTCGCGTTCCTGGGCAAGGCGGAGTACTTCACCGGCTGCGGGGTCAAGGGGAAGCTGCTCGCGAGGTTCCTCACCGCGCTCGGCTACGTCCCGGTGGACCGGGCCAACGCCAAGGCCGGGCTGGCCGCGCTCGACGCCGCGGAAACGGTCCTGCGCGCCGGGGGCGCGTTCGGCATCTACCCCGAGGGAACCCGCTCCCTCGACGGCCGGCTGCACCGCGGGCACACCGGTGTCGCATCCCTGGCGCTGTCCACCGGCGCGGTCGTCGTCCCGGTGGCGCTGCTCGGCACGGACAAGGTGCAACCCGTCGGGAAGCGGCTGCCGCGGATCGCGCCGATCGAGGTGCGCTTCGGCGAGCCCTTGGACTTCAGCCGCTACGAGGGCCTGGAGAACTCCGCCGCGATCCGCCGGGCGGTGACGGACGAGATCATGGACGCCATCGCGGAGCTCTCCGGCGCGGAGTACGTGGACAGCTACCACCGGCGCCCGGACGAGCGGGCCGCCGCCTGAGCACGCATCGGGCCTGAGCACGCACCGGGCCTGATCACTCACAGAGCGGGTGCCGGTCCCCGGGAATCCGGGAGGATCGGCGCATGACCGATCTGGCCGACGTGCTGGCGTCCGAGCTCGACCGCGAGCTGCGCGACGTCGACGAGGCACTGGCCGCCGCGTACCCCGGGGACGCCGGCACCCGGCAGCCGGTGCACACCGTGTACGTGCCCGCGGACCGCTTCGACCGGGGCACCGCCGCGGCCTGGGGTGCGCAGGCCCGCGCGGCACTGGACCTCCACGCGCCGGAGCTCTCCGAGGTGTGGGGCGTCCCGGCCGCACTGGCCGAGGAGCTCGGCGAGCGGGTCCGGCAGAAGCTCGTGACCGAGCCGATCGAGGACCTGCGGATCGACCTCGAGGACGGCTACGGCGTGCACCCGGACGCCGAGGAGGACACCGACGCCGAGCGGGCCGCCGTCGAGCTGGCCGCGGCGGTCGCGGACGGCACCGCGCCCCCGTTCACCGGCATCCGGTTCCGCAGCTTCGAGGCGGCGACGCGGCGGCGGGGGATCCGCACGCTCGTCGGTTTCGTCGGTGCGATGGTGGAGGCCGGCGGGATCCCGGACGGGTTCGTGCTGACCCTGCCGAAGGTGACGGCCGTGGAGCAGGTGAACGCACTGGTCCGCGTCCTGGAGGCGCTCGAGGCCGAGCACGGGGTCGCGCCGCTCCGGTTCGAGATCCAGGTGGAGACGCCGCAGTCCGTCCTCGGCCCGGACGGCTCGTCGCCGCTGCCGCGGATGATCGCCGCGGCGGCCGGGCGCTGCACCGGCCTGCACTACGGCACCTACGACTACTCGGCCTCGCTCGGCATCGCCGCGCCGTACCAGAGCATGGAGCACCCGGCGGCGGACCACGCCAAGGCGGTCATGCAGCTCGCCGCGGCCGGCACGGGGGTCCGGCTCTCCGACGGCTCGACGAACGTGATGCCCGTCGGTGAGCGGGCGGCGGTCCTCGCGGCCTGGTCCCTGCACGGCCGGCTCGTCCGCCGCTCCCTCGAACGAGGCTTCTACCAGGGCTGGGACCTGCACCCCGCCCAGCTGCCGAGCCGGTTCGTCGCCGTGCACCGGTTCTACCGGGAGGGTGCGGACACCGCGGCGACCCGGCTGAAGGCCTACCTGCAGCGCGCGGACTCCGGCTTCATGGACGAGCCCGCCACCGCCGTCGCCCTCGCGGGTTTCCTGCTCCGGGGCGTGGACTGCGGCGCGCTGGACAGCGCCGAGATCGAGGCCGCGACGGCCACGGACCGTGACCATCTGGCGGTCCTGGCTCGTCGACGCCCCACCCCCTGAGTGCAGGAAAGCCACTTTCACGCCAGATTCTGGCAGGAAGGTGGCTTTCCTGACCCGGGCGAGGGATCACGGTCAGTGATCGGCTGCGGGCCCGGGCGACGGATCTGCTGCCCTCAGACGAACCCCTTGACGCCTTCCCACGCCCCCGGGGCGGGCGGCGCATCGTCACGGACGATCGAGGCCTCGATCAACCCGTAGGGCCGGTCGGCCGCGAACCAGACCTCGTTGGGGTTGTCGAGGCCCCACCTGTCGAGGTCGACGAGGAAGTGGTGCCTGTTGGGCATCGAGAAGCGGATCTCGGCCACCTCCGGACGTGTCTCGAGCGCGGCCTCGCCCATCGCGTAGAGCGTCTGCTGCAGGGAGAGGCTGTGGGTCAGGGCGAACCTGTCGAGCAGGATCTGCCGGATCGAGGTGAACGACTTGTCCCAGTCGACGTCCGTGCCGGTGTAGCGCCAACGGGCGCTGACCGCGGTCGCGAGGATCCGGTCGTCCGTCTCGGCGAGCGAGGTGTACGGGACGTCCGGGAAGCCGTGGAACTCGCTGCCGGTGCTCTTGAGGACGGTGAGCCCGGTGAGCCCGGAGATCACGGTCTCCTCGGCGCCGTGCTTGGTCACCACGCAGGTGCGGACCTCGGAGCCGGACCTGGTGAACGCGTGGTCGTGCGGGCCGCCCTCGGTGGTCGAGATGCGGTCCCAGCCGTCCATGGTCACCTCCTGGCGGGCGCCGGAGACGTAGTCGAAGCCGTCGACGAAGTACCGGGCCATGAGCAGCCCGAACGCCTCCGGCGAGCCGACCCCGTGCCGGCGGGCCAGTGCGTAGACGGTGTTCTTCTGGGTGTCCGTGGCGATGACCTTGTCGTTGGCCCCGGTGCGGAAGGTGTCCGCGAAGTCCCCGATCAGCTGGCTGGTCACGGTCACGTCGGTGATCCGGTGGACCGGCGTCGAGCGGTCCACGTGCACCAGGTGGCATTCGGCCTTGCCGTACTGGTTGTACCCGAGCGAGATGCCCATCCGTCCTCCGGTCCGTGAGCGGGAAGCTGCGACGACCGGCCTACCGCAGCAGGCCGGAATGCGCCATGGCTCAGCTCCGGGGGGGTTGCGGCGGCCTGCTCGGGAACGGTCGGCTCGATCTGCCTGCGGGAGAGCGCCCAGTGCAGGACGAAGGCGATCCCGGCGCCGATGAACCAGCTGTACGCGGCGGCGTCGGAGGACCCGAAGAGCACGACAGCCATGGCCGCGACGGCACCGACGGCGGTGACCCCGATCGCGATCGGGTTGTAGCCCTTCGTGAAGTAGTACCTGCCGTCGGCCTTCAGCGTGTACATCGCGTCGAGGTCGATCCTGCCCTTCTTGATCAGGTAGTAGTCCGCGATCAGCACGCCGTAGAGCGGGCCGATGAAGGCGCCGAGGGTGTCGAGCGTGTAGTGGATGACCTCGGGTGAGCTGTAGAGGTTCCACGGCGTGATCAGCACCGAGCCGACGGCGGCGATCATGCCGCCCATCCGCCAGCTGATCTTCTGCGGGTTGACGTTGGAGAAGTCGAACGCGGGGGAGACGAAGTTCGCGACGATGTTGATCCCGATCGTGGCGATCATGAACGTCAGCGCGCCCAGGATGACGGCGAAGGTGCTGTCCAGCCGGGCGACGGTCTCCACCGGGTCGTCGATCATCTCGCCGAAGACGGGCAGCGTGGCGGCCGCGGTGATGACGACGAGCAGCGCGAAGACGATGAAGTTCAGCGGGAGGCCGAGGAAGTTGCCCTTCTTCACGTCCGCGAAGGTGCGGCCGTACCGGGCGAAGTCCCCGTAGTTCAGCATCGGGCCGGAGAAGTAGGAGACGACCAGCGCGATCGCGCCGAGCATCACCGGGACGACGCCCCAACCGGAGAGCAGGTCCTCCGAGAGGTTCAGGTCGATGTTGCTCCAGCCCGCCTCCATGACGAGGTAGCCGGCCAGCAGGAACATGACGACGTAGACGGCCGGCCCGCAGAAGTCGATGAACCTGCGGATGGCCTCCATGCCCTTCCAGAACACCGCGGCCTGCAGCACCCACATGGCCAGGAAGGCGATCCAGCCCAGCGCCGAGAGGCCGACGAAGCCGGTGGTGTCGTCGGCCAGGGAGCCCAGCCCGGGCCACAGCTTGAGCGCGACGATGACGAGGGACTGCGACGCCAGGTAGGTCTGGATGCCGTACCAGGCGACGGCGATGAGCCCACGGATGATCGCCGGGACGCTGGCGCCGAGCACGCCGAACGACGAGCGGCAGACGACCGGGTACGGGGTCCCGGTCGCCTGGCTGGGCCGGGCGACGAGGTTGCAGAGGAAGTAGACGATCGTGATGCCGACGAGCAGCGCGACGAGCACCTGCCACGCCGCGAGGCCGAGGGCGAACAGGCTGCCCGCGGTGACGTACCCGCCGACGCTGTGCACGTCGGACATCCAGAACGCGAAGAAGTTGTAGGACCTCCAGCCCTGCTTCCTCAGCGGGGCCAGGTCCTCGTTCGTGAGCCGGGGGTCGTACCCTGCCTTCACCTCGCCGGGGGTGCCGCTCGTGGAGACCGGCGTGCCGCCGGTCTCCACCGCCGTCGAATCCGTCATGGGTTTCGTCCTCCTGCTCGACCAGTGCCCGATCGATTCCTCGGGGGACGCTAGGTGAGGGAGTTCCCGACAGGGATTGTCGAACGGAATTCTTCACATGGATGTCAACGCCCGCAGCAAGAACTCAACATATATCCGGCCGGTGCATCTGGAAATCGCTCAGCGCCCCGGTGTAGGGCTTTGCCGGCGGGGCCGCGAACTCGCCGAGCTTCCCGGTGCGCAGCCCCAGCGCCACCAGGGTCTCCACGGTCCGGGCCGCCGCGGCGACCCCGTCGATCACCGGCACCCCGATCTCCGCGGAGATCAGCGCGGCGAGGTCCGCCATGCCCGCGCAGCCGAGCACCACCGCGTCCGCGGCGTCCTCGACGACCGCGCGGCGGCACTCCTCGGTGATCACCCGGCGGGCGTCGGACGCCGGGTCCTCCAGCTCGAGGACGGGGATGTCGCAGGCCCGGACGGTGCGCAGGAACCGGCCGGCGCCGTAGGTCTCCGCCAGGTCACGGGCCCGTCCGGCGGTCCGGCCGAGCGTGGTGACCACGCTGAAGCCGCGGCCGAGGTAGCAGGCGGTGCGCATCGCCGCCTCCGCGATCCCGACGACCGGGCCGCGGGCCAGCTCCCGCGCCGCGTCCAGCCCGGGGTCCCCGAAGCAGGCGATCACGTACCCGTCGGAGCCCGCCTGCTCCCCCGCCGCGATCTCCGCCAGCACGCCCGGGACGGCGAGTGCCTCGTCGTAGTGGCTCTCGATCGACGCGGGCCCCATCGCCGGGGTGACGGCGTGGACGACGGTGCCCGGCCCCGTGACCTGGCTCGCGCACTTGCCGATGGTCGTCGTCATGGACTCCGTCGTGTTCGGGTTGATGATCGTGAGGAGCACGTCGTCCGTCCTTCGTCTCTCGCCGCCGGGGTGGATTCGGCCCGGCGGATAGGCCGTCACGCTAGGCGCTGCGGGTGCCGGAGGAATCGGCCACCCGAGAAGGTTA
This sequence comes from Pseudonocardia sp., assembly GCA_025869365.1. Taxonomy (GTDB): domain Bacteria; phylum Actinomycetota; class Actinomycetes; order Mycobacteriales; family Pseudonocardiaceae; genus Pseudonocardia. The sequence goes on from JAOZVV010000150.1 coordinate 23,411, forward strand.
CGTTCACGTGAATCGATTGCCCGGGACCATTCCGGTGGGTTTCCCTCCTTCCTCGGTCGGTGTATCCGGTGCGCAGGCCTGAAAGGAGCGACGTGAGCGTCGATCGGACGGCGGGGGCGCCGTCGAGGGTCCATCCGGTGGACGAGGTGCTGTCCCCGGCCAGGCTGGCGACCTACGGCCTGCAACACGTGCTCGCGTTCTACGCCGGTGCGGTGCTCGTGCCGATCCTCGTGGCGAACGCGCTGGACCTGAGCACCGAGCAGTTGGTGCACCTGATCAACGCGGACCTCTTCACCTGCGGCATCGCGTCGATCATCCAGTCCGTGGGGTTCTGGAAGGTCGGGGTGAGGCTGCCGCTGCTGCAGGGCGTCACGTTCACCGCGGTCAGCCCCATGATCGCGATCGGGCTCGCGGCGAGCGGCGGTACGCAGGGGCTGCTCGCCATCTACGGGTCGGTGATCGTCGCGGGGATCTTCACGTTCCTCGCCGCGCCGTTCTTCGCGAAGCTGCTGCGGTTCTTCCCCCCGGTCGTCACGGGTTCGGTCATCCTGATCATCGGGATCGCGCTGCTCCCGGTGGCGGCCAACGACATCGTCGACGGGCGGAGCACCCTGGCGCTGCAGGACCCCGTGAGCCTGCGGAACATCGGGTACGCGATGGGCACCCTGCTGCTGATCGTCGCCGTCCAGCGGATCTTCCGGGGGTTCCTCGGGACGGTCGCGGTGCTGGTGGGCCTGGTCGTCGGGACGCTCGTGGCCTGGATCCTCGGGGACGCGACCTTCTCCGGCGTGGGCGGCGCCGGCTGGGTCGGCTACACGGCGCCGTTCTACTTCGGCGTCCCGAGCTTCAGCGCCACGGCGATCCTCTCGATGGTCGTCGTCATGTTGATCACGGCCGTGGAGACGACCGGTGACGTCCACGCGACGGGGGAGATCGTCGCCAAGCGCATCCGGCCGTCGGACATCGCGGCGGCGCTGCGGGCCGACGGGCTGGCCACCACCATCGGCGGCATCCTGAACTCCTTCCCGTACACCTGCTTCGCCGAGAACGTCGGCCTCGTGCGGCTCACCCAGGTCAAGAGCCGCTGGGTGGTCGCGTCGGCGGGTGTGATCATGATCGTGCTGGGCTCCATCCCGAAGGCCGCGGCGGTGGTCGCGGGGATCCCGCACCCGGTCCTGGGCGGCGCCGCGCTGGCGATGTTCGCCGCGGTGGCCGTCGTCGGGATCCAGACGCTGGCCAAGGTGGACTTCGACGACCACCGCAACGTGATCATCGTCGGGACGAGCGTCGGGCTCGCCATGCTCGTCACCGCGCAGCCGTTCATCGCGAACGCCTTCCCGAGCTGGGCGCAGATCCTCTTCGGCAGCGGCATCACCCTCGGCGCGATCGCGGCGATCCTGCTCAACGCCGTGTTCCACCACCTGGGCAGCGTCCCCTCCGTCGCCGGCCGTCCCGGGGCCGGGCTGGTGACGCTGGACCAGGTCAACGCCATGGACCCCGTCGAGTTCGACGTCCGGTTCGGCCCCCTGGTCGGGGACACGCCGTGGATCGCCCGGCGGGCCCGGGAGCGGCGCCCGTTCGCGGACACGCTCGCCCTGCGCAGCGCGTTGCACGACGCCCTGCTCTCCGGCTCCGACGCCGAGGAGGACGAGCTGCTCGGCTCGTTCGCGGATCTCGGCACCGAACCGGACGAGGGCTCGGCCTACCTGCGCGACCACGACGAGGCCGGTCTCGCGGGCATCGACGCGGAGCTGCGCGCGGACCTCCACGAGCTGGCCGTCGCGTACCGGGCGCGGTTCGGGTTCCCGCTGATCGTCTCCGCGCGGGACGCCGAGGCGCGCTACGAGCGGGTCCTGGAGACGGGCTGGGGCCGGATGGCCAACTCCCCCGGCGTCGAGCGGACGAGCGCGCTGCTGGAGATCGCCAAGATCGCCAACCACCGCTTCGACGAGCTCGTGGCGGACGCGAACCCGATCGCGTCGGCGCGGATGCCGCGGTTCGAGCAGGCCGGGGGGTAGACCGCTCCCATGCCAGGAATCAGCACGCACGTCCTCGACGCGGCGCTCGGCCGCCCGGCAGCCGGGGTCCCCGTCTCCCTGACGACGCCGGACGGGGCCGTGCACGCGGGCGTCACCGACGACGACGGCCGGGTCGGGGACCTCCTCACCGGGGAGCTCACCGCCGGGACGCACCGGGTCACGTTCGACACCGCCGCCTACTTCGCGGCGAGCGGGCAGGACGGGTTCTTCCCCGAGGTCACGCTGGCGTTCACCGTCGACCCGCAGCGGGGGCACCATCACGTCCCCCTGCTGCTCTCGCCGTTCTCGTACACGACCTACCGGGGCAGCTGAGGCCGATGGACCTGCACACCGTCACCGCGCTGCACCGGCCCGGGGACCGCGACGGCCTCGCCGCGGCCTACCCCGGCGGGCCGGGGTCCGCGCTGCTCGCGGGCGGCACCTGGCTGTTCTCCGAGCCGCAGCCGCAGCTGCGCGAGCTCGTGGACCTGACCGGCCTCGGCTGGCCCGCGCTGGTCCACGAACCCGACGGCGGCCTGACGATCGGCGCCACCTGCACGCTGGCCGAGCTCGCCGCCGAGGCCCCGCTGTTCCGGCAGTGCTGCCGGGCGCTGGCCGGCTCGTTCAAGATCTGGCACACCGCGACCGTCGGCGGGAACATCTGCCTGGCGCTCCCGGCCGGCCCGATGACCTCGCTCAGCGCCGCGCTGGACGGCGTCGCGGTGCTGTGGGGGCCCGCCGGAACCGTGCGGCGGATGCCGGTGGCGGAGTTCGTCACCGGGGTCCGGACGACGGCGATCCGCCCTGCCGAGGTGCTGCGCGCGGTCGAGATCCCCGCGTCGGCGCTGCGCGCCCGGACGGCGTTGCGACGGGCCGCGCTCACGGCCGAGGGGCGCTCGGGCTCGGTGGTGATCGGCTGCCTCGGCGAGTCCTTCGCGCTCACCGTGACCGCCGCGACCGAACGCCCCCACCGGTTCGTGTTCCCGGCGCTGCCGTCCGGGCCGGAGCTGCAGGCCGCGCTCGACGGCGTCCCCACCTGGTACGACGACCCGCACGGCGCCCCGGACTGGCGCGCCCACGTCACGGCCCGGCTCGCCCGGGAGATCGTCGCGGAGCTGGGCGCATGATCGAGATCAACGGGGTGGAGACGGACGCCGCCCCGCGTCCGGGCCAGTGCCTGCGCACCTTCCTGCGGGAGCAGGGCAACACCGAGGTCAAGAAGGGCTGCGACGCCGGGGACTGCGGAGCCTGCAGCGTCCTGGTCGACGGCTCCGCCGTCCACTCCTGCGTCTACCCGGCGCAGCGTGCGGAGGGCCGCTCCGTCACCACCGCCGCGGGGCTCGGCACGCCCGAGGACCCGCATCCGGTCCAGCAGCGCTTCGTCGACGCCGGTGGGTTCCAGTGCGGGTTCTGCACGGCCGGGTTCGTGGTCACCGCGTCCACCCCGGAGCCTGACGATCCCGATCTGGGGCACCGGTTCAAGGGCAACCTCTGCCGCTGCACCGGGTACCGCGCGATCGCGGACGCGCTGGGCGGCCGGGTGAACACCGAGAAGGGCGGCGCGGCGGTCGGGCGGTCCCTGCCGGCCCCGGCCGGCATGCGGATCGTCACGGGGCGGGAGTCCTACACGCTCGACGACACCCCGCCCGGGGTCCTGCACCTCGCCGCCCTGCGCAGCCCGCACGCCCATGCGCGGATCCGCGCGATCGACACGTCCGCCGCGGCGGCGGTGCCCGGGGTGCGGCTCGTCCTGACCCACCAGGACGTGCCGGACCGGCTCTTCTCCACGGCCCGGCACGAGAACCGCCTCGACGACCCGGACGACACCCGGATGCTGGACCCGGTCGTGCGGTTCGTCGGGCAGCGGGTGGCGGCCGTCGTCGCGGAGACCGTGGGGGCGGCCGAGCGGGCGTGCCGGGAGATCGTCGTGGACTACGAGGTGCTGCCCGCCGTCCTGGACCCGGCGGCGGCGCTGGAGCCCGGCGCACCCGTCCTGCACGGGGACAAGGGCCCGGAGGCGCGGATCGCGGACGCCTCCCGGAACCTGGTGGCCGAGCTGCACGGTGAGGTCGGGGACACCGGGTCCGGGTTCGCCGCCGCCGAGACCGTCGTGTCCGGCACCTGGACCACCCAGCGGGTCTCGCACGGCCAGCTCGAGACGCACGGCGCCGTCGGCTGGCTCGACGAGACCGGCCGGCTGGTGATCCGGACCAGTACGCAGGTGCCGTTCCTCGTCCGGGACGAGCTGTGCAGGCTCCTCGACCTGCCCCGGGACGGCGTCCGGGTGCTGACCGCGCGCGTCGGCGGCGGGTTCGGCGGGAAGCAGGAGCTGCTGACCGAGGACCTGGTGGGACTGGCGGTGCTGCGCCTCGGCCGTCCCGTGCAGTGGGAGCTGAGCCGCAGCGAGTCCCTCGCCGCGCTGCCCTGCCGGCATCCGATGCGGGTCGGCGTGCGGGTGGGCGCGACCCGCGACGGCGTGCTCACGGCGCTGGCGGTCGACGTCCTGTCCGACGCCGGCGCCTACGGCAACCACTCGCCCGGGGTCATGTTCCACGGCTGCCACGAGTCGATCGGGCTGTACCGGTGCGCGAACAAGAAGGTCGACGCCCGGGCGGTCTACACGAACAACGTGCCGTCGGGCGCCTTCCGCGGGTACGGGCTCGGCCAGGTGATCTTCGGGATCGAGAGCGCCCTCGACGAGCTGGCGCGGGAGCTGGGGCTCGACCCGTTCACGCTGCGGCGGCGCAACGTCGTCGTGCCGGGGGACCCGGTGGTGTCCGGGCACGAGCCGCTCCCCGACGACGACCTGCGCTACGGCTCCTACGGGCTGGACCAGTGCCTGGACCTGGCCGAATCCGGGCTCCGCGCGGCGGACGACGTTCCCGCCCCGCAGGGGGACGAGTGGCGGACCGGCGAGGGGATGGCCGTCGCGATGATCGCCACGATCCCCCCGCGGGGGCACTTCGCCGAGGCCTCGGTGACGCTGGAGCCCGACGGCACCTACACCGTGCGGGTCGGGACCGCGGAGTTCGGCAACGGCACCAGCACCGTGCACACGCAGCTCGCCGCGACGGTCCTCGGCACCGAGCCCGGCCGGGTGCGGCTGCACCAGTCCGACACCGACGCCGTCGGCCACGACACCGGCGCGTTCGGCTCCGCGGGTAGCGTCGTCGCGGGCAAGGCGGTGCACCGGGCGGCCGTCGCGCTGCGCGCCGCCGTCCTGGAGAAGGTCCCCGGCAGGCTCGGCCCGCTCGGGGTGCAGGACGGGGACTCGTTCACCCCGCTCACGGACCTCGGGCCGCTCACCGCGCGGGCGACGCACGACGGCACGCCGCGGTCCGTGGCGTTCAACGTGCACGCCGTCCGGCTCGCGGTGCACACCGGGACCGGGGAGATCCGCATCCTGCGCTCGGTGCAGTCCGCGGACGCGGGGACGGTGCTGAACCCGGAGCAGCTGCGCGGGCAGGTCGAGGGCGGGGTGGCGCAGGCGCTCGGCACGGCCCTGTTCGAGGAGCTGCGCGTCGACGAGGCCGGTGCGATCACCACGACCGTGCTGCGGAACTACCACCTGCCCCAGTTCGCGGACGTCCCGCGCACCGAGGTGTACTTCGCCGCCACGGCGGACGACCTCGGCCCGTTCGGCGCCAAGTCCATGAGCGAGGCGCCCTACAACCCGGTCGCGCCCGCGGTCGCCAACGCCGTCCGGGACGCGATCGGGGTCCGCCCCCACTCGCTCCCGCTGACCGCGGACCGCGTCTGGCGGCTCACCCGCTGAGCACGGGCGTCAGGGCCGCCGCGGGGCGAAGGCGTCGAGGAGCTCCTGCGGCCAGCCCTGGCGGTTCACGGCCCGCAGCGCGCCCGCGACGAGCGCCCTGTCCAGGCCCGCGCCGGTCAGCGCGTCCCGCAGGTGCATCGGCGGCAGGGCGTCGAGCCAGCGGTGCGCGGCCGTCTCGACCCCGCCGTCGCTGAGCTCGCCGTTCGCGCGGAGCCGGGCGAAGCCGCCGTCCGGGTAGATGTCGATCTTCAGGTGGGTGACGGTCGGTGCGCCCGGACCGATCCGGAAACGGTGCGGGGTGTCCGGGCGGACGGTCCGGCGCGGCACGAGCGGCGTCCACACGCGGGCGGCGAGGCCGTCGGGATCCGCGTTCGGGTCGTCGATCCGGGCCCCGCTGATCTGCACCTCACCCGGTGCGTTGCCGACGAAGTGGGTGGTGTCGAACTCGATGTCCCGCAACCGGCTGGGGCCGGAGAGCTTGACGATCACCCAGTCGTTGCCGTCGTCCCGGCGCCGCGCGGTCTCCCAGCCCTCGCCCATCGTGCGGGCCGGCCCGGGGAGCAGCAGGTTCGCCGGGGACGAGTAGAACATGTCCGAGCAGGTCACGACGAGGCCGCCGCGGTCCTGGGCCGCGAGGTCGACGGTGCCGTGCAGCAGCCGCGGGTCCACCACCGCCTCGCCGTGGACCCGGAACCGCGCCACGCCCCCGTCGGGATGGATCGTCAGCCGCACGTGCGTCCAGCGGTGGGGGCTGTGGACGTCGTACACGTTGGGCCGGTCCCCCTTCGCCGGGGACTTCGCGACGAGCGTCTCCCACTCGGCCGCCTCGAGCTCGGCGGGGCCGGGGTAGTCCTCCAGCGCCGTGGCCTCCACCGAGATCGCCGGCGGGTAGTTGCCCCGGAAGTACGCCGTGTCCACGACGACGCCGTGCACGATCCCCGGGATGCCCAGGCGGACGATCGCGTGGTCCGTCCCCGGCTCGCGCCGGCGTCGGGTCTCCCAGCCGTCGTAGACCTTGCCGCGGTACCCGAACTCGGTGCGGGGCTGGACCGGCCCCGGCATGACCAGCGCCGCGCGGTCCGCGAAGAAGTCGTCGTTCGCCGCGATCACCGCGCCGCCGAGCCGGCGTGCGGCCAGGTCCGGGAGCCGTACGAAGTCCGCGTCCATGTCCGGGCCGTCGAGGCGGTCGCTCGGCGGGCTGGTCCGGGAGGCGGGGCGGGGGGTCGGCCGGGTCATCGGGCTCCTCGTCGCAGCAGTCGTCCGGCCGGCGGGCCGGACGTGTCGATCCTCTCCCCGCGCAGCCAGGTGCCCCGGACCACCCCGGAGAGGGCGCGGCCGTCGTAGGGGCTGACGGGGTTGCGGTGCGCGAGCCGGTGCACGTCGACGACGAACGCGGCGTCCGGGGCGAAGACGCAGAAGTCCGCGTCCCCGCCGAGGGCGATCGTGCCCTTGTGCGCCAGCCCCGCGAGCGTCGCCGGCCGCTGCGCCATCCACTCGACGACCTGGGCGAGCGAGTGCCCGCGCAGGCGCGCCCCGGACCACACGGCGGGCAGCCCCACCTGCAGCGACGCGATGCCGCCCCAGGCGGTGCCGAAGTCCCCGGTCTCGCGGTGCTTGAGCTCGGCGGTGCAGGGCGAGTGGTCGCTCACCACGATGTCGATGACGCCCCCGGCGAGCCCGTCCCACAGCCGCTCGCGGTTCTCGGCCTCGCGGATGGGCGGGCAGCACTTGTACTCCGTCGCGCCGTCGGGCACGGACTCGGAGTCGAAGGTCAGGTAGTGCGGGCAGGTCTCGACGGTCACGTGCACACCGTCCCGGCGCGCGGACGCGAGCATCGGCAGGGCGTCGGAGCTGGACAGGTGCAGGACGTGGACGTTCGCGCCGGTCCAGCGGGCCCGCTCCAGCAGCCAGGCGATCGCGAGGTTCTCCGCGCCGCGCGGGCGGGAGGCGAGGAAGTCGGCGTAGAGCTCGCCGTGCGGCGTCTGCGCCCGGTCGATCGCGGCGGAGTCCTCGGCGTGCACGATCAACCGGCTGCCCATCTCCGCGATCAGGGTCAGCACGTCCTCGAGGTCCTCGGGCGGGAGCGGCTGGAACTCGTCGACCCCGGAGTGCAGCAGGAAACACTTGAACCCGAAGACGCCCGCGTCGTGCAGACCGCGCAGCTCGGTCGCGTTGCCCGGCACCGCGCCGCCCCAGAACCCGACGTCGACGAAGGCCTGGGTCTCCGCGGCCTTGCGCTTCACCTCGAGCGCGGCGACGTCGACCGTCGGCGGGATCGAGTTCAGCGGCATGTCGATGATCGTCGTGATGCCCCCGAGCGCGGCGGCCTTCGTGGCGGACGCGAAACCCTCCCACTCGGTGCGGCCCGGCTCGTTGACGTGCACGTGCGTGTCCACCAGGC
>JAOZVV010000151.1:0-17439 GCA_025869365.1 Pseudonocardia sp.
CACCGCGCGGTCCTTCACCCCCACCGAGTGCGTACCCTGGTTGCCGGCCGCGCGGCCGGCGTTGGCGGTGTTCGCGGTGGCGGGTGCGGCGGCCGCCGGGGCCTGGGCCTGGGCCGCCGGCGCCTCGGCCGGTGCCGCGGGCGCGGCGCCGGAGGAGTCCGAGCCGTAGGCGTCCGGGCCGCCGGAGGAGTCGTCCGCGGGCGCCGACGCGGCGAGGGGAGCCGTCGCCGCGTCGGTGGTGGAGGTGCCGGGTCCCAGGACGGTGTTCACGGCGAAGACCGCCACACCGACCGCCAGCACGGCGAGCAGCGTCAGTACGGGGCCGCGTGTCCTCATCGTCGCTCCAGGGTCTGTCGCAGGGGGGAGCACAGGACGGGAAGCGCTCCGCCCACCCACACGGGGCCCGGCCCGGAACGGTTCACCCCATCGGGAGAGAATTTCCGGGCGCCGTCTCGGCGCAGCCGGTGAACCGTTCGCCGCCGACGTCCGTGTCGGGGTGTATGACCTTCGCTACGCTCCCCCGGCTCCGACGGGACCGGTGCGTCGCAGTTGCTCCAGACCTGGACCGAGTACGGGAGACGCATGTCCCTCAGATCGCCGGGCCCCCGTCGCAGGCGGGGGCCGCGGGCCGGCTCCGCGACGGAACCGGGCCCCGGCTCCGCCGCGCAGTCGAGGACCGGCTCCGCGGCGGCACGGGAGGACGCCTCGGACGAGGCGTTGATCCGGGCCGTCTACGCCGAGCACGGCGGCGCGCTGCTGGCCTTCACCACGAGGTTGCTCGGTGACCGGGCCGCGGCGGAGGACGTCGTGCAGGAGGTGCTCGTGCGCGCCTGGCAGCACGCGGACGTGCTGACGAACGGCAGGGGGTCGGTGCGCAGCTGGCTGTTCACCGTCGCCCGCAACCTCGTGACGGACCGGGTGCGTGCCCAGCGGGCGCGCCCGTCCGAGGTGGCGGAGGACGCCGCTCCCCCGCCGCTCACCGGGGACCACGCGGACCGGGTCGCGGACTCCCTGACCGTCCTGCCCGCGCTGGAGCGGCTCTCCGAGGACCACCGCAACGTGCTGCAGCAGGTCTATTTCCTGGGCCGCAGCCTCCCGGAGGCCGCGGCGGTGCTGGGCGTCCCGCCCGGCACGGTCAAGTCCCGCTCCTACTACGCGCTGCGGGCACTGCGCACGGCCCTCGTGGGCCGGGACGCGGTCGCGGACGGGGTGCTGGCGCCGTGACCCCTCCGAACCAGCCGGACCAGGACACCTGCGGATTCGATCCCGCGGAGCTCAGCGCGCACGTCCTGGGACTCTCGACGCCGGCCGAGGCCGCCGCCGTCGAGGCGCACCTGGCCGAGTGCGCACACTGCCGGGACGAGTGGGAGGACCTGCGAGCCATGACCCGGACCCTCGACGACCTGCCGCCCGAGGCGCTCCACGAAGGGCCGCCGGACTCCGATCTCGTCCTGCACCGCGCGCTGCGCCGGATCCGTGCCGAGCGGCACGGCGAGCGCCGGCGCACCGGCCTGCGACGCCTGGCCGTCGCCGCCGCGGCCGCGCTGGTCCTGCTGGGCGGCGGGGCGGTGGCGGGGCGGATCACCGCGCCGTCGGAGGTCCCCCAGCCCGTGACCGTCGCGGCCGGCACCCGGACCGGCCAGGTCACCCAGGGCGCGGTCACCGCGTCGGCCACCGTCACCCCCGCGGGCAACTGGATCCGCCTCGCCGCCACGGTGAAGGGCATCCCGCAGGGGGAGAACTGCCGGCTGATCGTCGTGGCCGCGGACGGTACCCAGGAGATCGCGGGCGGCTGGATCGTCGGCGCGGTCGGGGAGGGCCGGGGCGTGACCCTCGACGGGAGCGCCGCGGTGGCCGCGGACGACGTGAAGGCCGTCCTGGTGCAGAACACCGCAGGCCGCACCTTCGCCGAGGTCACCCTCTAGAGATCCGGGACTCCCGCGTCGTGGCTCCACGACGCGGGATCCCGGGCGCCCGGACCGCATCGTGGCTCCACAGTGCCGCGGATCTCCCCACCCCGATCTTCTACGTGGTGTAGAACTACTACGAGACGTAGAACTTCAGTTCCGGGAGGGGACCCGATGGCGCTCGACCTGGCCCGGTGGCAGTTCGGGATCACCACGATCTACCACTTCCTGTTCGTCCCGCTGACGATCGGGCTCGCGGTGATCGTCGCGTCGCTCCAGACGGCCTGGCACCGGACCGGACGCACCGAGTACCTGCGCGCGACCAAGTTCTTCGGCAAGCTCTTCCTGATCAACTTCGCGATGGGCGTCGTCACCGGGATCGTCCAGGAGTTCCAGTTCGGGATGAACTGGAGCGCCTACTCGACGTTCGTCGGGGACGTCTTCGGCGCCCCGCTGGCGATGGAGGCGCTGCTCGCGTTCTTCCTGGAGTCCACGTTCATCGGGCTCTGGATCTTCGGCTGGGACAAGCTGCCGAAGCGCGTCCACCTGGCCTGCATCTGGGCGGCGGCCATCGGTACCAACCTGAGCGCGTACTTCATCCTCGCGGCCAACGCCTGGATGCGGCACCCGGTCGGCTACGAGGTCGATCCCGTCACCGGACGGGCCCGGCTCACCGACATCTGGGCCGTCCTCACCAACGACCAGGCCTGGTCGACCTACCTGCACGTCGTCGCGGCGGCGTTCGTGATCGCCGGGCTCTTCGTCGCCGCCGTCAGCGCCTACAAGCTGCTGCACCAGCGCCGCGACGACCCCCACCCGAGCGAGCACGACCTCTTCCGCAGGACGATGCGGGCCGGCTTCGTCGTCACGATGGCCGCCGGGGCGGTCGTGGTGTTCTCGGGCGACCACCAGGCCAAGCTGATGGCGCAGTACGAGCCGATGAAGCTGGCCGGCGCCGAGGCGCTGTGGAGCCAGGAGGACGGCGCGGGATTCTCGCTCTTCGCCGTCGGGGACATCGAGAACGGGCGCAACCACGTCAACGTCCAGGTGCCGAAGGTGCTGAGCTTCCTGGCCACCGGGGACCTCGAGGGCCACGTCGACGGCATCAACGACCTGCAGGCCCGCTACGAGGCGGTCTTCGGCCCCGGCGACTACCTGCCGAACATCGGGCTCCTGTACTGGGCGTTCCGGCTGATGATGGGCCTCGGCGGCGCCGGGATCGCGATCTCGGTGCTCGGCCTCTGGCTGACGCGCAAGGGCCGGCTGCCGGACCGGCGCTGGATGTACCGGGTGGTCATCGCCGCCCTGCCCGCCGCCCTCGTCGCGAACATTTTCGGCTGGGTGCTGACCGAGATGGGCCGCCAGCCCTGGACGGTCGTGGGCGAGCTGCTCACCGCGAACAGCGTCTCCCCCGGCGTCAGCCTGACCGAGGTCGCGATCTCCCTCGGCGCCTTCACCACGCTCTACGCCGTGCTGGCCGTGATCGAGGCCGGTCTGCTGTTCCGCTACGTCAAGGCCGGTCCCGCGGCCGTCATGCCGTACCCCGCACCCGACTCCGAACCCGCGAAGCCCGACGAGCGCGTCCCCGCGTTCGTCTACTAGGAGCCGATCATGGACCTCCCCGTCGTCTGGTTCATCGCCATCGCCGTGCTCTGGACCGGCTACCTCGTGCTGGAAGGCTTCGACTTCGGCGTCGGCGCCCTGCTCCCGGTGCTGGGCCGGGACGACACGGACCGCCGCGTGATGATCAACTCCATCGGCCCGGTCTGGGACGGCAACGAGGTCTGGCTGATCACCGCGGTCGGCGCGACCTTCGCCGCCTTTCCCGCCTGGTACGGCTCGATGCTCAGCGGCTTCTACCTGCCGATGCTCGCGATCCTGCTCGCCCTGATCGTCCGGGGGGTGGCGTTCGAGTACCGCGGCAAGGTCGACGACGTCGCGTGGCGGCACCGCTGGGATCTCGCGATCGTCGTGGGCAGCACCGTCCCCGCGTTCCTCTGGGGCGTCTTCCTCGCCAACCTGGTGCGGGGCCTGCCGATGACGGCGGACCACGTCGTCACCGCGTCCGTGGTCGAGCTCTTCTCGCCGTACGCGCTGCTGGGCGGCCTGCTGACGCTCTCGCTGTTCCTGCTGCACGGCGCGGTGTTCCTGTCGCTGAAGACGGACGGGCCGGTGCGCCGCCGCGCCAGCCGGTTCGCCGCGGGGGCCGCGCTCGTCGTCGTCCCGCTGCTGGTCGGGTTCCTCGGCTGGACGCAGGCCCGCAGCGGCGAGACCTGGACGTTGCCGGTCGCGGTCCTCGCGGTGCTGGCGCTGGTCGCCGGCGCGGCGCTGGTGGCCCGCGGGCGCGAGGGCTGGGCGTTCACGGCGACCGCGGTCACCGTCGCGGCGTTCGCGGCCGCGATCTTCGGGTCGCTGTTCCCCGAGGTGCTGCCCTCGACGACGGACCCGGCCTTCTCCCTGGACATCCGCAACGCGGCGTCGGCGCCGTACACGCTGGCGGTCATGAGCTGGATCGCCGTGGTCGCGCTGCCGGTGGTGATCGGCTACCAGACCTGGAGCTACTGGGTGTTCCGGAAGCGGGTCACGCGCGCCCACATCACGCCGTCGGTGCACTGAGACGCACCGGCCATGAAACCCCTCGATCCCCGCCTGCTGCGGACCGCCAGCGCCGTCCGCGCGCACCTCCTCGTCGCAGGAGCGTGTGCGGCCGGCCTCACGGGGCTGATCCTGCTGCAGGCGTGGCTGGTGTCCGGCACCGTCGCTCGCGCGACGTCGATGGTCGGCGCCGCAGGCTCTGCCTCCGACGCCGGTGCCGGACTCCCGGAACTGGCCCTGGCGATCGCGGCGGTCGGCGCGGTCGCGGTCGCCAGGGCCGTGCTCGCCTACGGGGCCGAGGCCGCGGCCCTGCGCAGCGCCGCCCGCGCGAAGTCCCAGCTCCGGCGGCAACTGGTCGCGCACGTGACGAGCGGGCCGCCCACCCAGCGCAACGCCGGCGAGCTCGTCACCCTCGCCACCCGCGGCCTCGACGCCCTCGACGACTACTTCGCCCGCTACCTCCCCCAGCTCGTCCTCGCGGTGCTCGTGCCGGTGGCCGTGCTCGTCGTCGTGGTGCGCGCGGACTGGATCTCCGCGGTCGTCATCGCGGTGACGCTGCCGCTGATCCCGCTGTTCATGGCGCTCGTCGGGATGCACACCCAGGCCCGGACGAACCGGCAGTGGGCCCTGCTCAACCGGCTCGGCGGGCACTTCCTCGACGTCGTCGAGGGGCTGCCGACGCTGGCGCTGTTCCGGCGGGCGAAGGCCGAGGCCGCGCTCGTCCGGGAGGTCACCGACCAGCACCGCGAGGCGACGATGGGCACGCTGCGGATCGCGTTCCTGTCCGCGTTCGTGCTGGAGGTCCTGGCGACGCTGTCGGTCGCGATCGTCGCCGTCGAGGTCGGGCTGCGGCTGATGAACGGCGGGCTGGACCTGCGGACCGCGCTGCTGGTGCTGATCCTGGCGCCGGAGGCGTACCTGCCGCTGCGCGAGGTCGGCGCGCGCTTCCACGCCAGCATGGAGGGGATCGCGGCGGCCGAGCAGGTGTTCACCGTGCTCGACGGGCCCGGCGGGGCGACCGGGCACGGCGCCGGGCGGGCGGCGGGCACCGGCGAGCTGAGGTTCTCCGACGTCGCCGTCACCTACCCGGGCCGGGACCGCCCCGCGCTCGACGGGTTCGACCTCGTCGTCCCGGCCGGGGAGACCGTGCTGCTCACCGGGCCGAGCGGCGCCGGCAAGTCGACCCTCCTCTCGCTGCTCCTGCGCTTCGTCGAGCCCACCCGCGGGCGGGTCACCGTCGGCGGCACGGATCTCGCGGCCCTGGACCCGGATGCCTGGCGCCGCGAGCTCGCCTGGGTGCCCCAGGACCCCCACCTCTTCGACGACACCGTGGCCGGCAACATCCGCCTCGGCGCCCCGGACGCCTCGGACGCGCAGGTGCGCCAGGCCGCGGAGCTCGCCGAGCTCGGCGAGGTCGTCGACGCCCTCCCGCAGGGCTACGCCACCCGCCTCGGCGAACGCGGCGCCCGGCTCTCGGCCGGGCAGCGCCAGCGGGTCGCCCTCGCCCGGGCCTTCCTGCGGGACGCGCCGATCGTGCTGCTCGACGAGCCCACCGCCCATCTCGACCCGGAGAACGCCGCCGCCGTCCGCCGGGCGGTCGCCCGGCTCGCCGAGGGCCGCACGGCGCTGGTGGTCGCCCACGACGAGGGCTGGAGCGCCGACCGGATCGTCCGGGTCGGTGCCCCGCTCGCCGCGGTGAGCCCCCGGTGAGCCCCCGGGTGAGCCGTCCGACGAGCCCCCGGGTGGGCGCCGTCCGCCGGCTGGTGGCACTCGCCCGGCCGCGGGGCGTGCGGTTCGGGCTGGGCGTGGTCCTCGGTGCCCTCGCGACGGCCTCGGGCGTCGGGCTGCTGATCCTCGCCGCCTGGCTCATCGCCACCGCCGCGACCCATCCCGGGATCACCGCGCTCAGCGTCGCCGTCGTGCTCACCCGGGCGCTCGGGGTGAGCCGCGGGGTCACCCGCTACCTGGAACGGGTCGTCACCCACGACGCCGCGCTGCGCACCCTCGCCGACGCCCGCTCGCGGGTCTACGCGAGGCTCGCGGCCACCGAACCCGTCCGCCGGTTCCGTTCCGGCGACCTGGTGACCCGGCTGGTCAGTGACACGGATTCGGTACAGGACCTCCTCGTCCGGGGGCTCACCCCGCCGCTGTCCGCGCTGCTGGTCGGGTCCGGCGTCGTCGTGGTCGGCACGGCGCTGCTCGCCGAGGGCGGCATGCTGCTCGCCGCCGGGCTCCTGCTCGCGGGGCTCGCCGTCCCCCTGCTCGCCGCCGCGGCCGGACGGGGACCGGGACGCCGCGCGGCCGCGGCCCGCGGGGAGCTCTCGACCGCCCTGGTGGACACGCTCCACGGCGCGCCCGACCTCATCGCGTACGGGGCGATGGACCGCGCGGTGGCGCGCGTCGACCGGGCCGACGCCGACCTCACCCGGGTCGCCCGCCGGGACGCCGGGCTCCTCGGCCTCGGCGCCGGGGCGTCCGCGCTGGTCGCGGGGCTGACGCTGTGGGGGACGCTGCTGCTCGGGGTCGCCGCCGTGGCCGACGGGCGGCTCGGCCCGATCCCGCTCGCCGTCCTGGTGCTCACCGCGCTGGCCGCGTTCGAGATCGTCGCGCCGCTGCCGGGCGCCGCGGCCCGTCTCGGCGCGATCCGGGCGAGCGCGACCCGCCTGTTCGACGTCCTGGACACCCCGCCGGCGGTCCGCCCCGCCCCGGACGAGCCGGTTCCCGCGGCGGCGGCGCCGCTGCGGGTCCGGGGCCTGCGGGTCCGCTACGCCGCCGGCGAGCCCTGGGCGCTCGACGGCCTCGACCTCGACGTCCCGCCCGGCGCGCACGTCGCGGTCGTCGGGCCGAGCGGGGCCGGCAAGAGCACGCTCGCCTCGGTGCTCTTCCGCTTCCGGGACGCCGACGCGGGCACGGTCGAGCTCGGGGAGCACGACCTCCTGCACCGCTCGCCGGACGCCGTCCGCGCCGCGGTCAGCGGGGTCCCGCAGGACCCGCACGTCTTCGACAGCACCGTCCGGGAGAACCTGCGCCTCGCCCGTCCGGCGGCCACCGACGACGAGCTGCGGGCGGTCCTGGACCGGGTCCGCCTCGACCTCGACCTCGACGACCCCGTCGGCAGCCACGGCCGACGGCTCTCCGGCGGGATGCGCCAGCGGCTGGCCCTGGCCCGGGCGCTGCTCACCGAGCCGGCGCTGCTGGTCCTCGACGAGCCCACCGCCCACCTGGACCCGGACACGCGCGACGTCGTGCTCGACGACCTCCTCGCCGCCGCTCGCGGCCGTTCCACGCTCCTGATCACCCACGACCTCGCCGGCACCGGCCGCTGCGACACCGTGTACGTCGTCTCCGGGGGGCGGGTCGTGCAGCACGGGACGCCGCGGCAGCTCGCGGACCGGCACGGCTGGTACCGGGACGCGGCCGGCGCCCGGGCGATGGGATGCTGCGCCGATCGCCGGGGTGATCTCAGCGTCGCCACAGGGACCCCTGACCAGACTCGTCCCCGTCCGAAGCTCCGCGCGCCGCCGCCGGCCCGCGCCCGTCCACCCGTGAGGTCTGACCAGTGCCGTTCGCCGGGGTCCACGAACCGAGGACCCGTCCCGTCCGACTCCGCCGCAGCCCGCTCGCCCTCGTCGCGCCCGCCGCCGGCGCCCTGCTCGCCGCGCTGCTCGTCCTGACGGGGTGCACCTCGTCGAGCCCGGGCGACCAGGCGGCGCAGGCGGACACCTCCGCGAGCTACCTCGATCTCGGCCAGGGCTGGACGTGGCAGAAGCAGCCGACCCCCACCGAGCTCGGCGTCACCCACACCCAGGACAGCCTGGACCCGGGCGAGCCGGCCGCCGCGCGCGCCCGGGGCGAGGCGGTGCTGCGGGACAACGGCGGGGTCTGGCAGAACGTGCACCTCATGGGCTTCGGCACCGTCAACCCCGAGCCGTCGGACGGCGACTTCGACTGGGGTTCGCTGGACACGCGGATGAAGCTCGTCGAGGACACCGGGGGCCGCACGGTGCTGACGCTGTGCTGCTCGCCGGACTGGATGAAGGGCGGCCCGCAGGGCCAGACGGACTGGTCGAAGCTCGAGCGCGCGCCGCTGCCGGAGTACTTCGACGACTTCGCGAAGCTCTCCGCCGAGGCCGTGGCGCGCTACCCGCAGATCGAGCGGGTGCTGGTGTGGAACGAGCTCAAGGGCTTCTACCACGACGACCAGAACCGCTGGGACTACGAGGGCTACACCGAGCTCTACAACAAGGTCTACACGGCGGTGAAGGCCGTGCGGCCGGACGTGCAGGTCGGCGGCCCGTACCCGGTGATGACGAGCCTGGCGGCGGACGACCACAACGCCACCAGCGAGGTCAGCGGCGCCTGGGGCGCGCTGGACAAGCGCCCGATGGACGTCGTGGACTACTGGCTGACGCACAACGTCGGCGCGGACTTCGTCGCGGTCGACGCCTCCACCGCCGTCCGGTCCGGCGACGCCACGGACCCGGTCACCGAGGGCGCCGAGAAGTTCGCCGCGATCGCCACCTGGCTGCGGAGCAAGACCGACCTGCCGATCTGGTGGGCCGAGTTCTACTCCGACGTCCCACCGGGGGCGACCGGCGGCGGGGACAGCCAGGCGAGCGCCGCCTCGGCCCTGACCTCGGTGGCCGCGTTCGCCCGGTCGGGCGCCTCCGCCGCGCTGCTCTGGGGCCCGCAGGCCTCGAGCCTCGAGTACGCCGCCCTCTGGACCGACGCCACGAAGGACGACGGCGGGCAGCCCACCCCGCTCACCCGGGCCTGGCAGTGGCTGGTCCCCCGGCTCGCCGCGGGGAACGTCGAGATCGGCAGCTCGCAGACGTCGCCGCTGATCGGGTTCCGTGCCCCGGACGGCACCGCGCTGATCGTCAACGCGAGCAGCACGGAGGTCCCGGTCCCGGGCCACGACGCGCTCGCCCCCTGGGCGATCGCCGAGCGTTCCGGCGCCGCGGCGGGGTCCTGACCCGGGCCGCCGCCCAGCGGCCGGGACCCGTTCGGCGGCACGACCGCCACCGACCGGGTCCCGCTGCGCTCAGGCCTGTCGGGTACCGCTCCGCTCAGGCCTGTCGGGTACCGCTCCGCTCAGGCCTTCGGGCCGCCGGCGATGTAGATGACCTGCCCGGACACGAAGCCTGCGGCCTCGCCGACGAAGAACGACACGGCGTTCGCGATGTCGTCCGGGTGGCCCGCCCGCTGCACCGGGATCTCCGACGCGCGCGCGGCGAGGTACTCGTCCCACGGGATGTTCAGGCGCTCGGCGGTGTTCTTCGTCATGTCGCTGGCGATGAAGCCGGGGGCGATGCAGTTCGCGGTCACGCCGAACTTGCCCAGCTCGATCGCGAGGGTCTTGGTGAAGCCCTGCAGGCCCGCCTTGGCCGTGGAGTAGTTGGCCTGACCGCGGTTGCCCAGCGCCGAGGTCGACGAGAGGTTGACGATCCGGCCGAACTTGGCGGCGACCATGTGCTTCTGCACGGCCTTCGTCATCAGGAACGAGCCCTTCAGGTGGACGCCCATCACGGCGTCCCAGTCGGCCTCGGCCATCTTGAAGATCAGGTTGTCGCGCGTGATGCCGGCGTTGTTCACCAGGATCGTCGGGGCACCGAGCTCGTCGGCGACCCGGGCGACCGCGGTCTCGACCGCGGAGGCGTCGGAGACGTCCGCGCCGACCCCGATCGCGGTCCCGCCCGCCGCCGCGATGGCGTCCGCGGTGCCCTTGGCCGCGGACTCCTCGAGGTCGATCACCGCGACCGCGTAGCCGTCGGCCGCCAGCCGCTGTGCCGTGGCGGCGCCGATTCCTCGGGCACCCCCGGTCACGATGGCGACACGCGCCTGGGACTGCGTCATCTTCTGCGTCTCCTTCGACTCATGGAACAACCGTGGTGCCCGCCTCCAGCCCGCGGGAACCGGTTCTCGCCCGCGATCGTTGCATCCCGCTGCCGCTCCGGCGCAACCCGATGTGACGTGCCGCCCAGCCGGGCGCTCCCGCCGCAGGTGCCCGGGCCCCCGGACCGAGCTGCTCCTGATCGGGCGTTCACCCATCCCGTAATGTCCCGGACATGACGGTTCTGGAGCGGTTCTCCCTCGACGGCAAGGTGGCGATCGTGACCGGGGCATCCTCCGGTCTGGGGGTCGCCTTCGCGAAGGGCCTCGCCGAGGCGGGCGCCGACATCGTGCTCGGGGCGCGCCGGGTGGATCGCCTGCAGGGCACCGCGAAGCTGGTCGAGGACCTGGACCGGCGGGCCCTGGCGGTCGCCACGGACGTCGCGTCGCAGCCGGACTGCCAGGCTCTCGTCGACGCGGCGATGGCCGAGTTCGGCCGGGTGGACGTGCTGGTGAACAACGCCGGCGTCGGCACCGCGGTCCCGGCCACCCGGGAGACGGTCGAGGAGTTCACCAGGGTGATCGACATCAACCTCAACGGCTGCTACTGGATGGCGCAGGCCTGCGGACGGGTGATGAAGGAGGGCAGCTCCATCATCAACATCTCCAGCATCCTGGGGATCACCACGGCGAACCTGCCCCAGGCGGCCTACGCGGCGAGCAAGGCCGGCCTGATCGGGCTGACCCGGGACCTCGCGCAGCAGTGGGGCGGGCGCAAGGGCATCCGGGTCAACGCGATCGCGCCCGGCTTCTTCACCTCCGAGATGACGGACAACTACGCGCCGGGTTACCTGGACTCGATGATGCAGCGGGTCCCGCTCGGCCGGAAGGGCGACCCGGAGGAGCTCACGGCCAGCGTGCTGTTCCTGGCCAGCGACGCGGGCGGCTACGTCACCGGCCAGACGATCCCCGTCGACGGCGGGATCACCATCACCTGAGCACGTAGGGTCTCCGCGAGAAGATCACCGACATCTGGAGGAACACCCGTGGCCGACGAGCCCGCACCCGTGAAGATCGGCAACGTCCTGCACCCCGTCGCGGACGTGGCCGCGGCCGTGCGCTTCTACGGGGACACCTTCGGCCTGGGCGCCCGGTTCGTCGACGGCGACCGCTACGCCCAGCTCGACGCCGGGGGCACCGCCCTGGCCCTCGCCGGCCCGGCGGAGGACGTCACCGGCGGGGTGGCCGCGGCGTCGTTCAAGGTGCCGGACGTCGCCGCGGCGCTCGCCGCGCTCACGGCCGCCGGCGGGTCCGTGGTCCGCGACGCGGAGCAGGGTCCGCACGAGGTCCGCGCGGTCGCGAAGGACCCGTGGGGCAACACGCTGGTGGTCTACGGGCCCCGCTAGTCCCCTCCCCCGGGCATCTCGGGACTTCAGGAAAGCCACATTCTGGTAAGGGGATTACCTGAATGTGGCTTTCCTGAACCGCGCACCGGGGCCCGCGGGATCAGTCCAGGAGCACCGTCCGCAGGTCCAGGCGGCGCAGCACCCGGTCCGCCGCCTCCGGGTCCGTGCCCGGTTCCCGCCGGGCGGCCAGGACCTCGGCCCGGGCCGCCGCCAGGGCGACCGCCTGGATCTCCCGCACCGCGGAGGCCCGGTCCCGCAGCATGTCGAACCGGTGCTGCTCGTCCTCGGTCATCGTCTCGCCGCCCAGCACCGCGTCGAGCCGGCCCATCCGCTCCCGCAGCACCGCGCTGACCTCCTCGGGCAGGTCCCGCAGCCGCTCCTCCTCGCCCATCCGGCTCAGTGCGGCGCGGCGGGCGCGCTGCGCGACGGCCTTCTCGGCCGCGTGCTCGGCCTCGGCGGTCTCCGCGACGCCGAGCAGCCCGACCAGCGCCGGCAGGGTGAACCCCGGGATCAGCAGCGTCACCACCAGCACCGAACAGGCGATGAGGGTGATCTCGACCCGGCCGGGGAACGGGGCGCCACCGGCGGTCGTGGCCGGCAGGGACAGGGCGAGCGCGAGGGTCGCGAGACCGCGCATCCCGCACCAGGACAGCACCACGGCCTCCCGGCCGGTGCGCGGCGCGGCGGACGGGTCCGGGCTGTTCCGGATCAGGAGGAACGCGCCGGTCATCCACAGCGCCCGCACCCCGACGACGACCGCGCACACGATCGCCGCGTGCCCCAGCATCCTCGGCAGGTCGTCCCCCGCCTCCAGGACCACCTGCCGCAGGTCCAGCCCGATCAGCCCGAACGCGACCCCGGTGACCAGCAGCTCGACGACGTCCCAGAAGGAGCGCTGGGTCAGCCGCTCGGCCACCTCGTCCGCATCCCCGAGCCGGCGCAGCTGCAGGGCCACCACGACCACCGCGACGACGCCGGACGCGTGCACCTCCTCCGCCAGCAGGTACACCGCGAAGGGCAGGATCAGCGTCAGCGCGCTGCGCCCGGTGGTGTCGGTGAGGCGGGCGAGGACGGTCCGCGCGATCCAGGCGACCGCGAGCCCGATCAGCACCGCCGCGGCGGCCCCGAGGACGAAGCTCAGCGCGAGGCCGCCGATGCTGAGTTCGTCCCCGCGCACGGTCGCCAGCACCGCCGCCTGGAAGATCACCAGCGCCGCGGCGTCGTTGAACAGGCCCTCGCTCTGCAGGACCGCGATCACCCGGCGCGGGATGCCGACCGGCCCCGCGACGGCCTCGACGGCGACCGGGTCCGGCGGCGCGACCATCGCCCCGAGGGCGACCGCGGCCGTCACCGAGATGCCCGGGACCAGGAGCGCCGTCACGCCCCACACCGCGATCACGGTGACCACCACCAGCGCCACCGCGAGCGTGACGATCGACCGCCAGCGGGCGCGGAACAGCGCCCACGAGGTGCGCTGCGCCGTGGCGTAGAGCAAGGGGGGCAGGAACAGCGGCAGGATCAGGTCCGGGTCCAGCTCGAACATGTCCGGCAGGCCCGGCACGAGCGCGACGACCGCCCCGAGGACGACCATCAGCGCGGGCCACGGCAGCTTCAGCCGGTCCCCCACCCCCACCAGCAGCACCGCGGCCAGCATCAGACCGACGATCAGAACCAGGCTCTCCACGCGCCCAGCCTCCCAGCTCCCGGCCGTGTCATGATCCGGGGAGGACCCTCGAGCGATCAGAAGAAGGAGTGGACATGAGTCACGACCCGTATGCCGACCTCCCCGACGTGCCGTCGTTCACCGTCACGAGCACCGACGTGGCGGACGGCTCGACCCTCGGCACCCCGCAGGTCTCCGGGATCTTCGGCGCGGGCGGCGAGGACGTCTCGCCCCAGCTGTCGTGGAGCGGATTCCCGGCCGGGACGAAGTCGTTCGTCGTCACCGTCTACGACCCGGACGCCCCCACGGCGTCGGGCTTCTGGCACTGGGCCGTCGTGGACATCCCGGCGTCGGTGACGTCGCTGGAGAGCGGGGCGGGCGACGACACCGGCTCCGGGCTGCCCGCGGGTGCGTTCCAGCTGGCGAACGACGCCGGGCTCGCGCGCTACCTGGGCGCCGCCCCGCCACCCGGACACGGCCCGCACCGCTACATCACCGTGGTGCACGCGGTCGACGTCGAGAGCCTGGGCATCCCCGCGGACGCCCGCCCGGCCTTCCTCGGTTTCAACCTGTTCAGCCACACGCTGGCCCGCGCCGTCATCACCCCGGTCTACGAGAACAAGGGCTGACGCCCGCGAGGGCGGACCCGGCACCTCGAGTTCGCGGGTCCGCCACCCGGCGGGTGTGCACGGAGATCCCGCCGTCCGGCCGCCCGCCCGCCAGCTTCGCCGACCGCAGGCACGCCTCGGTCCACAGGTTGAGCTGGACCTCCTTGGAGATGAGCAACCGGTTGTAGAGGATGTGCGAGAGCCGGTCCCCCGGCCGCGCCCAGGACTCGATCGAGAAGACGAGCTGTCCGTCCGCCGTCCCGGTGCCGGTCCGGCGGGTGCGGAACTCGATCACCCCGGCCTCCAGGTGTCCCCGCATCGTCGCGAGCCGGAAGTGCGTCGCATCGCTGGAGATCACGCGCACCGGCCCGTCCCACGGACCGGGGAGCCGGATGAGGAACTCGTCGCCGGGGCTCAGCGAGCCCTCGGTCCCCACGCTCCGCCGGAAGATCGCGATCTCGGTCGGCACCATCCGGTTGACGTCGCTCTGCAGCAGCGACATCAGGTCCTCGGGCCCGGTCGTCGTCTCCTTGATCCGCACCGAGTAGCGCCGGTGCAGGAGGTCCCCGTAGCCGTCGGACGGGGGCTGGAGCTTGTCGTCGAGGAACTCGGCGGGGATCTCGGGCGGCGAGTCGCTCGCGTCGCCCTCCTCCTCCACCCGGTGCATCGGCGTGGTCCGCCACATGTAGCGCCAGGTCACGATGGCGATCCCGATCGGCCACCGGGCCAGGGCCCCGACCCGGCGGGTGCGCCGGGTGCCGGTGACCTGGTCGTGGGAGAGCAGGTGCGTCATGCGCATGAATACCCACCGCAGCGGGAACCAACCCCCATGACCCTCGGCCGCAAGACCACCCGCTCCAGCACCCACGGCCCGGCCACCGTCGGGACGCTCCTGCGCCGCGGCGGCGTCCGGTCGACCCACCTGCAGGCCGCCTCGCTCGCGTCGATCGGCCTGTGCATCGGGCTCTGGCTGCGCGCCCGGACCGTGGACCAGGACGAACGGGGCAACGCCGAGCGGCGGGCGCTGTTCGTCGGCCTCTGGCCGCCGACGATCTGGCTGATCGGCGAGTCGGTCCGGCAGGAGGAGCGGTCCTGAACCGCGGGGAGATCGCCGCGCTCGTCGACGGGCTCGTCGGCGTGGGCGTCAACTACGACGAGTCCGACGCCCCGGACGGCCCCGGGGACGGGGACTGGCACGTCGACTCCGGGTACTCGGTGCTCGGCGTCGAACCGCCCGGGGACCCCGTTCCCGGCGGGCCGTGGGAGCGCGCCTGCGCGATCGTGCGCGCCTACGAGTTCACGGACCACCGGCTGCTGCGCGGTGCCTACCGTCCCGCGGCCCCGCTGCTGGGCCGGGACATGATCCTCGAAGGACGGTTCCTCGCCCTGCGGTTCTACATGGGAGTCCGCGTCACGGCCACCAGGGACGAGACCGTCGACGGCACGCGGGTCTGGGGCTGGACGTATCAGACCCTGCAGGGCCATCTGGAGCAGGGGAAGCTCACCTACGAGGTCACCAAGGACCTCGCGACGGGCCAGGTCGTCTTCTGGATCCACGCCTACTCGCGCCGCTCCCGCATCCCGAACCCCGTGTACCGCACCGGTTTCCGCGTCTTCGGGCGGTGGGTGCAGACGGACTTCTACCGGCGCGTCGGGCGGAGGATGCACGAGCTCGTGGCGGCCGGGCCCGCCCGGGACCCCGAGCCGCGCGACGGGCTCGTCATCGCCCCGGTGGACCGCGACGAGCGCTGGTGGGACGCGCTCGCCCTCGAGGTCCCGAACCCCGGCGAGTGACCACTCTCGACAGGACGTCCCCGGGGAGCGGCAGTAATCTCCGGACCGTGGCCGACATCACCCAGCTGATCCTCGACGATCACCAGTGGTTCCGTCAGCAGTTCGCGGACCTCGACGAACTGCGCGCGCAGACCCCGATCGACGCCGACGCCGTCCGCGCCGTGTGGACGCCGCTGGCGGACCGGCTCGACGTCCACGCCGTCGCCGAGGAGGAGATCTTCTACCCGCAGCTCATCGCGAAGGGCGAGGACGACCCCGAGGAGGCGACCCTCGACGCGATCGGGGACCACAACGACATCCGCGACGGTGTGCACGCCGCCGCCCGGCACCCGGTCGCCAGCCGGGACTGGTGGGACGCCGTGGCGCAGGCCCGCGCGGCCAACGACGAGCACATGGGCGAGGAGGAGAACGAGGGCCTGCAGGACTTCCGCCTCCACGCCCCGCTCGAGGTCCGCGAGTCCCTCGGCGAGCGGTTCGCGGACTTCCTGGAGAAGCACCGGGGCTCCGTCGGGATCAGCACCGCGGACAAGGACCCCGAGGCCTACGTCCGCGACGTCGAGGCCGAGCTGAGCCCGCCGTCGGACGCCGCACCCGGTACCGGCCTGGGCATCGGCAGCCTCCGGAACTCCTGACCCGCTCCACCCGCCCAGCACGAACTCCCCCCTCCCCGACCGTCCCGCCCGACGGGCACCGCAAGGAGAACCCACCGTGACCCACCCGACCGACCACCTGCTCCGCTCGCTGGCACCGATCCCCACGGAGGCCTGGAAGGCCATCGACGACGAGGCGCGCGAGCGGCTCACCCCCCTGCTCACCGCACGCAAGATCGCGGACTGGGTGGGCCCCGGCGGCTGGCAGCACTCCTGCGCCCCGCTGGGCCGGGTCACCCCGCTCGACGGGCCACCACCGGGCGTCACCGCCGAGGGCGTCCGCGCCCGCAGCCGCCGGGTGCTGCCGCTGTCCGAGGTCCGGGTGCCGTTCACGGTGAGCCGGGACGAGATCGACGACGTGCAGCGCGGCGCCCTGGACCCCGAGTTCGACGACCTCGACCGCGCCGCCAGGGTGGCCGCGGAGATCGAGAACCGGGCGGTGTTCCACGGCTGGCCCGCCGCGTCCATCGAAGGCATCACGCAGGCCTCGCCGTACCCGACGCTGGCCCTCGGCGAGGACTGCGCGCTGTGGCCCGGGATCGTCGCGCGTGCCGTGGACCGGCTGCGCGTCGCCGGCATCGAGGGGCCCTACGCCCTGGCGGTCGGCCCGGACCTCTACACGAAGATCGTGGAGACCACGGAGCACGGCGGCTACCTGCTGCTC
The DNA here is from genome assembly GCA_025869365.1 of Pseudonocardia sp. Lineage (GTDB taxonomy): Bacteria > Actinomycetota > Actinomycetes > Mycobacteriales > Pseudonocardiaceae > Pseudonocardia. The sequence goes on from JAOZVV010000151.1 coordinate 17,120, forward strand.
GACCACCTCAAGCGGATCCTCGGGGGGTCGGTCATCTGGACGGCCGGGGTGGACGGGGCGATCGTCGTCAGCCGGCGTGGCGGGGACTTCCTGCTCGACGTCGGGCAGGACCTGGCGATCGGCTACAGCCACCACGACGCGACGACGGTGCACCTCTACCTGGAGGAGTCCTTCACCTTCCGCGTGGTGGAGCCGGACGCGGCGGTCGCGCTGAGCTGACCGTCCGCCCGCGGCGGGCGCGGCGGGGGGGGCGGGGGCCGGCCCCCCCCCCCCGCCGGGGGGGGGAGAAGAAAACAGGACGGGGGAGGACAAGGGGGAAG
>JAOZVV010000151.1:17449-31599 GCA_025869365.1 Pseudonocardia sp.
CGGGTCCACCTCTCCGGGGCGGCGCCCTCCCCCTTCCGGGGGGTGGCGCGGGCGGGGGGGGTCGGGCTGCGCTGACCGCCCGCCGGGGGCGCCGCGGGGGGGGGCCGGGGATCCGGTCCCGCCCCGTCGTCGTGGGCGTCAGATCTTCAGCAGCCGGTCGAAGAAGCTGCGGTAGCGGCCCAGGGCCAGCCGCAGGTCCTCGGTGGACGCCTCGTCGTTGCCGAGATCACGCTCGAGCTCGCCGCGCTGGGCGCGGAACAGCTCCTCCAGCTCGTCGAGCACCTGGCCGACGAGCTGGTTCGCATCCCGCACCGCGGCGCGGGGCTCGTCGACGAAGCCGGCCTTGAGGGACTCCCAGCGCCGCAGGTAGTCCGCGGAGCGGTCTTGCGGGATCAGTGCCGGATCGCCCTGCCGGCCACCCTGCCCGTCGCCGGGGGCCGGGTCACGACCGGCCGAGCCGGTCCCGGCGCTCGCGGCGTGCCCGGGACCGCCGGGTCCGTCGTGGGCCCCCGGCGTGGTGCCGGTCGCCTGCTCGTGGCGGGGCCCGGCGTCGCCGATGCTGCCCGAGGTGACGTCCCTGGCCTGGACCCCGCTGTCGGGCTGCCCGCCGCGGGCGGTGTCGTGCACGGTGTCGCGGCTGCCGGGGTCGCGGCTGCCGGGGTCGCGGCTGCCGGGGTCGCGGCTGCCGGGGTCGTGCGCGGTTCCGCGGCTGCCCGGGTCGACCGCGGGGCCGCCGCCGAGGCGGTCCTCGGCACCCGGCCGGTCCGAGCCGAGCCGGCCGCCGTCGTGCGCCGCGTCGTCCCGGGCCGCGTCGTCCCGGGCCGCGTCGTCACGGGCCGCGTCGTCACGGACGGGGGCGTCCCACCGGGCCTGCTCCCGGTGACCGCCGGGACCCTGGTCGGGGCCGCGGCGCTCGTCCAGGACCGTGTCGCGGCGGGTGGTGTCGTCGTGGCGCGGACCGGACTGCGGCGCGACATCACCGGACGCGGCGTCACCGGACCCGACATCACCATGCGTGACGTCCGCGCGCGTGTCCCGCTCGTCCGTGCGATCGCGGCCGACGAGCTTGTCGGCCAGCTTCTGGCGCAGGGACTCGTCGTTGCGGGTGTTCTCGTGGGTGTCGCTCATGCCTGGGCCTCCGTGTTGCGGTCGGAGCTGCGGTGGGAATGTCCGTTGCGCCGGTCGTCGTCCCGGTCGCTGCGCGGGTCGTCGCCGAGGAGCGCGCCGACCAGCTCCCGGTACGAGGTGACCGCGTTGCGCAACGCCTCGGTGTCCGCGCTGCCATCGCGGTTGTCCGCGGCGATCCGCCGTGCCTCGCGATAGCGCTGGACGACGACGGGGTGGTCCACCGAGACGTCCGCGGCGCGCTGCTCGAAGTCGTCGACCGGGTAGCCGCGGGCGGACATGACCTCGTTGACCAGCGAGTCCGCGTGGTCGACGGCCCGGTTCGGGTCGTCGACGAACTCGCGCTGCACGTCGGTCCAGCGGTTCCGGAAGGTCTCCCGCTCGCGGTCGTCGAGCTCACGGAGATGGAGCTTGTCGTGGCGCTTCTCGCGGTCCGCGAGCTCGCGTTCGGTCTCGGCGGGATCACCGGACTGCGCCAGGTGCCGCTCGTACTCGGGCCCGAAGCGTTCGCGGAGCTGTGCGCTGCGCCGCTTGCCGCCCATCAACCGGGCGGCCACGGCGATCGCGACGAGGACGACCACCACCGCAACGATCACTACGATAAGAGTGGTGCTGCTCATGCCATGAATTGCCCGTTCCGCGTCGATCACAACCGGTATTCGCGGCATCGTCGAGTGACCGCCGTCACACTGAATCGAGTGAGTATGAACCGGTCCGCTCCGCCCGCCGATCCCGACGGCCGGCCCGACGTCCCCTCCGACCACGAGAGCCCGCTGGTGTCCGACGCCGCCGACCATCTCTACGGGATGCCGCCGGAGGAGTTCGTCCCCACCCGGGACGAGCTCGTGGCCGCCGCCCGCGAGGCCGGGGACAAGGAGGCGGCCAGGGCGATCGGCCACCTCCGCCGGCCCACCCAGGCCGCGTGGCTGGCCAACCTGCTGGCCCGGGAACGGGCAGAGCAGCTCGACGGCGTCCTCGCCCTCGCGGACGAGCTGGCCGGCGCCCAGCGCAGCCTCGACGGGCCGGCGCTGCGCGCCCTGTCCGCCCAGCGCCAGAAGCTCGTCGGCGCCATGGCGCGGGAGGCGCGCCGGCTGGCCGCCTCGGACGGGCACCGGGTCACCGAGTCCGTGGAGCGGGACCTGCGGGGCATCCTCGAGGCCGCGCTCGCGGACCCGGGCATCGCGGACGAGGTGCGCTCCGGCCGGCTCACCCGGACGGTCAGCTACTCCGGCTTCGGACCGGACCTCGGCCCGGTGGACCGGGCCCGCCCGTCCGGCGCCCGCGGGGGGACCCGCAGGCCCGCGCCCCGCCCGTCCTCGGAGCCGGACGCCGGCACGGGCGGCGGGGAGGGAGCGGCCGAACGGGAGCAGGACCGCCGGCGGCGGGAGCGCCGCGAGCAGGAGGAACGGGCCCGGCGGCGGGCCGAGGCCGAGGAGGCCCTCGCCGCGGCCAGGCGCGCGGCGGACGAGGCGGCGGACCGCAACGGCGCGGACCGCATCGCGCTCGACGACGCCGAGGCCGCCCGAGGCGACGCCGAGCGCCGGGTCGACGAGCTCGCGGCCGAGCTGGACCGCGCCCGGGACGCCCGCGCCGACGCGTCCGCCGCGGTCAAGGACGCCACCCGCAGCGAACGCGAGTCCGCCCGTGCCGCACGGGACGCGGTCGCGGCGCTGGAGCGCGCCGAGGCCCACCTCGCCGAGCTGCAGGACCGACCACCGCCTCGGTGATCCCCGGCCCGGCACGCGTGCCGGGCGCTGCGGCCGGACGCCTCTCTCGCCGCGGTCGTCGTGGTCGTCGCCGGGTGGGGCTCCGGTCCCGCAGCGGCGGGGCCCGGGACCGGAGCCGGTTCCTCAGCCCGCGAGCCGGGTCGTCACCGGGGTCGGGCGGGTGAACAGGTCCAGGACCGGGCAGTGCTCGTCGACGGCGGCGCGCAGCTCCTCGTAGCGCTCCCTGGTCGCGGGGCCGCGCAGGTCCACGACGACCCGCACCTCCCCGAACCCGGGCCGGACCGCGTCGTCGAGGCCGAAGAAGCCGCGGACGTCGAGATCGCCCTCCAGGTCGACGGACACGTCGTCGAGCGGGATGCCGAGCTTCGCGGCCCAGAACCGGTAGGTCACGACCTGGCAGGACAGCAGCGCGGCGAGCGCGTACTCGACGGGGTTCGGCGCGGCGTCGTCCCCGCCGAGCGCGGGCGGCTCGTCGACCGTCACCGAGTGGCGGCCGATGCGGACGTCGGTGACGACCCCCGCGCCCCCGGTCCCGGTGGCGCGGAACAGTGCCAGGGCCTTGTCCTGGTCGTCCTCGACCGCGATCGAGGTGGCCTCGACGATGGCGCGCAGCGCCTCGTCCCGTGCGGGATCGCGCGTCTCGGTCGTCGTGCTGGTGCTCATGGGGAACTCCGTCCGGGATGGACCGCTGTCCGGGCGCGCGTCGGCGCCCGCGACGGGGGGCGGTGGGGGGAGGTGCGGTGGGGAGGTGCGGTGGGGGTGACGGGGCGTCCTCGCGAAGTCGCGACGCCCGGGGGGCCGATCACCGACAGAGCGCGCCCCGGGTCCGGCAGAAGTCGATGTGCCTGCGGCGGGACCACACAGGATCACCCCACCCTCCGCCGTCGGCAAAGTCAAGGGCGCCCGGTCCCGCCGAAGTGGACCGGCCCGAAGTGGACCGGCCTGCAGTGGACCCGGCTGCAGATGGTCGAGTTCGACACGCGAGTGGCCGGTGACGGGCTCGGACCACCCTCCTGTCGAACTCGGCGCTGCCGGAGCCGCGCCGTGTCTCGGCCCTTCCATCGCGTCACCGCCTCGTCACGGAGAGTCCTTTTAGCATCCCCTTCCCCACTGCTGATCTCGGCCACCTCGGATGCGGGCCGCGCCGGGGGGCCCGCCATGATGGGCGGCCAGTCGGACCGGCAACCCGGTGTTGCCGGGGTCGTGGACGCGGGCGCGGTCGGGCGCGCCCCGCGGACGGCCGGCTGACCAGGGGACGAGCATCGTGGGGAGAGCGGATGTCGGACACGCCGGAGGCCCGGGAGGACGAGTCACCCGAGGATCGGGCACCGGAGGATCGGGCACCGGAGGAACCGGCGCACGAGCCGAGCGAGATCACCTACGCCGAGCACTTCCATCCGGCCCGACCCCGCAGCCTCCGCCACCGCGCCCGCGTCAAGTCGCCGTTCGCGCGCCGCTCCGTGGCCCAGGACGGCCCGGCGACCGGGGAGAACCGCGCGTACGTGGACTGGCTGCTGAACCAGTCGATGCTCTCGGACGCGAACGAGATCAGCCGGCAGTTCTCCGGCCAGGGCTCGATGTGGCAGAACCCGTTCGCCAGCCCCGGGCCGCGGCAGGCCGTGGAGACCGCGTCGGTCTGGTTCACCGCCTACCCGCTCTCGCTGATCACCCGCCCCGGTGAGTCCTTCCTCGCCGCGATGGCGGACGACGCGATGTGGGAGGCGTTCTCCGCCATCGGGATCGAGGCGGTGCACACCGGCCCGGTCAAGCGCGCGGGGGGCATCTCGGGCTGGCAGTACACCCCGAGCGTCGACGGGCACTTCGACCGGATCAGCACCCAGATCGACCCGGCGTTCGGCACCGAGTCCGAGTTCCGGACCATGTGCGGCGCGGCCACCTGGCACGGCGGCACGATCATCGACGACGTCGTCCCCGGGCACACCGGCAAGGGCGCGGACTTCCGGCTCGCCGAGATGAAGTACGCGGACTACCCCGGCATCTACCACATGGTGGAGATCGACCAGGACGACTGGAGCGCGCTGCCGGAGGTCCCGCCGGGCAAGGACTCCGTCAACATCGACGCCGCCGTCGAGGAGTGGCTGGACAAGGCCGGCTACATCATCGGCCCGCTGCAGCGGGTGATCTTCTACGCCGAGGGCGTCAAGGAGACGAACTGGAGCGTGACCCGTCCGGTCGTCGGGATCGACGGTGTGGAGCGCCGATGGGTCTACCTGCACTACTTCAAGGACGGCCAGCCGTCGATCAACTGGCTGGACCCGTCGTTCGCCGGTATGCGGATGGTCATCGGGGACGCCCTGCACTCGCTGGCGGACCTCGGCTCCGGGGCCCTGCGGCTGGACGCCAACGGCTTCCTCGGGGTGGAGAAGAGCGCGGCGGAGGGCAACCCGGCGTGGTCGGAGGGGCATCCGCTGTCCGAGGCGGCGAACCACCTGATCGCCAGCATGGTCCGCAAGGTCGGCGGGTTCACCTTTCAGGAGCTGAACCTGACGATCGACGACATCCGGATCACCTCCGAGGCGGGCGCGGACCTGTCCTACGACTTCATCAACCGTCCCGCCTACCAGCACGCGCTGGCCACCGCGGACACCGAGTTCCTCCGCCTCACCCTGCGGACCTCGCTCGAGCTGGGGGTGGACCCCGCGTCGCTGGTGCACGCCATGCAGAACCACGACGAGCTGACCTACGAGCTCGTGCACTGGTCCACCGGGCACCAGCACGACGTCTACCACTACAAGGGCGAGGACATCACCGGGGGCGAGCTCGGGGACTCGGTGCGCCGGGACCTCTGCGAGCGGCTGACCGGCCCGAACGCGCCGTACAACCTGGTGTTCACCACGAACGGCATCGCCTGCACGACGGCCACGGTCATCGCCGCCACCCTCGGCGTGAGGGACCTGGACGAGATCGACGACATCGACCGGATCCGCCGCGCCCACCTGCTGCTGGCGAGCTTCAACGCCCTGCAGCCGGGCGTCTTCGCGCTCTCCGGCTGGGACCTGTGCGGGATGCTGACCCTGGCGCCGGAGGAGGTCGCGGACCTGCTGGACACCGGGGACACCCGCTGGATCCACCGGGCCGCGCACGACCTGATGGGCGTCAACCCGAAGGCGACGAAGTCCTCCGCCGGGATGCCCCGGGGCCGCAGCCTCTACGGCACGATCCCGGACCAGCTGGAGGACGAGGCCAGCTTCCTGCGCCAGCTGCAGGCGATCCTCAAGGTCCGCTCGCACTACGGCATCGCGGTGAGCCGGCAGGTCGACATCCCGGACGTCTCGCACAAGGGGATGCTCGTGCTCGTCCACCAGCTCGCGGACCCGGACCAGCTCCAGCTCACCGTGCTCAACTTCGCGAACGAACCGATCGCCGGCACCGTCCGCTCCGTGGAGCTCCCCCCGGGCGGCACGGTGTCGGACATGTTCACCGGCGAGGTGGTCGCGACGGTGGACGACCTGCGGAGCTTCGCCCTGGAGATGGAGGAGCACCAGGGGATGTCGCTGCTGGTCCAGCGCCCGGCGGCCGTGCCCGGGGACTGACGCCCGCCCGCCGCGTCCGGGTCCCCCGGCGCGGCGGGCGGTGGCGCGCGACCGCGGGCGCCCGGGTATTCCCCGCTCGCGTGTGCCTCTCTTCACGCTGCCCGATCAGTCGTTCGGCTGGCTACTCTGGAGGGGTCGTCGCCTCACGGAAGGGAGCCGTCCGATGCCTGTCGCCCTCGTCGCGCGGCTCTGGCTCGACGGGGTCGGGTCGCCCCCCGGGCACTGTCCGGGCTCAGCGCCCCGACCCGGCACACGGCTGTCCTCACCCGGGGAGAGCCGTCTGCTCCTCCCCCGTGAGAAGGACCTCGCCCGTGAGCGCCCCACACAACCCCGTCCATCTCGCCGTCGCCCTCGACGGCGCCGGCTGGCACCCCGCCGCGTGGCGTGAGCCCGCGGCCAGGCCCACCGAGCTGTTCTCCGCCCGCTACTGGACGGACCTCGCGCAGGAGGCCGAGCGCGGGCTGCTGGACCTGCTGACGATCGAGGACACCCTGGGCCTGCAGTCGTCGAACCCGCGGCGCCCGGACGACCGCACGGACCAGGTCCGCGGCCGCCTCGACGCCGTCCTGATCGCCTGCCGGGTGGCCCCGGTGACCTCGCACATCGGGCTCGTGCCGACGGCCGTCGCCACCCACACCGAGCCGTTCCACGCCTCCAAGGCGATCGCCACGCTGGACTACGCGAGCACCGGGCGCGCCGGCGTCCGGATCCGCGTGTCGGGCCGGGAGGACGAGGCGGCGCTCTTCGGCCGCCGCACGTTCGGCGCGTTCGAGCCGGACGCGGCGGACGGCGGCGCGCTGACCGCCCTGTTCGACGAGGCGGCGGACTACGTCGAGGTCGTCCGCCGGCTCTGGGACAGCTGGGAGGACGACGCCGAGATCCGGGACGCCGCCACCGGCCGGTTCGTGGACCGGGAGAAGCTGCACTACATCGACTTCGAGGGCGCCGAGTTCTCCGTGCGCGGCCCGTCGATCACCCCGCGCCCGCCGCAGGGCCAGCCGATCGTGGCCGCGCTGGCCCACCGGGACGTCGCGTACCGGCTGGTCGGGCGCTCGGCGGACCTCGGCTTCGTCACCCCGGCGGACGCGGCGGACGCCCGCGCGATCCTCGCGGAGGTCCGCGTCGAGCAGGCGGCGGCCGGCCGCGCGGAGGAGACGGTGCACGTCCTCGGGGACGTCGTGGTGTTCCTGGACGCGGACGCGTCCGCCGCCGCGGAGCGCAAGGCCCGCCTCGACGCGCTGCTCGGCCGGGAGCTGGTCAGCGACGCGACGGTCTTCGTCGGCACGCCCGCGGAGCTGGCGGACCTGGTGCTCGAGTGGCGCGAGGCCGGGCTCGCCGGCGTCCGGCTGCGGCCCGGTGGTCTCCCGCACGACCTGGAGCAGATCACCCGCGGCCTGGTCCCGGAGCTGCAGCGCCGCGGCGCGTTCCGCACCGCCTACGAGGCGGACACCCTGCGCGGGCTCCTCGGGCTGGCCCGCCCCGCCAACCGCTACGCGGCCGCGTAGAGCCGGAGGCAGACGATGACCACCACGCAGAAGCAGAAGAAGCAGATCCACCTCGCCGCGCACTTCCCCGGCGTCAACAACACCACCGTCTGGAGCGACCCGGCGGCCGGGAGCCACATCGACTTCGAGTCGTTCGTGCGCTTCGCGCAGACCGCCGAGCGGGCGAAGTTCGACTTCCTGTTCCTCGCCGAGGGCCTGCGGCTGCGCGAGCAGAACGGGCAGATCTACGACCTGGACGTCGTCGGCCGCCCGGACACGCTCACCGTGCTCGCGGCGATCGCCGGCGTCACCGAGCGGCTCGGCCTGGCCGGGACGATCAACTCGACGTTCAACGAGCCGTACGAGATCGCCCGGCAGTTCGCCTCGCTCGACCACCTCTCCGACGGCCGGGCCGCCTGGAACGTCGTCACCTCCTGGGACGAGTTCACCGGCGAGAACTTCCGCCGTGGCGGCTTCCTGCCCAAGGAGAAGCGCTACCTGCGCGCCAAGGAGTTCCTGGCCGCCACGTGGGCGCTGTTCGACTCCTGGCGCGGGGACGAGATCGTGGCGGACAAGGAGTCCGGGGTCTTCCTCGCCGATCCCGACGCCGGGCGCTTCGACGTGACCTCGGACCAGTTCGACATCCACGGCCGCTTCTCGGTCCCGCGCAGCCCGCAGACCCGCCCGGTGATCCTGCAGGCCGGGGACTCCGAGGAGGGCCGCGAGTTCGCCGCGTCGAGCGCGGACGCGATCTTCACCCGGCACGGCACGCTCGACGCGGGCCGCGCCTTCTACGCAGACGTCAAGGGCCGGCTGGCCAGGTACGGCCGCTCGCCCGCCGACCTGCTGATCCTGCCCGCGGCCACGTTCGTCCTGGGCGACACGGACGCGGAGGCCCAGGAGAAGGCGGACGCCGTGCGCCACCAGCAGGTCAGCGGGCAGACGGCGATCAAGTTCCTCGAGCAGCTGTGGAACCGGGACCTGTCCGACCACGATCCGGACGGCCCGCTGCCGGCGGTCGACCCGCTCGTCGGGGAGCACACGATCGCCCGCGGCCGGGCGAGCGTGCGGATGTACACGGACCCCGTCGCGACGGCCCGGCAGTGGCGCGAGCTGGCCGAGGCGAAGCAGCTCTCGACGCGCGAGCTGATCATCGAGGTGACGGGCCGACAGTCCTTCATCGGGACCGCCGCGAAGGTCGCGGACGCGCTCGACGAGTTCGTGCAGACGGACGCGAGCGACGGCTTCGTGCTCGTCCCGCACATCACCCCCGGCGGGCTCGACGAGTTCGCGGACACCGTGGTCCCGCTGCTGCAGGAGCGCGGCTCCTTCCGCACCGAGTACGAGGGCACGACGCTGCGCGAGCACCTCGGCCTCGGCGACGCCCGGCCGCCCGCCGACGCCATTCCCGGGGTCGACACGGTCAGGGGGGCGCAGACATGAGGTTTCAGCTCCTGGACATCGTCCCGCACACCCCGCACCCGGTGACCGGGGAGATCATCTCCGTGCACGAGCGGCTGGAACGCGTCGTCTCCACGGCCGTGCTGGTGGAGAAGCTGGGCTTCGACTCCTACGCGGTGGGCGAGCGGCACGCGGGCGAGTTCGTCTCCTCCGCGCCGACCGTCCTGCTCGGCGCCATCGCGAACGCCACGAACCGCATCCTGCTGAGCACCGGGGTCACGGTGCTGTCGCTGTTGGACCCGGTGCGCGTCGCCGAGGACTACGCGACGATCGACCAGCTCTCCGGTGGCCGGCTGGAGATCGTCATCGGGAAGGGCAACGAGGACAAGCACTTCCCGCTCTTCGGCCTCGACATCGCCAGGCAGTACGAGTACCTCACCGAGAACTACGAGCTGCTCCGTCGGCTGCTGCGCGAGGATGGCGTCTCCTGGGAGGGGACGCACCACGCCGATCTCGACGGCGTGACGACGTTCCCGCGCCCGTTCGACGGCCCGTTCCGGATCTGGCACGGCTCGGCCACCTCGACCGCGGCCGTGGATCTCGCGGCGAAGTGGGGAGACCCGATCTTCTCCGCCAACGCGTTGCAGCCGCGGGAGAACTACCTCGTGCTCATCGACCGCTACCGCGAGCAGCTCGCCGCGAACGGGCACGATCCCTCGGTCGGCTACGTCGGCTCGGGCTCGGGCGGGCTCTTCCTCGCGGACACCGACGAGGAGGCGATCGCGCAGTACCGCCCGATCTACGAGGCCATCGCCGCGAGGATGAAGGCGTTGCACGCCGGGGACACCCGCGTCGGCAAGACGACGTCGTTCACCACGATCGAGGAGGCCGTCGCGCACGGGCCGGCGCTGGTCGGGACCCCGGAGCGGGTCGCGGCGAAGATCCTGGACTACCACAAGGCCTACCGGCACGACGTCCAGTCCGTCTCGGTGAACCCGGTGCTGCCCTGGGAGCAGCAGCAGGAGGTGCTGACCCGCTTCGCCGAGGAGGTCGCACCGCTCGTGCGCCGGGAGGTCCCGACGACGCTCTGGGGCCCGGACGACCCGGGCCGCGCGAAGGGGTTCACGGCACAGGACTGATCCCCGCCCGGGGAGAATCGGGACGGGTGGGCGGTCAGCGTCCGGTGGCCGCCCGCACCGCCTCGACCTCCGTGCCCTCCAGCACCCCGATGCTCGCGGCGTGCTCGGCGATCTCGGTGCTGTCGTCGACGGCGAGCATCGGCACCCCGAGCGCCGTGACCCGCGCGGCCAGGGCGGCCACCTCCGCGTCGCGCCGGGTGTCCCAGGACGCGGCGCGGCGGACGTAGACGGCGCGGATCCGCTGCGGGAACGCCTCCGCGATCGCCGCGTAGATCTCCGGGTCGAGCTGCCCGGTGTCCCCGATCAGCACGAGGTTCGTGTCCGGATGCTCCTCCAGGATGCGCTGGATCAGGCCGGTCTTGTGCTCCCGTGCCCCGATCCGGAACAGGCTGCCGTGGCCCGGGCCCCAGTCCGTCAGCAGCAGCGGGCCGAGGGGGAAGGCGCGCAGCGCGATGAACTCCAGCAGCGACGCGTGCAGGTTCCACGGGCTCGTCGAGACGTAGAAGACGGGCCGGTCGGGTCCCTCCGGGCGGGAGACCAGGGCCCGGTAGAGCGCGGCGGCGCCGGGCAGCGGCGCCCGGTCCGCGGTCTCGGTCAGCAGGGTGGCCCGCAGGAACGCCAGCCCCCGGGTCAGGCCGGTCTCGAGGATCGTGTCGTCGACGTCGCTGACCAGGGCGAGGTCGACCTGCGGATCGACGACGAGGACGGGCGCGGTGGCGGAGGTCCCGTCCGTCAGCGTCAGCTCGACGTCGTGCCAGCCGGGTTCGAGGCCCGGATTGTCGACGACGGCGTCGACGTAGCCGTCGTTGTCGCTGCGCACGTCGACGTCGTGCCCGGGGGTACGGAGCGAGACGGGCGTGCGCGGCAGCGGCACGGTGAAGAAGCGGCTGACGCTGGACAGGAAGACCGCGCGCCGGGAGCGGCGCCGCGCGGCGGGCCTGGCCGGTTCCGCCGGATCGAGCGTGGCCGGGACCGCGTCCGAGCGGCCCAGCACCACCCGGGCCCCGACCCGGATCCGCTTCGGCGACCCGTGCCCGACGAACGTCAGGACCAGGGGCCGCCGCCGACCGCGCAGCAGCACGACGAGCGTCACGAAGCCGTCCACGACACCTTCCAGGACGATCGCGATCCGGACCAGGAAGGACTTGCCGTGCGCGCGCATCACCCGTAGAGCGTGCCACCCCGGCGCGCGGAAGGCTTATCGAGCACGTCTGCCGCGGTCCCGGCACGGGTTCGAACCTCTGCCGGGACCGTGGGGGGTGTGCTCGGTCAGGCGGGCGGGACGGGGGCCCGGGGGCCGTCGAGCAGGGCGCGGAGCGCGTCCCGGTGCGCGGTGTAGGCGGCCAGCCCGGGCCGGGTCAGCGCGAAGGTCGTGGTGGAGCCCCGGCCGCGGCCGTTCTTGGTGGTGCTCACGTACCCGGCCGCCTCGAGCGCGGACATGTGCTTGGACAGGTCCGAGTCGCTGATCTCCAGGTAGTCCTTGAGGAAGCGGAAGGACACCGTGGGCGCGTTGGCGAGGACGGCCATCGCCGCGAGGCGCTTCGGGGCGTGGATCGTGGGATCGATCCCGTCGATCATCCCAGGCGCTCGCGGACCCGGGCGGCGGCCCGCGTGTAGCGCTGCTCGTACAGCGCGAGCCCGCCGGTGACCAGCACGAACGCGACGCCGGCCGCGACCGGGATCCCGAGCAGCCACCACGCCAGCGCCACCGCCGCGGCGACCACCGGCAGGCCGAGGAAGTACCCGCGCCACACGGGCGCGATCTCCGCCGGCGGGGTCCCCCGACCCGGCATCGGCAGGGCTCCGTGCCGGCGCTGCAGCACGACGATGGCGAGCACCTCGACGGCGATCAGCACGGCCAGCGCGCCGACGAACAGGCCCACGTTCTCCCGCCACCAGGTGAAGGTGCCGATCAGCGCCGCCACCCAGAGCCCGACGGCCGGGAAGTACCACCACGGAGTCGGCGGATAGCGGAGGTAGGGCGCCGCCTCTGCCCGCTCGACCATGGCGAGCTGCTCCTTCGCATCGCTTTCCATGGTGGCAACCGTACCGATCACTTTCCACTTGGGCAAGTGACAAGCCCCGCCACGCGCGCGGTCCGGCGGCACGCGCGCGGTCGACGGCGCGCGGCGCACCGGAGCCCGCGCGTGCGGCCGCTACCGCCGCTCCACCGCGTCCGCCAGACCCCATTGCAGCGCGGTGGCCGCGTCGAGCGGGGCGCCGGCGAGGGCCAGGTACAGCGTCCGCCACCGGCCGATCCGGCGCGGGATGCTGACGGTGCCGCCCGCCCCGGGGATCAGGCCCATGCCGATCTCCGGCAGCCGGAACGTCGCGCCGGGGTCCGCGACGACGCGTCCGGCGAAGGCCGGGAGCTCGATCCCGGCACCGACGCAGGGACCGTGCAGCCGGGCCTCGACCCGCGGCGCGAGGCGGTGCAGCAGCCGCCCCGCCCCCGCGCGGGTCCGGACGAGGTGGGCCGTGGCGAGGTCCGGCGTGGTGCCGAACTCGTCCAGGTCCCCGCCCGCGCAGAAGGCGGGACCGGCACCGGTGAGCACGACGCGGCTGATCGAGCCGTCGACCTCGGCGACCTCCAGCCCGGCCACCAGCGCGTCCCGGACCTCCCGGCCGAACGCGTTGCGCCGCTCCGGCCGGTTCAGCTCCAGCCCCAGGACGTCCCCGGCCCGGCTGACGAGCACCGGGTCCGTGGCCGCGGGCGGCGGGAGCGGCCGGGGACCGCGCCGCTCGAGCCAGCGCCGGAACTCCGGGCCGCCGAGCAGGGTGGAGTAGGCGAGGGACTCGGCGTCGAGGGCGGCCGGGACGGCCAGCGAACCGCTCCAGCGCAGCAGACCGGCCAGGACGACCGTGGCCGCCGGGTTCGCCAGCGCCGCGACGCGCAGGGTGTCGGCCTCCGCACCCGGGTCCCGGACCCCGACCGTCACCCGAGACCCGGGCGCCCGCGAACCCGGCGCCCGCGAACCCGGGACCACCGGGGTCAGCGTGACGTCCAGGGCCTCGACGAGGTCCGCCGGGCCGCGTCCGGAGGTGACGCCCACCAGCACCCGGTCACTCTCCGCGGCGGCGTCGGCGGCCCCCGCCGCCGCACCGGCGTCCAGGTCGACGAGCAGCAGGGGTTCGGAGACCGACCCGTCCGGCCCGAGCAGCGGCCCGGCCGCGGCCCCCGCCGCCAGGTCCGCAGGGGTGACCCAGCTCGCCACGACACCCCCTCGCCTGCCCCGATCCCGTCCGGGCGCAGCGTATCGTCGCGCCGTGTCCAGAGGGGATCCGGCGGTGGACTGGGCGAGAAGTGGCGTCGTCGCCCTGACGGGCCGCCGCCACGATCCGCCGCTCGTCCCGCCCGGCCGGGCCGCCAGCGTCGCCCGCGAGCTCGGGGAGGTCCTCGCCGAGGCCACCGGCGTCCGCCTCGACGGGGCCTGCCTGCTGTCCGAGCGCGCCGCCTTCACCGGGCACGCGCGCAGCGGGGACGTCTCGGCGGGCGGGAGCTGCCGCCTGCTCCCGACGAGCGACGGCTGGGCCGCCGTCTCGTGTGCGCGACCGGACGATCCCGCGCTGCTGGGCGCGCTCGTCGAGGCCGAGATCGGCACGGACCCGTGGCCCGCGGTGACCCGGTGGCTGCGCGCGCACACCGGGTCCGAGCTGGCCGACCGGGCCTCGCTGCTCGGCGTCGCCGCCGCACCCGGCCGGGCACGGCCGGTGCCCACC